>NZ_JAEMSG010000067.1 GCF_016462945.1 Mycolicibacterium sp. | reverse complement strand
GATCAGCACCACCACCACCTCGGCGGCGTCGATGGCACCGTGCGTGCGGACCGAGGCGTAGAACTCATGCCCGCTGGCCTGCCCGACCCGGCGCCGCAGACCGGCAGTGTCGACGAAACGCCAGATGCGGCCGTCCAACTCGATCAGCGAGTCCACCGGATCGACGGTGGTGCCGGCGACATCGTGCACCACGGCTCGCTCGGAACCGGCCAGTCGGTTCAGCAGCGAACTCTTGCCGACGTTCGGCTTACCGACCAGCGCGACACGACGCGGTCCCCCGACGGGGGATGCGGTCTCCGACACCTCCGGCAGCGCGTCGACGACATCGTCGAGCAGGTCTGCGACCCCGCGTCCGTGGACCGCGCTGATGGGGTGCGGCTGCCCGAGGCCCAACGACCACAGCGCGGCCGCGTCGGATTCGCCCTTCTCGTTGTCCACCTTGTTGGCAGCCAGGAACACCGGCTTGCCTGAGCGCTTGAGAATCCGCGCGGCCGCCTCGTCGGCCGTGGTCGCGCCGACGATCGCGTCCACCACCAGGATCACCGCATCCGCGGTCTTCATGGCAAACGAGGCCTGCTCGGCCACCTTCTGCTGCAGACCCTTGGCATCGGGCTCCCAGCCGCCGGTGTCCTGCACCATGAACCGCCGCCCGGTCCACGACGCGTCATAGGACACCCGGTCGCGGGTCACGCCGGGAAGATCCTGCACGACGGCCTCACGACGACCCAGGATCCGGTTCACCAGTGTGGACTTGCCGACGTTGGGCCTTCCCACCACCGCGACCACCGGCGGCGGACCGCCGGCGACATCGGAATCCGCGGCGTCCTGCTCGCCGCCGACTTCCCAGTCGTTCTCGTCGGACCAGGTGCCGTCCTCGGTCATCGCCGGGTCTGCATCCGCTGTTCGACGAGATCCCGCAGTGCGGCGATCACCTCGGTCTGGTTCATATCACTGGTGTCCACGATCACCGCATCCTCGGCCGCACGCAGCGGCGAGACCGCGCGGGATGAGTCCAGGTGGTCGCGTCGGCGCACATCGGCCAGCACGGTCTCGTAGTCATCCGGCAGGCCCGCCGCAATGTTCTGGTCGTTACGGCGCCTGGCGCGGGTCTCGGCCGAGGCGGTCAGGAAGATCTTCACGTCTGCATCCGGCAACACCACGGTGCCGATATCGCGGCCCTCGACCACCACGCTGTCCGGTCCGGCCGCCAACTCGCGTTGAATTCCCACCAACCGGGTGCGCACCGCGGAAACCGCGGACACCGCCGATACCGCACGGGTCACCTCGTCACCACGGATCAGTGCCGAAACCTCCTCGTCGCCAAGGAATGCTGTTGCGGTGTCCGGGTCGTGGCCGACGGACAACGGCACCTCGGCGGCGGCCGCAATGGCATCCGGATCATCCAGATCTACGCGAGCGCGCACCAGCGCCAATGTGACGATCCGGTACATCGACCCGGTATCCAGATAGCGGGCGCCGAGTTTCCGCGCCAAACCCCTGGACACACTTGATTTTCCGGTACCCGCGGGCCCGTCGATCGCGATCACCACACCGATCACATGCCCACGGCCCCGTGCAGTTCACCGATCTCTTTGCGCGTCAGCACCCGGATACTGCCGGGCCGCTGATCGCCGAGTGACACCGACCCGATATCCGTGCGCACCAGTGCCTGCACCGGGAAGCCGACCTGGTCCAACAACCGGCGCACGATCCGCTTACGGCCCTCGTGCAGTGTAACGCGCAGCAGCGTCTTTCCCGGTACGGAATCCACCACCGCGAAATCATCGAGTTTGACCGGGCCATCCTCAAGTTCGATACCGGCCCGCAGGGTCTTGCCAAGCCCGCGCGGTACCGAACCGGCCACCGTCGCCAGATAGGTCTTCGGTACCTCGTACGAGGGATGCATCAGACGATGTGCCAGTTCGCCGTCATTGGTCAGCAGCAGCAGACCTTCGGTATCGGCATCGAGCCGGCCGACGTGGAACAGTTTTCTGTTCCCGCGCACTCGGTGCTCCACCAAGTCCCCGATACACGGTCGGCCTCGATCATCCGACATGGTCGAGTGCATACCGATCGGTTTGTTCACCGCCAGATAGACCATGGCATCGTCGAGCACCACCCGGGTGCCGTCGACCCGGATCTCGCACGCCTCAGGATCCACCCTGGTGCCCAACTCGGTCACCAGGTGACCGTCCACCTCGACGCGGCCGTCGATGATCATCCGTTCCGCCACCCGCCGCGACGCAATTCCGGCCTGCGACAGCACTTTCTGCAGCCGAACGCCCTCGGCGTCAGACATCGGTATCGACATCGAGCGTGACAGGAATATCGGCCTGCGCCACCCTGGAGAGCTTGGCGAACCGGGGTTCGCTGTCCAGGTTATCGCTCAGTTCATCGATCACATCGACGTCGGGCAGCAGCGGGGCGATATCGGGCAGCTCATTGAGCGACGCCAACCCGAGGCGCTCCAGAAAAAGCTCCGTGGTGGCGAACATGGTCGCACCCGTATCGGAATCGTTGCCGGCCTCGGTGACCAGTCCGCGCGCCAGCAGTGTCCGGATTACCGCGTCGACATTGACCCCGCGCACCGCACTGATCCTGGCTCTGGTGACAGGCTGGCGGTAGGCCACCACCGCCAACGTCTCCAGTGCGGCGCGGGTCAGCTTGGATCGCGCGCCATCGAGAAGCAATCGCTCGACATAGGGCGCGAACCTGGCGCGGGTGTACATCCGCCAGCCACCGCCCATCTCGCGAAGATCGATGCCGGAGCCGCGGGCGGTGAGCTCCTCCACCATCCGGTGCAGCGCGTCATTGATCCGGTACACCGGTTGTTCGGTGGCCGCCGCCAGCGTCTCGGAGTTCACCGGGGTGTCGACCACCAGCAGTAGCGCCTCCAGCACCCGGGTCAGATCGGCGTCGTCAAGCTCCTCGAGCTCGGTGGGAATCTCGTCGGTGGCCGGGTCGTCGGTCATCGGGTCGTCGGTCATCGGGTCGTCGGTCATCGGGTCGTCGGTCACCACTTTGTCAGGCACCGACTCACTCTTCCCACTCACTCTTCCCACTCGGCTCGGACCAGCTCCGCATTGATCACCTGGTCACCGGTCCACGAAACCTGCAGCACACCAAGCGGTTCTGACTGCTCGAATGCTACCGTCCGGGCTCGGTACAGCTCGAGCAGCGCCAAGAACCGCCCGACGATCTCGATGGGTTCCGAACAATCCACCACCAGTTCGGAGAACGACGCCCAGTGCCCCACCCCGCGGCTCTCGAGGAACTTCAGTAGTCGCTCGGCCTGCTCGGGCACCGACACCCGGGACACATGCAGATGCTCAGTCGACACGATGGGTATCGGACGCGGGGTGAACGTCGCCGCGGCGATCTCGGCGAAACTCAGCGCGTCGACACCGATCATCACCTCGGGCAACAGCTCGGAGAACTGGTCTTCCAGTGCTACCGCGCGCGGGTAGCTGCGCAGCGCGGCGGCCTCGAGTTCGGCGAACATCTCCGCGACGTGCTTGAACGCCCGGTACTGCAGCAACCGGGCGAACAACAGGTCGCGTACCTCGAGCAGCGCCAGGTCCTCCTCGTCGGACACCTCACCTGCAGGAAGCAGCCGCGCCGCTTTCAGATCGAGCAGGGTCGCGGCGATCACCAGGAAGGTGGTGGTCTCGTCGAGCTCCATCACCCGGCCGATCTCGCGGGTGTAGGCGATGAACTCGTCGGTCACCGTGTGCAACGCGACCTCGGTGACGTCGAGGCGGTGGGCGAAGATCAGCTGCAACAACAGGTCGAAGGGACCATCGAAGTTGGTCAGCGTGACATGGAAGCCCTTTTCCGGGATCTTCTCGGCGCCCGTCTCGGGCGCTACCTGTGCGGTCACTTGCCGAAGCGGTCGATGACCTCGCGGGCCAACGCACGATAAGCCTGTGCACCACCGGATTTCGGTGCCCAGGAGACAATGGGTTCGCCGGCGACGCTGGTCTCGGGGAACCGGACGGTACGGGCGATCACGGTGTCGAAGAGCAGATCTCCGAACCGCTCCAGCACCCGGGCCATCACCTCGCGGGCGTTGACGGTGCGGTTATCGAACCGGGTCACCACGATTCCACTGATCTCCAGCTTGGGGTTGAGCCGTTCGCGCACCTTCTCTACGGTGTCGGTGAGAAGCGCGAGGCCGCGCAGCGAGAAGTACTCGCACTCGGTCGGGATGATCACCCCGTCGGAACACGCCAGGGCGTTGACCGTGAGCAGGCCCAGCGACGGCTGGCAGTCGATCAGGACATAGTCGTACCGGTCCAGCACCGGGCGCAGCGCACGGCCCAGGGTCTGCTCCCGGCCGACCTCGTTGACCAACTGGATCTCTGCGGCCGACAGGTCGATATTGCTGGGGATCAGGTCAAGCCCGTCGACCCGGGTGTGGATCAGCACCTCGTCGAGTCCCACCCGCGGCTCGATCATGAGGTTGTGCACCGTATGGGCCAGCTCGTAGTGCGGCACACCGAGCCCGGCCGACAGCGCGCCCTGCGGGTCCAGATCGACCAGCAGTACCTTGCGGCCGTACTCGGCCAACGCCGCACCCAGATTGATGGTGGAGGTGGTCTTGCCCACCCCGCCCTTCTGGTTACACATCGAAATCACCACGGCTGGGCCGTGGCTTTTCCGCGGCTGCGGTTCTGGGATAGCGCGAGGGGGGCGGCCGGTGAGACCGATCGGCGCGTCGTCGGACTCGTCGGTCACGCGGCCGCCATCCGGGTCGGGTGAATCGGCGGCGTGGCGAACATTGACGCGAAGTCTAGCCACCGGTGCCTCCCACTGTGGCGGCATGGCCGTCAAAGTTCGTATCTCAGGGAATCACTCTCGCCCGACGAACAGGTTCCGGATGGTCCCGATGCCCTCGACCGTGCTCTCGAGCACGTCGCCGGCCTTGAGGAACCGGGGTGGTTTCGCGGTGACGCCGCAGCCGTCGGGCGTGCCGGTGAAGATCACATCACCGGGCAGTAGCGGGCAGATATCGGCGATCCGCGAGATCAGCTCACCCACCGAGAAGACCATGTCCGCGGTGGTGCCGTCCTGCACGGTCTCACCGTTGATCGAGCAACTCAGCCGAACCGCGGTGGGGTCTGCCAATTCGTTCGGTGTCACCAGGTAGGGCCCGATGGGGCCAAACCCGCGATAGGACTTGCCCAGGGCGAACTGGGCCGCGGCGGCGAATTGCATCGTGCGGTCGGAGATGTCCTGGCCCACCGCGAGCCCTGCCACGTGCCGCCAGGCGTCCTCCGGTTTGACGCTGTCCACCCGGTGGGCCATCACCACCACCAGCTCGACCTCCCAGTCGACGGTGTCACCGGACAGCGTGATATCGGCGTAGGGCCCGGTCAGGCTTGACGGGTACTTGGTGAAGACGGCGGGGACCGAGGGCAGTTGCATCCCGGACTCTTCGGCATGGGCGAGGTAGTTGAGGCCGATGGCGAAGACCTGTGGCGGCTGCGGCGCGGGCGATTCGAGTCGCGCAGGATCGATAACGCTGACCGGGGCATCGGTCAGACCCGCCTCCCAGGCGCAGAACTCATCCCAGTGTTCGTAAATCTGTTGCAGCCCAGGCCCGAAGCGGCCGCCGGATGCCTCCGCAACGTCGATACCGCCGTCGCCACGCAGTACTGTCGCGCGTCCGCCGTAATTGGCCAGCTTCATGATGTCACCTTCGATAGGGGGAACAGCGCGCCCAGCGCGGTGCGCAACTGCGCCTCGGCGTCGGGCACATCGGACAGGGCACGCCAGGCCACATGCTGATCCGGCCGGATCAAGAGAGCACCGGGACCTGCCAGGCCGGTTTCGTCGGCGACGACGTGAACCGGCACGACACCATCGGCGACGGCCAGTCCGGCGGCGGTCCACTGCGGCGACGAGGTGAGCAGCGTCATCCCGTCCAGGGCGATCCGGTCCAGCGTCGAGATGTCCGGGGTGATCCACCGATGTGGTAGTCGCACACCGGGATTGGTGGACGGTATGTACTGGCGCACGATGTTGTCCCGATGCGGCAGTGGCTCGCCGTCATCGAGCACGGGTCCCGATCCGGCGGGATAGGAGAATCCGAGTTGCAGACCCAGCATGTCGAAATGCTCTTCCTGATTGGTGATCGCGGCGGCCAGGGTGGCCCGGCGTTGCTCATCGGCCAGCGTGGCGGCGACGTCCTCGGCTGACCCGGTGCCCACGGCATTCCACACCTCGAACAGTCGGACCCCGTTCTCCAAACTCTTCTGCGCATTCATCTGCGCTACCGGCCGTCGCTCGGACTCATAGGTGTCCAGCAGTTCCGGCGATGCCCATCCGTGCTCGACGGCGGCCAACTTCCAGGCCAGGTTGTGCGCGTCGGCCGCGCCGGTATTGAGACCCAGGCCACCACTGGGCGGGAACCGATGGGCGGCGTCGCCGACCAGGAACACCCGGCCGTCGCGGTAGTGCTCGGCGATCTGGCTGGTGACCCGCCACGGTTTGACGTGGCGGATTTTCAGGTCAACCTCAGCACCCGCGGCCCGCCGGAACACTTCGGCGGCGTACTCGTCGTCGAAGCTCTCCAACGGCTCCGACTCGGGATCCCAGGGGTGCTGGTACACCCAACACGAGCCGAGGTCATGAACGACAAAGGTGCCCTTGCCAAAGTCGTTGACCATGAAGAAGAGCGTGGCAGGGTGATCACCGACCAGGTCGCGAAGGTCCGTCTCAGCGTGAATCGTCATGAAGGCCTGCAGCTGGTCGGGGCCCTCCATGGCGATGTCCAGGGACTTACGCACCCGACTGCCGGCGCCGTCGCAGCCCAACAGATAGCGGCTGCGGATGACATCACCCGATGCGAAGTGGCTCGTGACGCCGTCGGCGTCCGCAGTGGCGCTGACCCACTCCTGGCCGCCCCGCAAATTGGCGACATGGTCGCGCAGGATCGGCTCGAAGCGATGCTGAGCCAGGTTGCGCAGCGGGGTGGGACTGAAATCGGCCATCTCATCGGGGCGGTGCAGGTTCTCGAACCCGACAGTGCCCAATTCGGTGCCCCCCAGACTCGTCACCCAGCGCACCGCGTCGCCCTCGTGAACGGGCTGGCACGCGGCTGCCACCCGGGCCATATCGACGCCCGCGGACCGGCAGATCTCGAGGGTTCGGGCGTTGACGACGTGCGCCGCGGGGGCACTCTGGGCATCCGCGCGGCGCTCCACAACGATGTTGTCGACGCCGAGGCGATCCAGCAGGATCGAGGTGAGCAGACCGGCCGGTCCCCCGCCAACAATCAGAACCGTAGTGTCCATCACCGTGGTCGCCATCAGATGAGCCCCCGGTAACTTCCGCCGTCGATGTGCATATTCAGCCCGGACACGAAGCTGGCCTGAACCGAACACAGGTAGGCGCAGGCGTCGCCGACTTCTTCGGGCCGGCCTAAGCGTTTGGCCGCGATCGTGGCGGCGATCTCCGCATACGCCTCGTCAAGCGTGATACCGCGGGTAGCGACTGCGAAATCGGCCATCTGTCTCTGTCGCCCGGTGTTAATCCGTTCTGGCAGAAGGTTATTGACGGTCACGTTATCGGCGGCGCAATCGCCGGCGATCGCCTTGGTCACACCGGTGAGCCCGGCACGGGCCGCCACCGACGGGGTCATCAGAACATTCGGAGTGGTCACCATGGCCGAGGTGATGTTCACGATCCGGCCAAATCGGCGTTCGCGCATCCCGGGCAGAACGGCCTGGATCATCTGCAGTGGGGCCAGCATATTGCCCGTCACCGCCGCCTGCCACGCCTCCGGCGTGGTGTCGACGAATATCGACGGCGGCGGGCCGGCATTGTTGGTCACGAGGATGTCCGGTTTGGGGCAGGCGGCAAGCAGAGCGTTGCGACCCGCCTCGGTGTTGATGTCGGCATCGACACCGACGACGGAGACGTCGAACTGCGCAGCGAGCTCTGCGGCGACCTCGGCGGCGCCCGAGCGCCCGTTGATCACGATGTCGACGCCTTCGCGGGCCAGCGACTCCGCGCAGGCGAGGCCGAGCCCACGGGTCGACCCGCACAGCAGGGCGCGCCGCCCGGCGATTCCTAGATCCACCGTTAGCGGCCGGCCGCTTCGCGCCCGCGGGCGATGGCGTCGATATCGGTGGGCAGGAAGAAGTCGGGATTGGGTGCCTTCGGCTCCCAGGCGGCCGGGGTGGGGTCCCAGTCCTCGCGGAGATACTCGGCTTCCCACAGTGCGTCGTCGGTGATCTGGTCGATATCGGAGAACAACTCGAACATGCCGCCGGCCGGGTCGAGTAGGTACCAGAACAGGTTGGAGCCGATCACGTGGCGCCCGAGGCCGAACACCGAGGCCTCGGCGCTCTCGCCGACGACCTCCATGCCCATCCGGCCGATGGCGTCCACATCGTTCATCTCGACCGCGTAGTGGTTCATGCACGGCACCGGTGCGGGCATCAGCAGGATGTTGTGGTGATCGGGCGAGCAGCGCAGGAACTGGGCGGCACCGCCGAGGATCGCGTCCGACAGTTTCATGCCGATGCCGCGGCGGTAGAACTCCGCACTGGCCGCCACGTCGGGTGTGCCGAATACGACGTGCCCGACGCGTCGCGGAGCCGAGTTCCAGTCGGGGGCTGTCGCCGATGACCGGCGATTGGGCCGGGAGATATCACCGGGACCGTTGAACTGACGCTCGGGTGCTGGTGCGAGTTTGGCCGCCTCCCCGACCTCGACGACAACATCGTGATCCAGGACCGGATCGGCGCACCGAACCGAGGTGTCGTCCCGGGTGTAGGCGACCCCGATCCCGTCCAACCGGCCGGTGATGGCGTCCAGATCGGCGGCGGTGTCGCAGCCGATCCGAATCTCGGCGACATGGCGATAACTGCCTTCCCGGAACCGTAGTTGCGAGGGGCGCTCGGCCGTTCCCAGCACGCCGGCCGAGGTGGCGTGTAGCCCGCGCCGAATCCAGAACGCCTCCAGTGCGGCCGCGTCGGGAACGGCAAGTTCCAGATCCATAAAGGAGTTGAGCGCCATCGCATGTCCTTTCACACCGCTGCCAATATATTAATAGATACTAGCCTAGTTATTCGGTGGGTGGTGGTGGTTTTCCCGTGGTTGAGGTCGGGTGGACGGTCAGGCCCGAGGGTGCGCGCCCGCCCACACTTCACGTAGGGCGGTCACGGTGACCAGGGTGTAGATCTGGGTGGTCGTCACCGAGGCGTGGCCGAGTAGTTCCTGCACCACGCGCACGTCAGCGCCGCCGTCGAGCAGGTGGGTGGCGAACGAGTGTCGCAGCGTATGCGGCGAGACCGCCACGGTGATCCCGGCCCGCTCCGCGGAGTCCTGGAGCACCTGCCAGGCGCTCTGCCGGGACAGCCGGCCGCCGCGGGCGTTGAGGAAGATTCCTCCCCCCGGGGCGCCGGTGGAACGACCCCGCCTGGCCAGGTCCGGCCGGCCCCGCACCAGATAGGCATCCAGCGCCGCGATCGCCGGCCGACCGACCGGCACCAGTCGCTGCTTACCGCCCTTCCCCCGCAGCAGCACCGACCGGGCGTGGGTGTCGATATCGTCAACGTCCAAGCCGACAGCCTCGGAGATGCGGGCGCCGGTGGAGTACAGCAGTTCCAGCAGTGCCCGGTTGCGCAGTGTCAGCGGTCCGTCGCTGGGCGCATCGCCGCCGGAACTTTCCAACAGGGCCAGCACATCATCGAGGGACAGGCTCTTGGGCAGCCGCCGACTCGGGGTGGGCGGTTTGACCGCACGGGCCACATCGAGGTCGATGATGCCCTCGGCGGAGGCGAACTTGTGCAGCCCGCGCACCGCGATCAGTGCCCGCGCGGCCGACACCGCCGACAGCGGCATCGCTTTCGCGTCGGTGTCGCCCTTGCGCAGCGCGACGAGGAAGTCACTGACATCGATCTCGGTCACGTCGCGCAGATCGCCGATACCGCGCAGGTTCAGGTGCTCGCTGTAGCGGCGCAGATCGCGTCGATAGGAACTGATGGTGTTGGCCGCCACCCCACGCTCGATGGTCAGGTGGTCGAGGTAGCCCTGCAACTGGCCGTCCAGGGTGGTGAATTGCGCGGTCGTCACCGGTGTTGCCTTGCCGCAAACGCTTTCGGGCAGTCCTGCCACGGGGCATCGGCCGGCCGGGTGGGCCGCCCGCCGATGATCGCGGCGTGGGCGGCCAGCACACCCGCCGCGGCGGTGGCGTTGACGATCTCACCCGACAGCACCTGCTCTACGGCATGCCCGAGTACCACCCGGTGCACCGTGAGGTCGGCCTCCTCGTGGTCGGCATCGGGGCGGCCGACCTGGCTCAAACCCCGCGCTAAAAATACCCGCACGGCTTCATCGCAGAAACCCGGGGAGAGCGCGACGTCGATCAGCACCCGCCAGTCATCAGCGGCAAGACCGGTCTCCTCACGAAGTTCGCGGGCGGCGGCGACTATCGGCTGCTCCCCCGGTTCGTCGAGCAGTCCGGCCGGAAGCTCCCAGAGTCGGCGGCCTAGCGCAGTGCGGTATTGGTACACCAGCACCAGTCGGCCGTCATCGTCGACGGCGGCGACGGCCACCGCACCGTAGTGCTCGACCACCTCGCGGACGGCGGTGCCACCGCCGGGCATCCGCACCTCATCGGTGCGCAGCGCGAGAATCTTTCCTCGATAGAGGGTTTCGGAGGAAACGGTCTCGAATACGTGCTCAACCACGGGCATGTTCCGACAACGGCTGCACACCGGCGTCGTCGGGGTGCTCTGTTCCGTTGGGGGTTTCGGGGCCGATCGAGGTTTCGGGTAATTCCACCGGAAGCCGTTCGGCCGCCTTGTAATCGATGGCCGCGCCGACGAACGCGACGAACAGCGGGTGTGGCCGGGTGGGCCGGCTCTTGAGTTCGGGATGCGCCTGGGTGCCCACTAGGAACGGATGCACCTCGCGTGGGTACTCGACGAACTCCACCAGATGTCCATCCGGTGAGGTTCCGGAGAACCGGAGTCCGCTCTGGGCAATCCGATCGCGGTAGGCGTTGTTCACCTCATAGCGATGCCGGTGCCGTTCGGAGACGGTGGTGGACTGATATGCCTCGGCGACAACGGATCCCGGCTCAAGTACAGCCGGGTACGCACCCAGTCGCATCGTTCCGCCCAGGTCGGCCTCGCCCGCGACGGCGTCCCGCTGATCGGCCATGGTGGAGATCACCGGATCCGGTGTGTCCGGCTCGAATTCGGCGGAGTTCGCCTGTTCCAGTCCCACCGTCCGGGCCGCCTCGATCACGATGCACTGCAGACCCAGGCACAGTCCAAGCACCGGCAGACCACGATGGCGGGCATACCGGATGGCGCCGATCTTGCCTTCGATACCGCGAATTCCGAAACCACCCGGAATCAGTACCGCGTGCACATCCTCCAGAGCCGAGGCCGCACCGGCCTCGGTATCGCAGTCGTCGGAGGCCACCCAGCGCATCTCAACCTTGGCACGGTGGGCGAACCCGCCCGCCCGCAATGCCTCGGCCACCGAAAGGTAGGCATCAGAGAGATCGATGTACTTGCCCACCAATGCAATTTGCACCGTCTCCTGCGGATCGTGCACCCGGCGAAGCAGGTCGTCCCAGGTGGTCCAGTCGACGTCGCGGAACGGCAGATTCAACCGCCGCACCACATAGGCGTCGAGTTCCTCGCGGTGCAGCACCTTGGGGATGTCGTAGATGGACGGCGCATCCGGTGTGGAGATCACCCCGTCGATGTCGACGTCACACATCAGCGCGATCTTCTCCTTGAGCCCTTCGGGCACATCGCGATCGCACCGCAGGATCAGCGCGTCCGGGGTGATGCCGATGCTGCGCAGGCTCGCCACCGAGTGCTGGGTGGGTTTGGTCTTCAATTCGCCCGACGGCGCCAGATACGGGATCAGCGAGACGTGCAGGAAGAAGCAGTTCTCCCGGCCAACCTCGTGTCGAACCTGGCGGGCCGCTTCCAGGAACGGCTGGGATTCGATATCGCCCACGGTTCCGCCGACCTCGGTGATGACGATGTCCGGCCGGTTTCCCTCGGCGTCCGGCTCTGCCATCGCCAGGATGCGCGTTTTGATTTCGTCGGTGATGTGCGGGATCACCTGCACGGTGTCACCGAGGTACTCACCGCGGCGTTCCTTGGCGATCACCATCGAATACACCTGGCCGGTCGTCACGTTCGCCGAACCGGACAGATCCCGGTCCAGGAAGCGCTCATAGTGGCCGACATCGAGGTCGGTCTCGGCCCCGTCTTCGGTGACGAACACCTCGCCGTGCTGGAACGGATTCATCGTGCCCGGGTCGACATTGAGGTACGGGTCGAGTTTCTGCATGGTCACCTGCAGGCCGCGGGCGGTCAGCAATTGACCGAGACTGCTTGCGGTGAGGCCCTTGCCAAGCGAGGAGACGACGCCACCGGTGACAAAGATGTGCTTGGTGGCGGCCTGCTGGTGCTTGCGCAATGCGGGCAAGAGCAACCTCCGTGACGACGGCGCAGGACTTTGGATTACCGGGCCTTTCAGGCTCCGACGACACTGCCGAAAAGGTCTGGTTGGGGCCTGCCGACCCACGGAAATTCACCCTAACACCGACGCCGACTCCACGGCGCTGACACGCCCGTCGAGCGCGGTTACTTCGGGACGGTGACCGAGGCTGCACCGGGGCCGATGCCGTATTTGCCCGGTGGGCCGCCGCCGATCAGGGCCTGCACTGCCAGCACGGTGGTGATCCGGCCGGTCGCGCTCCCGATATCGTCCACCGTGGTCACCGCACCGGCCATGCCCGCATCGGCCCGGGTGACCGCGACCGCCGCGACACCTGCCGCCGAGCCATCCCCGCCGGCCAGTACGGTGCCGGACCCGCGCGGAGCCAAGGCGGCGGCGAATCGGGCCACGGTCGCCCCCTGGTTACCCGCGTCATCGGCCAGTGCGCCCCCGCTGACGATTACGACCGCATTGGCCGGGACGAGGCGCTGGGTGTAGGTGAGAAAGCCGGTGTCGCGCAGGGCGGACAGCACGGCGTCGCGGGCCTCGTCTTCGACCGGAACGATCTTCGGGTCGCGGTTGATCAACAGTGCGATTCCGAGCAGATCGCCGGCCTGGGAACCCTGGTCTACAAGCGCGGTGTTCAGTTGGGTGCCGGCTGGCAGAATCGACGAGTTGACCACTGAGCGCAGCTTTTCCGCAGAGTTGGCCCCGACGAACTCGCTTGTCAGCGCGATGGTGCCGGTAACCGAACCTCCCGCCTGCCCGATCAGTCGCGATACTGCATCGACGTCGTCGTCTTGAGCGTCGGGGGTGCGAAACAGCACCACTGATTTTCCAATGAGCGCGTCACGGATCATCCGCGGCGCCATCTGGGTATCGAACTCGTTTGCCGCGGAAAGTCTTTCAGTCAGGGCGGTCTTATCGTCGGTGAGCGTGCTGATCTGTTTCTCCGGATCAGCCTTATCGCCACGCAGACCCGACGCAAGAGTGCCGGAGAAAGCACCGGAGCCCAACACCACACCGAACGCCAACGCGACAAACACCGCTGCCAGTGAAATCACATGGTGGCGAAGCGTTATCACCCTAGGTGACTACGCTCTGCACCCACAGGGAGAAGTGGTTCCAGTAGTTGGCAATCCAGTCGAGCACCACAGTATCGGCACGCGACACCCACAGGGCGGCGACG
This sequence comes from Mycolicibacterium sp., assembly GCF_016462945.1. Classification (GTDB taxonomy): domain Bacteria; phylum Actinomycetota; class Actinomycetes; order Mycobacteriales; family Mycobacteriaceae; genus Mycobacterium. The sequence continues at coordinate 2,651 of NZ_JAEMSG010000067.1, read as the reverse complement.
ACGGCGAGCAGCACAGCGATTATCAGAAGTGCGATGGTGCTAGCGGAGATATGGTTGCGGTACAGCGTGGCAACGGCTTTCGCGTCGACCAGTTTGTCCCCCACCTTGAGCCGGGTCAGGAAGGTCGACGGATTGCTCTGCACCCGAGTGCGGTCGAAGAACTCCTCGATACTCGCCGACTGCCCGACCGTCACGATCAGTGATGCACCGTGGTGGTCCACCAGCAGTAGCGCTAGGTCAGCGGCCGAACCGGAAGCCGGGAACGTCATCGCCCCGATGCCCAGGTCCTGAATGCGCTCCAGTCCGCTGGCATAACCGCCGGCGTCGGCGGGCAGCACCACCTGGGCGCCGCACTTAAGCACATCAACACTCATCTGATCCGGGTTGCCGACGATGAGCTGTGGGCGATACCCGTTATCGTGCAGAATATCTGCACCGGCGCCCACGCCGACCAGTACCGGCTGATATTCCTTGATGAACGGTTTGAGTGCCTTGAGATCATTCTCGGCGCCCACCCCGTCGGCCACGACGATGACGTGCCGACGATAGACATCGACGTCGATGTTAGGAATGCCGATCCCGTCGATCATCATCGGGCTCTCACTGCGAATGAACTCGATGGTGTTACCTGCGAAGGCCTCCAGGTGTGCAACGAGGCCGGTCTTGGCATCGTGCATCAGGTCGGCGATCTCCTCGTCGGTGCGCTCCACACCGTTGGCCAGTCGGCGTTCGCCGGCGTACACCCCGCCCTCGTGGAGGCGCACCTTGGCGCCATCCTTGATCTTCTTGAAGATCTCCGGCCCGGCGTTATCGATCAGCGTGATGTTGTTGGCCACCAGCACCTCGGGGCCCAGGTTGGGGTAGCGACCGGAGATGGACGGTGAGGCGTTGACCACGCCTGCGACACCGGCGTCGACGAGCGCATCAGCGGTCACCCGGTCGAGGTCGAGAATGTCGAGGACGGCGATATCGCCGGCGCCGACGCGACGCAGTAGCCGGTCGGTGTCCTTATCGACGCGGGCGGTGCCGGTGACGCCGGGTCGTGCGGTGGCATTACGCGAGAGCAGCGCTGTCATCTTCATGCGCCTGATTTTGTCGGCGGAAGCGGCCGGAGGCGGGTAGGCGCGCCGTAACAACAGCCCCAGAAGTTATGTTCTGTCACAGGGGCAACAAAGCTCGGGGTGCCCGGCGATTACGGCTCGAGCCGCTCTTTCTGCGCCGCGACCAGCAGTTCCCGGGCGTGCGCCCGGCCGGTATCGGATTCGCCCAGGCCGGCGAGCATCCGGGCCAGTTCGGCGACCCGATCCTCATCGCCCAGCCGCCGCACCTCGCTGGCGGCACCGGCGTTGTCGGCGGTGGCACTGTCCACGACCAGGTGAGTATCGGCGTAGGCCGCCACCTGCGGCAGGTGGGTGACGACGATGACCTGATGGGTTCGGGCCAGCCGGGCCAGGCGGCGACCGATCTGAACCGCCGCCCGACCACCCACACCGGCGTCGATCTCGTCGAACACCATGGTGGTTCCCTCGGCCGATGCCGCCAGCACCACCTCGAGTGCCAACATCACCCGGGACAGCTCACCGCCCGAAGCGCTCTTATTCAACGGCAGCACCGAGTCGGCGGCCTGGACACTGCGGTGCGCGGTGAAGCCGAACTCCACCGCATCCACGCCGTCAACGCCGGCGTGTGCCCACTCCCCGGACGGCAACCGCAACGGGGCGCTGTCATCGTCGCGCGCGGGCAGCGTTGCCACCGCGACGGTGAAATCGGCCTCGGCCATGGCCAGACCTCCCAGTTCAGCGGTCACAGCCTTGGCCAGTCCGGTCGCGGCTTTCGTCCGCTTCTTGGACAACTCGACTGCGCACGCGGCCAGCTGGCTGGAGAGTTCATCCACCTGACGGGACAACCCGGTCAGCGCTTCCTCAGATACATCCAGTGCCGCCAGCCGCTGCCGCGACTCCGCCGCCCAGCTCAGCACCCCGTCGACGTCAGCGGCGTACTTGCGGATCAGGGTGCGCAGTTCGCCCTGACGGGCGAGCTTGTTCTCCAATGCGCTGGCATCGGCGGGCAGTGCGGCCAGAAAGTCACCGAGTTCGCGGCCGACATCGCCGACCACGGTCAGCACATCGGTGAGCTGGCGACCCAGCTCACTCAAAGCGGTGTCATCAGACGATTCCAAAAGCGTGATCACGCGCACGAGAATATCGGTGGCGGAACGGTTTTGGCTGTCGACTGCCTGTTCGTCGGCTCCGGACAGCGCGTCGCGGGCGTCGGCGGCAGCCTCCCGCACAGCGTCGAGCTCAGAAAGCCGTCGGATCTCGGCGACCAGCGATATATCCTCACCCGGGCGCGGATCGACGCCGTCAATCTCGGTGAGCGCGAACTTCAACCGGTCGGCCTCCTGGGCCATCTCACGCGCACGGTTGGTGCGGTCGACGAGATCGCGCCGCGCAATGAGCCACTCATCGCGCACCTTTCGATAACGCTCGAGTACGGCCGCGACACCGGCAAACCGATCGAGTGCGCCACGCTGTTCATCCGGGCGCATCAGCCGCAACTGATCGTTCTGACCGTGCAGGGTCAGCAGTCCGGTGGTGAAGGTGGTCAGGGTCTTGGCCGGCACACTGCGACCGCCCAGGTAGGCCCGTGAG
>NZ_JAEMSG010000163.1 GCF_016462945.1 Mycolicibacterium sp. | reverse complement strand
TGATGTCGCTGGCCACCATTTGGTTGCGCACCGGTTTGATGCCGCGCTGGCTGGTGCTACTCAGCTACGCGGCGGCGCTGACTCTGATGATCGGTGGGGACACCACCATGTGGCTGGTGCTGGCGTTCCCGGTGTGGGTTCTGATCGTCAGCGTGTTGTTTCTGGTTCGGGCCGGGGCGTTTGAGGGCCATCGGGAGGACTGAGCGGAATCGAGTCGGTCCGCTCGATGTCGTCGGCGCGGAAGGCCGGCCACCAGATCGCCGGTCCGATCAACGTGAACATCGCCGGTATGACGATGGTGCGAACGACGAAGGTGTCCAGCAGGATGCCCAGGCCGACGATGATGCCCAATTGGGTCAACGCGATCAACGGCAGCACACCAAGCACGGCGAACACCGCCGCCAGGACGATGCCCGCACTGGTGATCACCGCGCCGGTCGCCGAGACCGCGCGCACGATGCCCCCGCGGGTGCCGTACATCGGCGTCTCCTCCTGGGCCCGGGTTACCAGGAAGATGGTGTAGTCGACCCCGAGTGCGACCAGGAACAGGAACGCGAACAACGGAGTGGTGTTGTCCAATGCCGGGAAGCCGAGCAGGTGCACGCTGACCCAGCCGCCCATCCCGAGTGCCGCCAGCGTCGACAGTGTTGTCGTGGCTACCAGCACCAGTGGCGTCAACACCGCCCGCAGTAGTACGTACAGCACCGCGAGCACCACGATGAGGATCGCCGGGATCACCACCCAGCGGTCCCGGACGGCGGTGTTCTTGGTGTCCAGTGCGGTGGCGTCGGAGCCGCCGACGAGCGCGCCGGGATCAGCCTGACGTACTGAATCACGAAGTGCAACAACCGTTGTGAAAGCTGCATCCGATGCGGGCGTGGCGTCGAGGACTACCTGCCATTGGCTTAGTCCGGCGTCAGAGACTCCGGCCGATGTCACCGAAGCAATACCCGGCGTGGCCGCAATCGCCGCCTGAACCGCTTCGGTGTCGGCGGTGCGGGCGATCACCCGGGTCGGATCAGTCAGTCCGCCGGGAAAGTGCGCGGACAGGGTTTTGAAACCGTCGACCGAGTCGGCGCGCACCCGAAACTGATCGATCAGCGATAAGCCGACCGGGATACCGATCAAGCCGGTGGCCAGGATGCCCAGCGCGAGGATCGACGCCACCGCCACCCGTCCGGCGTGCCCTGATACCCAGTCGGCCACCCGGTGCCAGGCGCCGGTGGTGGTGATCTCCGCCGATCCGACCCGAGGGATGAAGGGCCAGAACAACTTCGGGCCGAACAGCGCCAGCAGTGGGGGCAATACCAGCAGGATGAAGACGGCCGCCACGAACAGACCGGAGGCGGCCTGCACGCCGAGGCTGCGGGTGGTGGGCGAGGAGGCGAGCAGCAGCGAGAGCAGGGCCAGCACCACGGTGGCATTACTGGCCACGATCGCCGGGCCGGCGAAACGTACCGCCGTGCGCAGCGCCTGCCGATGTGCCGGTTCGCGGCGCAGTTCCTCGCGATAGCGCGAGATGAGCAACAGCGCATAGTTGGTGCCCGCACCGAACACCAGGACGCTGGTGATCCCCGTGGTGGAACCGTCACCGCCCAGACCGGTCGCTTCGGCGACGGCCGTTCCGGCCACGGCTGCGATCCGGTCGGCGAAGGCGATCACCAGCAGTGGCACCAGCCAGAGCACTGGGGAGCGGTAGGTGATGATCAGCAGCAGCGCCACGACGGCGCCGGTGACGGCCAGCAGGTTGATATTGGCACTGGCGAACGAGTTGGCGATATCGGCGCCGAAGGCCGGCCCGCCCGTGACATTGGCGACCAGGCCGTCGGGCAGGCCGTCGCGGGCGGCGTCGCGCAATGCCGTGACGGTGTCGGAGAGGGCGAATCCGGTGAGATCGGGGTTTAGCGCCAGCGGTGCCACTGCTGCCTTACCGTCGGTGGCCGGGATTACCGGCGCTGCGGGCGCGTCGGCGATACCGGTCGTCTGCATCATCCGGTTGTGCGCCTGCCCGGCAGCGGCCAGATCATCCGGCGAAAGATCCGTGCCGTCGGCTCGGCTGATCACCAGCAGAACCGGTGCGGTGTCGCCGCCGGGAAACTGCTTGATCAGTTCGGTTGCGCGGACGGACTCGGCGGTGGGCGGGAGAATGACCGGCGACTGCTGGGCTGTTGCGCTCTGCGGAATCACACCGAGCAGGGCGCCACCGAGTGCGGCGATGAATAGTGCCAGAGCCCAGGATCGTCGGCTGGAGACGAGTCCACCGATGCGATCCCATAGCGGTCGGCCGACGTCGGGCGCGCGATGCATGCCGCTATCTTCCCGCTATGCATGAGCTTTCGCCGTGCTCGACACCCTCACGCTCAGAGGCAGCCGGCCACCCGGGCGTCGAAGTGCTGGGCGAAGCGCGCGCGGTCGACCTCGACGGCGACCGCGGCGTTGAGGTCCCGACCGGTAAGGAATTGGCGGAGGATGTCGTTGCGGTAGGTGACTGTCATTCCCTGAGCCGGCCCCTCGGAGGTCTCGATCTCGACGAGAGCCGCTTGGGTCTTGAGCAGGTCGGGTTCGATGGCGGCGGCGACGGCCAATGTGTCATAAAGGTGCAGTGCCTCGTGCTCGGGGAACAGTTGTTCGCGCACATCGATCCATGACTCTGCGGCATCGGCGACGAAGCCGGCCAGCAGCGAGCCGTTGCGGCGCAGCCCGGCAGCGCGGGCGCGGTCGAAGGAGGTCTGGTGACAGACGTCGAGACCGACCATCGTGATAGGCGCGCCACTGCGAAACACGATGTCGGCAGCGTCGGGATCCATCCAGATGTTGAACTCCGCCGCGGGTGTGACGTTGCCGGGCACCGCGACCGTGCCCCCCATGATGACCAGCGAGGCCATCGCGGTGGCCACCTCGGGCTGGGCTTCGATGGCCGCGGCGATATTGGTGAGCGGGCCGATGGCGACGACGGTGATCTGCCCGGGTGACTCGAGCACCGTGCGGCAGATAAATGCCGCCGCGGTACCTCCGAGCCCTCCGTCGGGCGGCTCGACCGGCGGTACGGTCTGGGCAGTCGTAGCCCGCTGATCCAGCCAGGCGGTCTGCAGGTGGCGCCGGTCCGGGTTGCGGGGCCGCACCGCGCCCGCGTGCACCGGGAGGTCGGGGTGGCCGGCCAATGTCAGCAGATGACGCGCGTTGGGCCAGGAGTGCGAGATCGGCACGTTGCCCTGCACCAGCGTCAGCCCGTCGACCTGAACGGCGGGGGTGTTCAGGGCATACAGGATGGCCATCCCGTCCTCCGGATCGGTACCGACCGTGCCCATCCCCGGATCCGTGTCGATGATCAGTCGCATCCGGCAAGCGTTGCATACGCGCGGCTAACGTAGTGCTGATGATGCGGGTCTGTGTGGTGGGCAGTATCAACAACGATCTGACCTTCGCCGTCGAACGGCTCCCGCCGCCCGGGGCGACGGTGCTGGCGTCATCGCTGGTTTACGCACCCGGTGGAAAGGGTGCTAACCAGGCGATCGCCGCGGCGCGGGCCGGCGCGCAGGTGCAGTTCGTCGGCGCGGTCGGTGACGATCCTGCGGCGGCCGCGCTGCTGACTAATCTGCGCGCCAATGGCGTGGGCACCGAGGCCGTGTCCACCGTGCCCGGCCCGAGTGGTACCGCGGTCGTCATCGTGGATGCGGCTGCCGAAAATGTGATTGTTGTTGCACCCGGCGCTAACTCGCATCTGACGGTGGGTTCGGAAAATGCTCGGCGGCGGATCAAGGAATCCGACGTGATGCTGATGCAACTGGAGGTACCACTGTCAGCCGTGCTCGATGCAGCGCGACTGGCACGGCAGTCGGGCGCGATGGTCATGCTCAATGCGTCACCGATTCCGGGCGCGGTCGCCCTGCTGGACGAGATAGCCCAACTCGTGGACGTCGTTGTCGTCAATGAAGATGAAGCCGCGCACTGGCGGTGGCGGGTCCCGCACCTGGTGATCACACGGGGATCCCGAGGCGCGTCCTATATCGGCACAGAGCGCTCGTTCGATATCCCGGCCCCGGCCGTGGACGCGGTGGATGCCTCGGGTGCGGGCGATGTATTCGCCGGGGTGCTGGCAGCAAGTTGGGACGCAGCAAGTTGGGGCGATGAACCCGATCGCGCGGTGCGGCGTGCCTGTACCGCCGCGGCACTGGCGACACTGGTCCCCGGCGCGGGAAATTGCGCGCCAACCGAAACTGCCATCGCGAGCGCCGCGATAGAAGGGTCACGATGACACATCCCGATGCCACCCCCGACGACAACCGTGGAAGCCTGATGCCGGTCATCGCAGCTGTCACGATTGTTGCGGTGGCGCTGATCGCAATCTGGGTGCTGCGGATGTTCCGCGGTGACGTCCAACCCGATGAGGATCTCGTCGGCACAGCAATCGTCGGCCAGAACGATGCACTGCAACGCGGGAATTACGCCGACTTCCAAACCTTCACCTGCGTCGCCGAACAGGGCACCGAGGCCGGGGTTCTCGCCGACCAGCGGCAGTCCGCGACCGCCAAGGGCGCCCGGTTCGTCGACGACGTGACCGGGATCGCCGTCACCGGTGA
>NZ_JAEMSG010000066.1 GCF_016462945.1 Mycolicibacterium sp. | reverse complement strand
GCACGAACGTCGCAGCCGGAGCGGCTGGTGCGGCAACCCTCGGCGTGACGTAGACCGTCCGCGGTGCCTCCTGCACCACCGGCACCGGGTTCGCGATCGTCTCCTGTGCCGCAGAGACCGGCAGGGTGCTCGACACCGCGGCATTCCCGCCAGGTCCGGGACGCGGATCCGCGGTCGGTCTGATGGTCACCACCAGTGAGGCCGCCAATGCTAAAACACCCACGACGAAGATCGTCATGAGTGCGCTGCCGACGAGTAGGAACGGGTCGGAGGTTTCGGCAGCGTCTTCGCGAGGATCGTCGGCGTCGTCGGGCTCAGCCCAGAGGTCGTCATCGGCCACCGCGCTGTACCCCAGCGGCGCCATATATCCGGCGAACGCCCGCTGGGTGATGATCCCCGCGACCGTGGCGTTGTCGTCGGTCGATGCGACACCGACCCTGGCGGTGTCGTCGGTCGATGCGACACCGACCGTGGCGGTGTCGTCGGTCGATGCGACACCGAGGGTCGCGGCGGTGAGATCGACGTCCACATGCCCCTCCGCTGTGCGTTGGGTGAACCGTTGACCGGTTAATCGCCGCGGACAGGGCCGGCGTTACAGGGTTACCCCGAGGTGCGGATGAAGTTCTGGTAGGACTTGGACGGGGTGGGCCCACGCTGGCCCTGATACTTCGACCCGACCGCGGCGCTGCCGTACGGGTGTTCGGCCGGGCTGGTGAGCCGCAGTAGGCACAGCTGGCCGATCTTCATTCCGGGCCACAGCGTGATCGGCAGGTTGGCGACGTTGGACAGCTCCAGGGTGATGTGGCCGGAGAAGCCCGGGTCGATGAAGCCCGCGGTGGAGTGGGTGAGCAGTCCCAGGCGACCCAGCGAGGACTTGCCCTCCAGACGGCCGGCCAGGTCGTCGGGCAAGGTGCAGCATTCGAGTGTGGAACCCAGCACGAACTCCCCGGGGTGCAGCACGAAGGGCTCGCCGCCGTCAGGCTGCACCATCGTGGTGAGTTCGTCCTGCTGCATGGCCGGGTCGATGTGGGTGTAGCGGGTGTTGTTGAAGACCCGGAACAGATTGTCCAATCGGACGTCCACGCTCGACGGCTGCACCAGGGCGTCGTCAAACGGGTCGATACCGAGCCGCCCGGCGGCGACCTCGGCGCGGATGTCACGATCAGAGAGCAGCACGCCTGAGAGCGTATAGGCCCGGAAGGGAGATCCATGGCGGCCCCGACCATTGTGCGACTCTTGGCCGCGGTGTTGGTCCTGGCCGGCTGCGCCTCGGCCCCACGCAGCGCCATCGGGGGTGTGGTGCAGGCCGACGGATCGGATGCGTCGGTGTCGGCCGCCGTCAACGCCATCACCACCTTTCCCACCGAACTCGACCCGCGCATTTGGAACGGCGCTGTTCTCAAACCGGACGTGCGCGAGGAATCGCTGGCGATCGTCGAGCGCATCGTGAAGGACTCAGGTCTGGCCGGGTTGAGTGTCGATGCGGTGGAGTTGTTCGGCAGCAACGCGTCCTATGAGTACGACAACACCTCAGACTTCGGCATCCACGCCTTCGTGCGCTCATCCACACTGACGCCCGAGGCGTTGGACGATTCGCTTCGGTTACTGAACGACTATGTGGAGCGCCGACAGGAGGGTCGCATCACGTTCAACGGGGTGGTGGTGGAGGTGACGTTCCACAGCGAGCGCACCGAGAACTACCGCCCCAGTCCCGGCATCGGGCAGTACTCGCTGTCACAGGGGCGCTGGATCGAACGACCCGTTATCCAACCCGACAACTTCGACCGGGCAACCATGGCCACCGATATAAAGAAGTTCATCGGCGAGTTCAACGATCTCGCCACCGCTTACGCCGCCGACAAGAAGGGCTTCGCGTGTTCCCGGTTCGGCGACCTCGACTCGGAGATGTCGGCCTATCGGAACTCCGGATTCACCCAGGGCCTCGGCAGCCGTTCGACCCAGAACCTCGCCTATCGGGCGCTGCGGCGACTCACCGTGTCGATTCCCGACATGGTGGACACCCTTGAGGACGAGTGCACCTTCACCCAGGAGTCGATTCCGTGATGCTGGGTGAGCGGCCGGGTCGGATTGCTATTCTCTAGCGACACATGCCGATGTAGTTCAATGGCAGAACATCAGCTTCCCAAGCTGAATACGCGGGTTCGATTCCCGTCATCGGCTCCACAAAACAGCTGCTGGTGCAGAACGACGGCACGATAGCTGCCGGACTTTCGTCGCCGGAGCCGACTTCCGGTGATCCGTCCGGTCAGGACCCATCGATGAGCAGTACCCGCTCGACGTCGTCGCGAAGACGAATCCGAACACTGTCGCCGGGACGGATCCAATCAGCGTCGACACTCATGACGTCCGCGACGACGGTTCCCGCCTGCGGATCCTGGACAGTGATGCGGGTGATCGGCCCCAGGAACGAAGTCGAGACGAGGCGACTTGGCCCGGCCGCCTCGACCGCGATCTGCTCCGGGCGTACGACAGCCAGTACCAACGGTCCCGACACCACACCCGTGGCGGTGACGGACCGTCCCAGCACCCGCCAACGGCCGTCGGCTTCGGAGGTGGCGGGAAGGCGATTCGCCGATCCGATGAATCCGGCGACGAAGGCATTGGCCGGCGACTCGTATAGCTCCCGCGGATGCGCGAGTTGCTCCAATCGGCCGTTGCTCATGACGCCCACACGATCAGCGATAGCTAGGGCCTCATGCTGGTCATGGGTCACAAACACGGTCGTGACGCCGATCTCCAGCTGCAACCGCCTGATCTCGTCACGCAGGGACTCGCGGACTTTCGCGTCCAGTGCCGACAGCGGCTCGTCCAGCAGAAGTACCCGGGGCGACGTCGCGATCGCGCGGGCCAAAGCCACTCGCTGCTTCTGGCCGCCGGACAACTGATGCGGGTATTTAGCGGCATGCTCGCCAAGCGCCGTGATCTCTACCATCCGATCGACGATTTTCGTGCGCTCGTTAGCCGGTTTCCGCTTTACCTTCAAGCCGAACTCGATGTTCTGGCGAGCAGTCATGTTTGGAAAAAGGCTGTAGTCCTGAAACACCATGCCGAAGCCCCTGCGTTCAGGTGGATCAACGGAGATATCCACCCCGTCAACCCAAACCTCTCCGGCATCGGCACGCTCCAAACCGGCGAGGATTCGCAGGGCGGTAGTCTTACCGCAGCCACTGGGACCCAGGAGACATACGAGTTCTCCGGACGCGATGGACAGCGAAAAATCGGCTAGAGCAACCGTCGAGCCGAAGGTCTTGCGGATACCGCTGAGACCAACCGTGGTCATGTGCGCTCAGAACCCCGTCACTGTTATCGAAACGCCCCGCCGACGGATCAGTCGAACGACAACCCCGAGGCAGAGCGCTGTAATCACCATGACAAAAAGCGCCAATGCCAACGCACCTCGGGGATCGCGCCCCTCATAGACCACCATCTCGGTGGGCAGAGTGCTCTTGAGCAGCAATGAGGCGAAGGCATACTCGCCGAGCACGAGTGCGACGGTCAGCATTGCCGCGGCCACCATCGCCGCGCGCATGTTGGGCAGGAGTACCCGGAAGATCACCGTCCACAGCGAAGCGCCGAGACCTCTTGCTGCTTCGTAGAGGGTTCGGGCATTGATGGCCTGAAGACCCGCGTCCAACACTCGATAGGTGAACGGCATCGCCCACAGCGCATAGAAAGGCACCAGGCACAGGGTGTTGCCGAGGAACCAGGGGGCGGCGGCCCGGAAGGTAGTCGCGACGCCCACCACGAGGGCGATCGGCGGGACCACCCACGGCACCAGAGTCAGCGCGGTCAGGGTTGGACGCAGGCGCGGACTGCGTACTTCCGTGACAATCGCCAACGGCACCAAGAGTGCGAAATTCAGCACAATGGCGAACACCGCGATCCAGAAGCTGATCCAGGCCGATGAGACAATTCTCGGATTCGCCAGTGCCGTCAGCAGTCCGCTGATTGACCAGTCTGTGAACACGTTGCCTCGGGTGAGCAGTGCCGTGGGCACGTTCTGGAACGCAAATCGCGCCATCGCCAGCATGGGGACGACGAAATACGCCGCGATGAGGATGAGAAACCCCCACCGTAAAACGAAACCTTTTCGGGATGCGGTCATGAGCGGATCCATTTGAGGGCCCGACGTTGTAGGGCCGTCATGATGATGAGGCTGACTAGCAGTAGCGCGATGACCCAGACCACGATGGCATTGCCCAGGTCCTCCTCACCGGTGATGATGTTGCCCTGAAGAAGGAAGCGAATCTGCAGCGGTACCAGGGCTCCACCCGGGTTGAGAACGAATACGGTGGCATACGCAGTGAACGAGTTGATGAAGAGCAGGATGATGCCGCCCAGTACCGATGGAGCAAGGATGGGTCCGCCGACGCTGAGCCAATAGCGCAGCGGCGACGCGCCCAGGATGGCGGCGGCCTCCCGCCAGGACTGACGAAGGCCCTGTACCGCAGGTGTCATCACGAGAAACATCAGCGGAATCTGAAAGTACAGGTACACCAGGACGATGCCCCAGAATCCGGTGACTGTAACCCCATAGTCACGCAGATCCAGACCCATTTCAGCGAGTGCCCTGGTGACCAGGCCCTGGGTGCCGATCGTCGCGATGAATGCAAAGGCGAGCGGCACTCCTCCCAGCTGTGACGCCACTGCCGACCAGGACTCCAGTGCGGGATGGAGCCAGCGTGGCCGACTCATGGTGGCCACCACGAGTGCGAGAACAACTCCGATCAAGCCACCCAGAACCGCACTGGCTAAGGACAACTCGATGGAGTTGATGAAACCCCTGCGGTAGGTACCGGACAGGGCGCGACTCAGCGCGTCCGTACTCAGGTGCCCATCGGGAGTGAGAGCTTTGATCACCACCACCGTCACCGGATAAATCAGGAACAGCCCGATGAATGCGGCGAAGGGTAACGAGACGAGGATGCCGAGGCGTGACTCGGGGCGTGACAGCACCCGCATCTGTTTCCCTTCCGGTGTTTTGTCGGGGTTGCCCGGCGCCTTCCCGGCGTTACGCGTCAGCGACCATCGGTCCCCAGTTTTCGGTGATCACCTTTTTCCACATGTTGATCTGGTCCGCGGTGGGAAAATTGATTTTGGAGATCTGCTCGGCCGACGGCAGATCCTTCCTCAACTCGTCGCTGATCAGCCCGGCCTTCTCAAGTGCCGCATAGCGAGCCGGAATGGCGCCGCCCGCCAGATAACCCAGAGCACCGTCATTTCCGGTGATGTGCTCGATCCAGAGTCGGGCGGCGCAGGGGTGGACGGGATCAGAGACAACGGATTGCGAGTAGTAGGAGCCGTACAGGCCATCCGTCGGGATCGTGACTGCGACGGTGAACCCAGCGTCCTGCATCTGCTTCTTGATCGCGGGAAAGTTATATGACCAATCCAACGCAATCGGCACGTCGCCGGACAGCAGAGCCGCCGGCGTGACATCCATGGTCTGCAAGTTGCCCGACTTCTTGAGTTCGGCGAAGTACATGATGCCCGGCATGATGTCGTCGTACGAACCGCCGTTTGCCAGTGCCGCCGCAACCACAGCGCCGACTGCCGCTTCTGCCTCCCGGGGATCGCCGTTAATGGTGACCATGCCCTTGTAATCGGGCTTCTTCAGATCTGCCCATGTCATCGGCGGGCTCGGAACCAACTTGGTGTTCGTGGCAATGGACATGATGCCGTAGTAGGAGCCGACCCAGTTGCCGTCCGGGTCTTTGAGGTTGCTGGGTATCTCGGCCCAGTTCGTGCTCAAATACGGCTCGATCAGCTTCTCGGCCATCGCCTGACTGACGAAGGACGGACCGATGTCGATACTGTCAGGCTTGCTTGGTTGCCCCGCCAGGGTCTTGATGGCGGTGAGTTCATCGGCGGACGAGGCGTCGGGATTGGCCACCGAGGCCTCAAAGCCATAGGTGTCTCGGAACGACTTCAGGATGCCCGCGTAGTTCGCCCAGTTATCCGGCAGCGCAATGAGGTTGACATTTCCCTCCTTTTTGGCGGCCGCGGCGATTTGGTCGACGGTGGTCCCGCAGGATGTGGCTGACGTGCTCGCGGAGTTGCCGGCCGGCGAAGACGCCTTCTCCGACGGTGTGGAACTCGAGCAGCCGCCCAGCAATGTCGAGGCGAGCACGATGGGCAAGATATGACGCGACGTGAGCATGAGTGTCCTTACGGTTGGCGACAGTCTGGACGATATCGCTGTCCTGGTGATTAGGTCAGATTTTCCCGGACCGAGTGACCGGGATCATCAACTCGGCGATACGCCCGCCGGCTCAGTCGGTGTAGGCCGCCAGACAGGTGTCCGCTGTCCCCATCAGCCCGGCATTAAGAGCCGCCACGCGGCTGTCCGCTACCTCTGGACCTTCGCCTCCGACGGCGAATGCGGCCTCGGCGGCACGCCACACATCGTCGACGCTTCCGATGAAGCGGGGACTGGCACCGTTGACGACCGAGGCGAGGTAAACGCCCGCCAGACAATCCGCACCGCGCTCGCTGACCGGCGAGTTCAGCGAGGCCTGAACCTGGTGCCCCATCTCGTGTGCCACCACATTGGCGACGGCCAACGCACCGCCGGCGGTATTGATCTGCTCCATCTCGGGCACATCCCAGGCGACCTCGCCGCTGCAGAATCGTGCAATCCGAAGATTCGACAGACATACATCTGACGGGATGGGAGCCGGAAGTGCGGCATAACCCGTTGGGGGAAAATATCGTCCAGGCAGTCCGGTGACGAACCAGAAACCTTCAACATCCGAGGCGGCCTGCTCGGCAATGAAGTTCACCGGCGAGAACGCCTGCACGTTGACATTGACTGTCGGCGGCGGCGCGCCGGGACGCAAACCCGCATCGTCGGCGGCCGCGACCGATGACACCCCGACCGACCATGCCACCACGATCAGCGCAGCCCCGAACACCGAAGACCATCGTGTGAATTGCACTGTGCCACAGCCTAGTGCAGCTGAGCTAACGGCCGGTCAGCTGATCAATCAGGTTGTAGCTCGCCGGGTCATCGGGGAGAACCGGTGCGAAACCCTCCAGGAAGATGATCGCGATGACATTCGCCGCGATGACGCCGATGAAGAGCCAGATGACCGCCGTGGAGAGCTTATGAAGCGGACTGCCCGCGGCGGGAGCGTGTGGGATACCGCGTGGCATCAGGGTGAGCATCACACCGACGTAGATCATCACGACGGCGAAGGTGATGAAGGCCCACGTGTACAGGTGGATCCCGAGTACCGGATCGCCGTAGCCCTCGTCACCGGGCTTGATATGCAGAAGGATCTGACGCACCGACACCGAAGCACCGGCCAGCACACCGATAAGGCCCATGCCCAGACCCTGCGCATACCGGGCCGTGGTGAGCTCACCGCGCCGGGCCGCCATGATGACGAACAGCGCTCCGAGCGAGGACAGGAACATGCCGTATCGCTGCAACATGCACAGCGGGCAGGGAAACTCGCCCATGGCGAACTGGATGTAGAACGCGCTCAGCACGACCCCGCAGTAGGCCAGTACCCAGGCGTGCAGTCCCCAGAAGGTGATCAAACCCCAGATGCCGCGCCGGGGCGCCGTCACGTCGTCAACGGCGGGCGCGGAGTCCGCAACCACGTCGGCCATCAGAAGCTCAGATCCAGAACCGAGGTGACGTGGTAGCGGAAAAGCCCGATCATCGCGACGACACCGATGACCCACAGGCCGATGATCACCCCGCGATTGGCCCCGCGCCACACCAACAGCGCGATCACCAGCAGCAGGATCATGATGAGAATGTCCATGCCTGAACCCTATGGCGGGGCGGACGGGCTCGGGGCAGCTTTGAGGCGGGTTTGAGAGCTAGTAGATGCGCACCCAGTCGACGAGCATCTCGGCCGGATAGTTGCCCGGGCGCGGATCGCGCCCACCGGAACCACCGACCGCAAGGTTGAAGACCGGCCGAAGCTCATAGCCCGGATCGTTGAACGGCCAGTCCCCGATGGAGAAGGCCGGCACCGTGAAATAGGGCTCCATACCGGGCTTGTAGTCGCGCCAGAAGTACATGCCGGAGTCGTTCCAGGTCACCCGCCAGGAGTGCCAGAGGCTGTCCACGGGGAACGGTTGGGTCGCGAACGAGGTGCCGTCCAACTTCGCATGCACGGTGCTGCCCGACGGCCAATCCATATTGCCGTACCACTCCACGATGTCGACTTCGCCGCCACGCACCGGGTTGTCATTCAACAACCACCAGGCCGGCCAGCTGCCCGCCGTGAGGCAGTTGAACTTGACCCGCGCTTCGAAGGTGTGATTAATACCCGCACCGAACGTGCCGACCACCTTGCCGCTGACGTACCTGCCGTCGCTGCCGCGGGTGGCGCGGATAACCAGGTTGCCGTTGCCATCAAGGAAGACGTGCTGGCCGTCATCGCGGTACTGGCCCATATTCTCCGGACGGTCCCAGAACACCGGGTTCTTGATGAACTCGCGGGCCTGCGCGATCTGCCACAGTGCCGGGTTGGGGGGTGCCCCGGCCGGACCGTTGAAGTCGTCGCCGAGGAACTCGGGAACCGCGGCAATGGGGGCGGGCGGAGCCTCAAGAGCGGGCGGCGGCATCGGCCATGGAGCGTCCGGGCCTACCGGGTCGGCCCCGGCCTTCGGCGTAGGGAGTGCGACGAAGGCGGCACTCAGGCCGGCCATCATCATCACGTTGCGACGGTCGATCTCGGGCATGGCTACCTACTGTAAAGCCCGCGCACCACCGCGCCGACATTGGCGGGTGCCAAAAACGCCGAACAGCTACTCATCCATAAACCCGTGGGGTCGCTCTAGCTGCGAAAACCACTCAAAACAACGCTATGGGGAAAAGCCGCGACACCCCGCGCCCGGGCCTGGCACGAACCCGCTCCCGCCGACCGGCACCCTTCTCGAACGGTTGCCCCGCCAACACCCGCCGATTAGGGCACAGTGTCTTTAGTCCGCAGTCCTTGATCCGCACCGGATGTGCCTCGATGAGACTGGGACTTGCACGAACTGGGACTTGCACGAACTGAGGAGCACCATGACCAATCTGCGCCGTGCGATCACCATTCTCGGTATCACTGCGATCACCGCATCCGGTGTCACCGCATGCGGTGGCACAAAGAGCGGAACCACCGGCAATAGCGCCACCGCAGGCAAAGGCGGCGAGGTCAACGTCACGATGACCTCGTTCCCCGACTATGTCGATCCGCAGCTGTCCTACACCGTCGAGGGTTGGGAAGTGCTGTGGAACACCTACGTCCCGCTGTTGACCTACCGCCACCAAAAAGGTGATCCCGGCACCGACGTGGTCCCCGGACTTGCCAAGGACATGCCGGAGATCTCGCCGGACGGCAAGACCTACAAGCTGACGCTGCGACCGAATATGAAGTACTCCGATGGAACACCGATCAAGGCCACCGACTTCACCTATGCCATCAAGCGGCTCTTCAAGGCCAATTCCGGCGGCTCGGTGTTCTACGAAGGCATCGTCGGCGCCAAGGACTTCGCCGAGGACAAGGCCGACTCGATCAGCGGTATCGTCGCCGACGACGCCACCGGCGATATCACCATCACGCTGGAGAATCCGAATGGCACCTTCACCAACGTGCTGGGCCTGGTGTTCGCCGCACCGGTGCCGCCCAGCACGCCGCTGGACAAAGAGGCCACCAACAACCCGCCGCCGGCGAGTGGACCATTCGTCATCACCAAGGTCGACGCCCCCAACACACTGACGATGGAACGCAATCCGCAGTTCAAGACGGTTCAGGACGCCGGCGCCACCGAGGTCGCGGACGCCTTGGTCGACAAGATCGTCGTGACCCAGAACAAGAACAACTCCGCACAGGTCACCGGCGTCGAGCAGAACACGATCGACTATATGAACGACCCGCCCGACGCCGACCGGTTGCCCGAGGTGAAGGCCAAGTTCGCCGACCGCTTCCGGATGGAAGACTCGATCAACACGTATTACTTCTGGATGAACAACCAGACCGCGCCGTTCAACGACCTCCGGGTGCGTCAAGCGGTCAACTACGCGATCGATCCGGAGGCGCTGAACCGGGTCTTCGGTGGCAGGCTGCATCCGACCCAGCAGATCCTGCCGCCGGGTATGCCCGGCTACGACGAGTACACGCTCTACCCGGGACCCGATATGGAGAAGGCCAAACAGCTTCTGGCCGAGGCGAATCCGGCCGACAAGAACATCACGGTGTGGACCGACGACGAACCCGACCGCAAGCGGATCGGCGAGTACTACCACGATCTGCTGAACCAGTTGGGTTTCAACGCTCAACTCAAGGTGATCTCCGGTGACGTCTACTTCACCACGATCGGCAACCTCTCCACGCCGGATCTCGACACCGGTTTCGCCGACTGGTTCCAGGACTTCCCGCACCCTGACGACTTCTTCCGGCCGCTACTCAACGGCGAGAACATCCTGCCCACCAATAACAGCAACTACTCCCAGGCGAAGATCCCGGAGAACGACGCCACCATGGACAAGCTGGTGCAGCAACAGCTGTCCGACGAAATCCGGAAGCAGTACGCCGAGCTGGACAAATCCTATATGCAGCAGGCGGTGTGGGCGCCGTACGGCAACGAAGAGGCAACGACCTTCCTGTCGGACCGACTCGACTTCGATAAGTCCTACCGCCATCTGCTGTTCAGCCAAGACTTCACGTCCTTCGCGCTGAAGTAATGCCGGCGCCCGACGCGGAGGTGGCTGTCGAGGGCCGCAGTCCGTGGCGGCTGGCATGGCTGCGACTGCGGCGAAATAAGGTCGCGCTCGCCTTCGGTGTGCTGTTCGTGCTGATTGTGCTGTTCTGTCTGGCCGCACCGCTGTGGGCGGACCACGTGGCCCACACCGGACCCAATCAGAACCACATCACCGACACGATCCTCATCGATGGCCACCCGACCAGCGTCGTCTCGACCGAGGGCATACCACTGGGACCCGGACTGCGCGGCCGCTATCTGATGGGTGCTGACCAGAACGGGCGCGACGTGATGGTGCGGCTGATGTACGGCGGGCGTACGTCGATCTACATCGGGGTGCTCGCCGCCGTCATCACCACCGCACTCGCAGTCATCGTCGGCGTGCTGGCCGGCTATTACCGCGGCTGGATCGACACGGCACTGTCCCGGATCCTGGACGTGATCTGGGCGTTCCCGGTGCTGCTGCTGGGCATCGCGCTGGGCACCACACTGGCAGTGGGCGGTTTGCGGCTCGGTGGCCTGCAGATCTCCGGGGACTCGCTGTGGATTCCCATCCTCATCATCGGCTTGGTCTATGTGCCCTACATGGCCCGGCCGGTTCGCGGTGAGGTGCTGGCATTGCGGGAGAAAGAGTTCGTGGAAGCCGCTGTGTCCCAGGGCAAGGGACCGCTTCGGATCATGATCTCCGAGCTGCTCCCCAATATCATCTCGACCATCATCGTGTTCTTCACCCTCAACATCGCCAACAACATGCTGCTCGAATCGGCGTTGTCGTTTCTCGGAGCGGGTGTCCGGGCACCCAATGCCTCCTGGGGCACCATGATCGCTGACGGCTACCAAACCATCTACACCGCTCCGCATCTGACCATCGTTCCCGGTCTGATGATCGTGCTGACGGTGCTCTCGCTCAACGTGTTCGGCGACGGCCTGCGGGATGCGATGGATCCGCGCGCCACCATTCGGACGGGGAGTTAGCGGTGTTGCGGTTCGCGGTCAGACGGACAGCCGGGATGGTTGCGGTGTTGTTCGCGATCTCGGTGATCGTGTTCCTGATCTTCAACGTGATCCCCAACTCCGATCCGGCTGCGCGTATCGCGGGTAAGAACGCCAACCCCGCGCTGATTGCGCGGGTGCGTGCCGACCTGGGTCTCGACCAGTCGCTGCCGGTGCAGTACCTGACGATGATGAAACGGATCTTCACCGGCCAGCTGACCTCATACAGCAGCGATCAGAACGTGGCCCAGCAGATCTGGAAAGGACTGCCGGTCACGCTGTCGCTGTGTATCGGGGCCGCATTGCTGTGGATGGCGCTGGCGGTGTGGTTCGGCTATCTCAGCGCGGTCCGCGCCGGTCGTTTCACCGATCGCGCGCTGACCATCCTGGCTTTGGTCGGCATCTCGCTACCGGTGTTCTGGCTGGCCGCGATCCTGCTGTACTACCTGAGCTTCAAGGCGCAGTTGTTTCCCACCGGCAGTTACGTGCCACTCACCGACAGCCCGGCGCAGTGGGCGTATCACCTGATCCTGCCGTGGCTGACGCTGGCGGTGCTCTACGTCGGGTTCTACAGTCGGGTACTGCGCTCGAACATGCTCGACGCCATGAACGAGGACTATGTGCGCACCGCGCGGGCCAAGGGGATCACCGAACGGCAGGTTCGACTGCGGCATGTGTTGCGTAACTCGATGATCCCGGTCGTCACACTGTTCGGCCTGGACTTCGGTGCGGTGGTCGGCGGCGGTGCGATCCTGACCGAGACGGTGTTCAACCTCAACGGCGTGGGGTTGTACGCCGGGCAGGCGATCGGCAAGCTCGATCTGCCGCCGCTGATGGCGGTGACCATGTTCGGGGCGTTCTTCATCGTGTTGTTCAACGGCGTCGTCGACATCCTCTACGCAGTCCTGGATCCGCGGATCAGACTCGGCGAGGCGGCACCGGTATGAGTCCGATCCTGAGCGTGACGGACCTGCGGGTCAGCTTCGCCACCGACGACGGTGTGGTGCGCGCCGTCGATCGCGTGTCGTTCGATCTGAACCCCGGCGAGGTCGTCGCCATCGTTGGCGAGTCGGGCTGCGGCAAGAGCGTCACGGCCCAGACGCTGATGGGCCTGACCCGCTCGCCCAACACCACGATCAGCGGCTCGGTGACGTTTGGCGGCCGAGATCTGACACACCTGTCTGACAACGAGTTGCGTTCCCTGCGTGGCGAACACATCGCGATGATTTTCCAGGATCCGATGACATCACTAAACCCGGTGTACCGGGTCGGCGACCAGATCGCGGAGATGATCCGCGCTCACCGCCAGGTGTCGAAGAAGGAAGCAGTGGCACGTGCCGCGGAGTTGCTCCGCTCGGTCGGTATCCCCAACCCCGAGCGCCGGGTGCGCGACTACCCGCACGAGTTCTCCGGCGGTATGCGCCAGCGGGTGATGATCGCCATGGCGCTGGCTCTGGAACCCGAGGTGCTCATCGCCGATGAGCCCACCACCGCTTTGGACGTGACGATCCAGGCCCAGATCCTGGGTCTGCTGCGCACCCTCAACCGCGAAAAGAACGTGTCGGTGGTGCTGATCACCCACGACCTAGGCGTGGTCGCCGAGATCGCCGACAAGGTGGTGGTGATGTACGCCGGCCAGGTCGTCGAGGAGGCGCCACTGGAGGCGCTGTTCTACCAACCTCGGCACCCCTACACCTGGGGCCTGCTGGGCTCGATCCCGCGCCCCGACGAGGCCCGGCCCGATCGGCTGACCCAGATCCCCGGTCAACCACCGTCACTGCTGGATCCGCCGACCGGCTGTCGATTCGCCGCGCGATGCGAGTACACCTTCGGCGACTGCACCCGGCTTCCGCCGCTGCGGGCCCGCCCGGGCGACGCCGGGCATCTCGACCGCTGCTGGCTCACGACCGATCCGCGGGTGGCCAAGCGATGATCGGCCTACCACTGCTGGAGGTCACCGACCTGGTCAAGAACTTCCCCATCAAGTCCGGTGTATTCATCGACCGGGAAGTGGCGCGGGTGCACGCCGTGGACGGTGTCAGTCTGGTGCTGCACGAAGGCGAAACCCTCGGCCTGGTGGGTGAGTCCGGGTGCGGCAAGTCGACGC
Organism: Mycolicibacterium sp.; assembly: GCF_016462945.1. Lineage (GTDB taxonomy): Bacteria > Actinomycetota > Actinomycetes > Mycobacteriales > Mycobacteriaceae > Mycobacterium. The sequence continues at coordinate 2,742 of NZ_JAEMSG010000066.1, read as the reverse complement.
TGTGCCGGGCGATTCTGCAGCTGATTCGGCCGACATCGGGTTCGGTTCGCTTCGAGGGCCAGGAGTTGGTCGGCCGCTCACCGCGCGAACTGCGTCCGCTGCGCCGGCAAATGCAGATGATCTTCCAGGATCCGTTCGCATCCCTGAATCCGCGCAAACGCATCGGGCAGATCGTCGGTGACCCGATGCGGCTCCACGGTGTGGCCGACGGCGGCCCACTGAAACGGCGGGTGCAGGAACTACTGGACCGGGTCGGCCTACAAGCCGAGCACTACAACCGCTACCCGCACGAGTTCTCCGGCGGACAGCGTCAACGGATCGGTATCGCGCGCGCACTGGGGACACAACCCAAGCTCATCATCGCTGACGAACCGGTGTCCGCCCTCGACGTCTCGGTGCAGGCGCAGATCATCAACCTGCTCGAGGACCTGCAACGCGAGTTCGGCATGGCGTATCTGTTCGTCGCCCATGACCTCGGCGTGGTACGCCACGTCTCCGACCGGGTCGCGGTGATGTACCTCGGCAAGATCGTGGAGCAGGCCGATGCCGGCACTCTTTATGCCCGTCCGATGCACCCGTACACCAATGCTCTGCTCTCAGCGGTGCCCATTCCGGATCCGCGCAAAAACGCGGCGCGGGAACGCATCACACTGGACGGCGACGTGCCGAGTCCGATCGATCCCCCGCCGGGATGTCGCTTTCACACCCGGTGCGCATCAGCCACCGACATCTGCCGTCACGACGAGCCGCTGTTGGTTACCGACGACGGCGGACACGCGATAGCCTGCCACCACCCGCTGTGACTACTCGGGTTGCTCGGGCTCCACTTCAGCCTCATCGGGATCCAGGGCGGCGTCGAGCACACTGATGTCGATGCCGTAGGGCAGGAAACGCACGTTGCGGTTCGGATCGGTATTGAGCTTGTTGGCCCGAAGCGCATCGAGTTCGGTCTTGTAGACCTGCTCGACGTGAGCCTTGCCGTCATCATCGGACATGTAGATGGCCCAGACGCCGTCGCCGGCCTCGCCCGCGGTCTCGGGTTGCGGACGTTGGCGCGGCGTCGGCCGCACGAACTGGTCGAACAGCGCTCCGAAACCGGCGCCCTGCGTCGAACTGGTGAAGAGCCGGCCGAAGGCGTCCCGGAGGCCTTCGCCCGCCTCGCGCGCGACCCGGTCGAAGTCCTCGGGGTCGAAGCCGAACGGCCCGTTGTTTTCCATACCCGCCAGTGTGCGCCAGGTTTGCTACCGGTGTCGATGTGTTCGACGTAAGCCGCCAGTGAAACTGGCTCCGGCCAACCGACGAGTGCAGCGCGTCCTCAGTCAACCAAGTATGGTGCCACCGGTGGTACCATATGTCTGTGGAGATGGAGAAAACGACGGTCTACCTGCCGCGTGACCTCAAAGCAGCGGTGAAAAATGCCGCGCGTCGCCGCGGGGTCTCCGAGGCAGATGTCATCCGGGAATCAATTCGCGCCACCGTCGGCGAGACGAAGCCGCGACCCAGGGGCGGCCTGTACTCGCACTCCGAGGCGATAGCCCAACACTGCGATGAGCTACTCGAAGGCTTTGGCCAGAGGTGATCGTCGACACCAGCGCGCTACTCGCCTATTTCAATACCCGCGAACCCGATCACAAGGCCGTGGCCCATGTCATCGACGATCACGCCGACGGGGTCCTCGTCGTCTCGCCGTACGTTGTGGCCGAACTCGACTATCTCGTCGCCACGCGCATCGGAGTAGACGCCGAACTCGCGGTTCTTCGCGAACTGTCAAGCCGAGCATGGCAGTTGGCCGAATTTGACGCGGACAATCTGGAGCGTGCTGCCGCCATCATCGAGAAGTACCGTGACCTCAACATCAGACTCGCAGATGCATCCATCGTCGTTCTGGCCGATCAGCATCACACGACGCAGATCCTCACCCTCGACCGTCGTCATTTCGAGGTGTTGCGCCCGATCGGGGGCACACGCTTTGCCATCCTGCCGTGATGCCCTGAGTCGGGCGCCGCGCTAGACCGCGGTCAGCGGCAGCGACCGGCGTGGTTGGAATTCGAAGGTGGCGCCCAGGCTGAACTTGGTCACCTGGACCTCGGGTGAGTCCTTGGTCGGGGTGTCGGTGCGCTCGAACTCGGCGGTCCAGTCGGTGTCCGCACCGGAGACCCGGACTATCAGGTGCGGGTCGACGGCGGTGGCGATGGCCTGCAGGGCACCGGTGGAAGCCGGGGAACATAGCGAGATCCAGGCCGCGTCGTCGTGTGCGGGTGATGGTCGCACGTGCAGCCGCCCGTCGGCGATCTCGGCCACCACATAACCCGCCGGGTTCAGCAGCGGATGCACGCGCAGCACCTCGGTAAGGCCGGCGATGTCCGCGGGCAACTTCAGTGCCCGCCGGATGCGCTCGGCGGCCACCCCGGCGATACCGGTGAGCTGTTTGGTGCAGATCGAGGTGGCCAATTCGGTGTTACCGGCCGCGCGGGCCCGTACTGCGATACCGAAGGACAGGTTGAGCAGATGCATCTGCAGGCACACCTCGTCGGCGATACGAACCAGGGCTGAGTGGGAGAACGCAGCGAAATCAATATCGGACAACAGGGGTCCGGAATAGTCGGCCCGCCCCTCGTCGGCCTGCCCCTCGTCGGCAGGGTCGATCGGTGCCAGTTCGTAGCGCGCCGCCCTGGTTTCGGCGACGATGTCCAGCGCCGGGATGCTGCGCGCCTCCGGGTAGGACTCATCGATGATGACTGT
>NZ_JAEMSG010000162.1:3195-4693 GCF_016462945.1 Mycolicibacterium sp. | reverse complement strand
GGCCCGAAGCGATGGCGCTGAACCGCCGGATCAAGGCCGCTCTGGATCCGGACGGCATCCTCAACCCCGGTGCGCTGATCTGAGGTTGGGGCTTGCGCCCAGCGCATACCTCCGGCAGAGTCAGGAAAAACGTTTTTCCGCAGGTCAACCCCGGGTGGAAACCCACCGTGCAACTGTCTTTGCGTTCGCAACTGATCGCGGGCGTCGCAGCCCTCAGCGCGACGGCCGTCACGGTCGCTCCGATCGCCCAGCCCGATCTGCTGGCCTCGCCGCAGCAGGTCTCCGCCGCGATTCAGCTGTCCGCATTCGCCAACCCGGTGACAGAACTGCTCGGCACCCTCGCCTTGACCTCGGAGTTCATCTTCTGGCAGGACTCACTGCCCAGTCCGAGTGATCTGTTCTGGCCGGACTCGTTCTACAACTCCGACTTCACGTTCGTCTACGCGCCGATAAATTACGGCCTGCTCCCGGATGCGCTCAATCAGTTCTCCAGCGGCGCGCTGAGCGCGGTCCTGACCAATCTGTCCGGGTATATCGACACGACCGTCTACGGCGCGACCGGCGTCGCGATCGGGGTGTCCGACGCGGTCTTCAACACACCCTTCGCGTTAATCACCGCCGCCCAGTTGGCGCTGGCCGGCCAGGTCGACGCGGCGATCGCCGAACTGCAGGCCCAAATCCTGGCTCCGTTGCAGGACGGAATTGCCACCGGAGTCCAGGCCGGCACCTACATCCTCAACAACGTGGTCGCCAACGCCACGACCCTTCTGACCGACACCCTGCCCAGGCTGGTGTCCGGCCTCGTCGACGCGACTGTGGAAGGCACCACCTTCCTAGTTCAGGCGGCGATCGGCGTCGCCACCGATGTCGTGTCCAATCTCGCCAGCGCGAATATCGAGGGCGCCTGGAACGCCGCCGTCAACGGCCTCCTCGATCCCGGCTCCGGCCTCCTCGGCGCGGTCGTAGCACTCACGGTGGGCGTCGGCAACTTTGAGGACATCGACTACCCCGATATCGGCGTCGTCGAAACGGTCACCCCACCGAGCATTCGCTCGGTGCTGACCAGCGTGGGCCAGCGGGTGGGCGACTTCAGCGACTTCGGTGACGGCGGCATCCGTAATAACCCGTGCTGCACCGTCGCCAGTGCCGCCGCGGTGACCGCGCCCACCGCCGCACGGCAGGGTGACTCGGCCCCGGCCGAGGTTGAGGTGGCGGCTCCGGTTGCCGAGAGGCCGGCCGCCGATACCGAATCCGCCGCCGCCGACGCCTCCCCGAGTCGGGCCAAGACATCAGTGGCACGGGCATCCGACCGGGCCACCAAGGGCTCAGCCCGGGCAGCCAGGACCGCGGACCGGGCCGCGAAGGCCGCCGCCAGCGGATAGGTCGGTCACGCGTCGAGCACTACCGCGGTGTCCCTCATTGACTTCCGGCACCGAACATCACCATCATGAGACATGCGGACCGAAATGTCTCAGCCGGAATTCACCCTCCTCAGCGG
>NZ_JAEMSG010000162.1:0-3185 GCF_016462945.1 Mycolicibacterium sp. | reverse complement strand
GTCCGTCCTGGGCTGATCCCTGGCCGATGTACGCCGCACTCCGGGATAGCGAACCGGTGCACCACGTCGGTGCGGGCTCGCCACATGACTACTGGGTGATGTCCCGGCACGCCGATATCTGGAGTGCGGCCCGCGACCACCAAACCTTCTCCTCCGCGCAAGGCCTCACCGTCAACTACAACGAGTTGGAACTCATCGGTCTGGCCGACAACCCCCCGATGGTCATGCAGGATCCGCCGGCCCACACCGAGTTCCGCAAACTGGTCGCCCGGGGGTTCACTCCCCGCCAGGTCGAGTCGGTCGAGCCGAAAGTGCGCGAATTCGTCATCGAACGCATCGAGCGGATGCGGGCACAGGGCGGCGGGGACATCATCGCCGAATTGTTCAAGCCGCTGCCCTCCATGGTGGTGGCGCACTATCTCGGGGTGCCCGATGCCGATCGCGCACAGTTCGACGGCTGGACCGACGCCATTGTGGCGGCGGGCGCGTCCGGCCCCAGTGGCGTCGCGGGCGCCGGTGACGCGGTGGTGTCCATGATGGGCTATTTCAGCGAGTTGATCGAGCGGCGCCGACGCGATCCCGGTGACGACACCGTGTCCCATCTGGTAGCGGCCGGCGTCGGAGCCGATGGCGATTTCGCCGGCACACTGTCGATCCTGGCTTTCACGTTCACCATGGTCACCGGAGGTAACGACACCACCACCGGATTGCTGGGCGGCGCCGTGCAATTGCTGCATCAGCGACCCGACCAGCGCAGGCTGCTGGCGCAAGAGCCCGAGTTGATCAGTGACGCGATCGAAGAGTTCCTGCGCCTGACCTCCCCGGTACAAGGCCTGGCCCGCACCGTCACCCGCGATGTGACGATCGAAGAGCGCACCATCCCGGCCGGCCGCAAGGTGCTGCTGCTGTACGGGTCGGCCAACCGCGATGAGCGGCAGTTCGGTTCGGACGCCGGCGAACTCAACGTGACCCGCAAACCGCGCAATATCATGACCTTCAGCCACGGTGCCCACCACTGCCTGGGTGCCGCGGCCGCTCGTATGCAATCACGGGTCGCCCTGACCGAACTGCTTGCCCGATGCCCCGACTTCGAAGTCGACGAGGCCGGAATCGCCTGGGCGGGAGGCAGTTACGTGCGGCGGCCGTTATCGATGCCGGTTAGCATGGGCAGCTGATATGAGCGGAGGTGACTGGCTGGGATCACGACGAGCTGAGGTCGCCGCGGAACGGATTCTCGATGCCGCCGGCGAGTTATTCGCAGGGCACGGCGTTGCCGGTATCGGGATGAATGAGATCGCCCGCGCCGCCGGGTGTTCCCGGGCCACGCTGTATCGCTACTTCGAAAACCGTGAGGCACTGCACCGCGCTTATGTCCATCGTGAGGCTCGTGCGGTGCACCGCACGCTGGCAACGTCTCTGGTCGGAATCTCCGATCCGCAGACACGACTGCTGGCGGGGCTGACCGGTGCACTGGAACTGGTACGGGAAAACCCCGCTCTCTCATCGTGGTTCGCCGATACCCCCCTGGGCGCCGAGATGGCCGAGCAGTCCCAGGTGATTCAGACACTGACAGCGGGCTTCCTGCAGTCGCTCAACGACAGCGACGACCTCTCCCGGCGCGCACGCTGGCTGATTCGAGTGCTGACGTCGCTGCTGATCTCACCGGGTCGCGATGCGGACGATGAGCGGGCCATGTTGGAGGACTTCGTGGTGCCGATGATGGCGCCTGCCAATGCGGCGCCGCGGCTAGTCTGACCCCATGTCGAAGGACAGGGTGAATCTCCACACCGAGACCTGGTCGTGGATGTTGGACGAGATACCCGAGGGTCTGGTCCTGTCCGTGGTGTGCGGAACGGTGGGCCTGTATGAACGGTCTCTCCTCCTGGAGCCCAGCGAGATCGAAACATGGCGAGACGGTGGCCCGGCGGCGCTGGAGCCCATGGTGGAGGCGATCCGCAACGATGTCACCGGGGCGCAGTTCGGCGACCGCTACCGGCCCGACCTCGCCGACGCCGGTACCGACGATGGATGACCCGGGGTTCGACGCGCTGCTGACCCGGGTGGCGGAAACGTCGACCCGGATGCGGATCGCCATGGCCGTCACCACGGTGTTGTGTGTGCTCATCGTCGCGGGGATCCTCGCCGACGACTCGCTGTGGACCGGCGGACTCGGATGGCGAATCGGCGGCGCCATCGGCATCGCGTTCTTCGCAGCGGTGGCCGTCCTGATGGCCTACGGCACCCTCTGGCGTCAACAGCGCCATATCGCCCGGCTGCGCCGGACACTGCGTGACGACCCTCAGACGATTCGGTCGATCCGACTTCTGGTGGCCCGGGCCGTCCCGGTGGCCTCGTGGTCACCCGATGACGGTTCAGCCCGCACCGGACTGCATGTCAGCGTGACGGACGACCGTGGACGCAACTGGCTGCTGCCGGTATCACGAGCCGAGGCCACAGCGATGATCGCTGAGCTCACACGGCGTTGCCCCCAGGCGACTACCGAACCCGGGTGAAGCGGTGCAGCAGCCACGCCACCGGGATGGTCAGCGCCAGCGTGACGGCGAACAACGCCGGCATCGAACCGGTGTACACCCGCCAATGCAGCACCTCAACCATCGCGAATTCCATCACGATCAGATGCACCAGGAAGATCTCGTAGGAGATCTCCCCGAGCCACACCATCGGCCTGCTGCTCAGCAGCCGGGAATAAGCGCCGGTATCGCCCAGTGCCAGCGGCGCCACCACCAGTGTCGCAATCGCGGTGTAGAAGCCGATCTTCACCAGAGCCTGCGCCAATCCGGTCGGCGATGTCGTCGCCTCGCCGGCGATCGGCGTGGATGCGATGAGGTAACACAGCACCGCCAACGGCACGGCGAGAAACCAGTAGCACCGAACACCCATCGCGGCCAGCACTGTCAGCACCATTCCGCCGATGAACCACGCCAGGTACCCGGGTAGCCACAATCGGGCACCGTCAGGCAGGAAATCGACGGTATGCACCAGCACCATCCACGCCGGGCTGATGAAGGCCAGTCCCGCCAGACCGGCCAGCAGCAGACCGGGCCGCCAGCGCCGCCGGCACAGCACCACCAACAGCAGATAGGCGAGGACAGGCAGTGCAACGTAGAACGCCACTTCGACGGCGAGACTCCACATCTGGGTCAGACCCTGATGCAGGTGAGAGA
>NZ_JAEMSG010000009.1:40693-48867 GCF_016462945.1 Mycolicibacterium sp. | reverse complement strand
ACTTCTCGCTGGTGTCACGCGAGATCATCGCCGACAGCGTCGAGACTGTGATGCACGCCGAGCGCCTGGAACGCCGCGTTGAGCACTCGCGCCGGCAGCCGCAAGGGCTCCAGCAGGGGAAGATCGGTGGGCACCAACGTGCCATAGGTGGTGCTGGACAGGTTCAGCGCCGCCAGCGCGCCAAGCTTGGCGTAGATCACGTCGTCCGATGTGCCGGCAAGAGTGGCCCCGCCGACGAAATTGGTCGGAAGTACCGTTGCCAGAAGGGAATTGGCCAACGAGAATAGATTCAGGGTGGCCGGAAAGTCCGACATCAGGTTGTATCCCAGCGCCAGTCCCACCGTCGCGGCGTTCAGCGCGACCCCGGTGCTTGATCCCGACATTCCGCCCTGACTGACGGCCTCGACGCCGAACAGATTCAGGATCGGGGCGAACCGGGCGTAGAGCCCACCGTTGGGCGTACCCGGATTGTTCACCTGCGCCACCGCAAGGTTGGTCACGTTGATGCCCTGCACGCAGCTGAGGCCGGACGTGCACGGCTGTCCGGTCAGCGAGTTGACCGTCCCACTCGGCACCAGTGGGGTGTATCCGGCGGGGGTGTTCCCCTGAGCGCTGGCCAGCAGTGCCTCGTACGCGATTCCGGCTTGATAGGCGCCCAGGCCGGAACCGCCGAGGATGGCGGCACCCAGTGTGTCGCCGGGTTGGCGTTTGAAGGTGGAGACCACGGGTGTGAAGCCGCCGAACGGAAACGCGTTGACGTCGTCGGCCAGAACCGCCGGCAAGGGCGGCCCGAAATCCAGGTTGATGGTGATGGTGCCGAGCACATCGACGTCGGGAATCTCGATGGTGGTGACGCCGAGCGCCTGGGCGACTCGGAACAGCGGCCCCGTCGTGACCGCGCCGAAGGTCACGTCGGCCTCGGCGGCCGGCGGCGTCAACCCCGCCACCATCGCGCCCGCCGTCACCGCAACCGCGCCCAGCACCGCCAGTTTTGCCGCGGGCCGCCGCCCACGACGAGCCTTGCCAGCAACGTTGATGGCGACCATATTATGGAACCTCCCGGTGGCATTTCCCCAAATCACCGTGACAATAGCAAATAATCCAGCAACCCGGACAGTTTGCGCTCCTTGCAACGGCAGCGGCACAGGCGCACAGTGACCCGGGTGAGCCGTACCGCATTGCGTATCTGCCCGTTGTGTGAAGCCACCTGCGGGATGGTCCTCACCATCGAGGACGACAAAGTCACCGCCGCCCGCGGCGACCGCGACGACGTTTTCAGTCACGGGTTCATCTGCCCCAAAGGTGCCAGTTTCGCCGAATTGGACAACGACCCGGACCGCCTGCAGCGCCCACTGGTCCGCCGCGACGGCGAACTCGTGGAGACCAGTTGGGAAGAAGCCTTCGCTGCCGCCGCCGAGGGCCTGGGGCGCGTCACCGCCGCCACCGGTGGCTCGTCGGTCGGGATCTACCTGGGCAACCCGAACGCTCACACCATCGCCGGGTCGCTCTACGTTCCGGCCGTCGTCCGGTCTCTGGGCACCCGCAGTATCTTCTCGGCCAGCACCCTCGACCAGATGCCCAAACACGTCGCCTGCGGTTACCTGTACGGCGCGCCGGTGCCGTTCACGATTCCCGATCTTGATCGCACCGACTATCTGGTCATCATCGGCGGGAATCCGGTGGTATCCAACGGAAGTCTCGCCACCGCAGCCGATTTCGCGGGAAAGCTCAAAGCGATCCGCCGCCGCGGCGGCCGGCTGATCGTGATCGATCCGAACCGGACGCGCACCGCCGACCTGGCCGACCGCCACATCGCCCCCCGTCCCGGCACCGACGGCGCGTGGCTGTTCGCTGTCGTCAACGTGCTCTTCGACGAGGACCTGGTGGATCTCGGCCACCTGGCTGACTATGTGACCGGCGTGGAGCAGGTCCGCGCCGCGGCGGCCGACTTCCCGCCCGAGGCGGTCGCCGAGCACTGCGGGGTGAGCGCAGACGAGATCCGCACGCTGGCTCGCGAGATCGCGGCGGCCCCCACGGCGGCGGTGTACGGCCGGATGGGCACGTCCACCGTCGAGTTCGGCACGATCACCAGCTGGCTGGTCGATGTGGTGAACATCCTGACCGGCAACCTCGACCGGGCCGGGGGGGTGATGTTCGCCAGTTCATCAGTGAGCTCCGCGCCTCGGCCCGCCCGGCCGGGCCGAGGTTTCACCACCGGCCGCTGGCACAGCCGGGTCTCCGGATACCCGGAGGCGTTGTCCGAACTGCCCACCGTCGCGCTGCCCGAGGAGATCGAGACCGCCGGCGACGGTCAGATCCGCGCGATGATCACCCTGGCCGGAAATCCGGTGCTGTCGGCACCGGATGGTCCGCGGCTGTCCGATGCCCTCGACACCCTCGAGTTCATGTTGTCGGTGGATCCCTACCTCAATGAGACGACGCGGCACGCCGACGTGATTCTGCCGCCCCCGCCACCGTCACAGGTCGGGCATTTCGACGTCGCATTCGCGGCAGCCTCGGTGCGTAACAACGCCCGATATTCCCCGCCCGTCATGCCGCTGGCCGACGGCCGACCCGACGAGTGCGAAATCCTGTCCCGGTTGGCGCTGATCCTGCGCGGCGTGGGACCTGACGCCGACCCCGCCCTGGTCGACGATCAGATGATCGCGACGAAGCTGGGCAAAGAGGTCGCCGATTCCCACTCACCGGTCGCGGGACGATCGGTCGAGGAGTTGACCGCGATGCTGGCGGGCGGCACCGGTTACGAGCGGCAGCTTGACATGCTGCTGCGGCTGGGCCCGTATGGCGACGCCTTCGGCGCCGTACCCGGCGGCCTGAACCTGCAGCGGCTTAAGGACAACCCGCATGGCATCGATCTGGGCCCGCTGATGCCGCGGATCCCGGAAGTCCTGCGAACTCCTTCTGGCATGGTCGAATTGGCGCCCGAGCCGATCCTGGCCGATATCCCCCGGCTGCACGCCTCGCTGGGAAGCCGCGACGGCGGTTTCCTGCTCATCGGACGTCGGCACCTGCGCTCCAACAACAGCTGGATGCACAATCTGCCGGCGCTGTCCGGCGGCTCCAACCTCTGCACCCTGCAGATCCATCCCGATGACGCCTCCCGATTGGGCGTCACCGATCTGGCCGTGGTGACCGGCCCGGGCGGCAAGCTCGAGGTGCCCGTCGAGATCACCGATGCCATCCGGCCGGGCGTGGTGTCACTGCCGCACGGCTGGGGGCACTCCGCGCCCGGCACCCGGATGTCGGTGGCCGCTGGGCATCCCGGGGTCAACGTCAACAGTCTCTTCGACGATTCTCTGCTGGATCCGCTATCCGGTAACGCAGTACTCAATGCGGTGCCGGTGGAGGTCGCGGCGGCGGGCTGAGGCACGCACGTCAGCGCACGCCCTCCTTGCTGTAGACCACCCGCAGCACATGCCCCACTTCCGGGCCCATCACCGTCACGGCCAGCTCGCAGAATGTGGCGACGAATGCCGGCCCGTGCGCGGGGCTGCTGTCGGCTGCCAGGTGGTGGGCCACCTCATGAAGTACGACCAGTTCACGCATCGCCCAGCCGGCGGCACCGTGCTCCGGAACCGCGACAACGCCTGTGCCGTCACGGTTTTCATAATGGGCGGCTGTCGCCGACCGCCGGGGACGAACGGCGATCCCTCCCCGCCCCGGCCACCGGGCCGCCACGGCCGGTAGCGCCAGCACCTCGTCGAGATAGCGCTGCACGGACTCCATGGAGGCAAACCGTGCTTCAGGCGGCAGGGTGATCGGATCACCGAAGAAGTCGATGGCGCGCGAACTGTGTGCGGCGGCACGGTCGAAGAGGGTGCGGACGAACTCCTCGGCCGCATAGACCCGAGAACGTTGACTGTCTCGGACGCTCACCGCGGCAGCCGGGGCCGCGAACCCGGCAATTCGGGGCTGGCACCCAACCGGGCCTGGCGTCCGGCGCGGTCACCGGCACGGCGCGCGGCCGACGAATAACCCGCCGCGGCGCTGGTGGCCCGCCAGGTGCCGCGGGCCTTGGACTCGGCGCGATAGTGGTTGCGAAGCTCGATTTCCTTGTTGCGCAATGCGATCGCAGTCCCGGGAGCCGCCGTTCGGGACTTCGTCGCCTCCCGCTTGGCCTGATCACGCGCGTCGGAGAGGCGCTGCCCGATCCGAGTGCCGAAGGCGAGTTGGAAGTTGAGCCGCGCGGTGATGGTGGGCGTGGGCCGGTGCGCGCCGGTCGCCAGGTAGGCGTCACAGGAGCGCACCATCTGCACCACCAGGCTCGCGTACAGCGCGTGGCTGGCGTCGATATCCTCGGTGAACCCATAGGCATAGACGAACGTCGAGTTCGACGCCACGTCACACCGGATATCGTTGGCCAAGGCGATCGCCGCGAACAATTGGACGTAGGTGCGCAACCCGCGGCTACCCGGTTCGCCGATGGTGATCGTCCGCTGGGTGGGAACCTGGGCGGCGGTGCGGGAGGCCGCGTGGCCGCGCGCCACCGCAAGATCGATCGACGTCATTGTCGCCAGCCGTTGTGCGGCAGCCATGAAGGCCTCGGCCTCATGGGCGTTATCGGTGCCTTCGGCCTGGCGCAGCAGCGCGGCGATGCGGGCGAGCATCCTGTCATCGGTCATGGCGCCACGCTAGGCGAGGGCAGCGACGGCCTCATCGATCCCGATCCGCTCACCGGTGAGCTTTCCCCACACCGGAATTCATCAACAATCACCTGGGGAACCTTAGTGCGCTACTTACCGACGAACACGTTCAGCGCGTCCTTCAGTTGAGGTGACAGCGGGCCCTTGTTCGCATAGTTGGCGACACTGTCGCTGGGGTCATCACGCAATACGTGGTTGACCCCGGTGAGCTTAACCAGTTGCAGCGCGGTCTGCGCCAACGCGTCAGCCAGCGGTGTGATAACCGCGCATCCGGACTGGGCGTCGGCGTCCGAGCAGGTGAGGAGGACCGGCGTGCCCGCCGGGATGCGGGCAGCCAACTCGACGGGGTCGATCGCGTCGGACTCGACGACCGCCTTGACGTTGCCGGGACCCAGGATCGCACCGAGTCCCTCGGGCAGTGCGGCCGGCGCAGTCCCGGTGGTGCGGGCCTGCGCAACCGCGGCCAACCAGGCGGCCAGGACGGCATCAGCCTGCTGCTGGGTCTTGCCACCGCCGCGCACAGCGGCCGCCACATCGGCCCGCACCCGGCCGGTGATCAGGTCGAGATAGCGCGCGGGCAACGGCTGTAGCAGCCCCAGTGAGTGGATCCTCGGCGCGCCGGGCGAGGTGTCATCGGCCAGCGACATCGCATGGATCGTGCCCTCCCCCACGGCGTACACCGAGATTCGGCCGGCATCGGTTCCGGCCTGCCCGGCCAGGAACCGCACCGCCGCCCTGGCGCCGTCGGTGTAGACCGCACTTCCGACGTCGGCGGGGCGGTCGGCGAACGGGCCGAGGCCGGTGGCACCGGTACCGACCTTGTCGTAGCGCAGCGTCGCCACGCCGCGATCGGAGAGGAACTCCGCGAGCTGCCGCATATTGCCGACCGGACCGGCGACATTGTTATCGCCATTGCGGTCGGTTTGCCCGCTCTCGGAGATGAGCAGGGCGGCCGGGCCCGCATCACTGCGCAAGAGGTGGCGGTAGGTGCCGTGCAGGGTCAACCCGGCGGCGTCGAAGCTCACCTCGTCCTCGACCCAGACCCACTCGGTGCCGCTGTTGCGCGCGCACCCGGCCACCAGCACCGCGGCCAGCACCACGACCAGCAGTCGCCGGATCACAGCCGGGCCTCGATCCACGCGGTGACGTCATCGAGCACGATGTCACGCTCGGGCTCGTTGAACACCTCGTGAAACAGCTGCGGATACACCTTGAGTTCGACGTCGCGGGAACCCACGCACCGCACGAGCCGCTCGCTGCCCGCGGCAGCCACCAGCCGGTCCTGACCGCCATGCACCACCAGCAGCGGTGCGGTGATACCGCCGGCCAGTTGCGGCATGGTCTCCCCCACCACCAGCAACGCCTTGCCGATCCCGGCGGGAATCTTGCCGCGGTACACCAGCGGGTCGGCCCGGTAGTCCGCCACCACCTGAGGATCACGGGACACCGCATCCGGATCGATCTGCTCAATCGGCAGATCGGGAAGCAGCGAACCGACCGCCTTGCCCAGCAGCGCCTTGGCTTTGGACACCCCGGTGTGGGCGGCGATCGCCGGACCGGACAGCACCATCAGGTCGTATTCGCTGGGGTACTGCGCGCCGTAGGCGAGCACGATCCCGCCGCCCATGCTGTGGCCCAGCACGATTCGGGTCAGGCCCGGATACTCCGCGGTCGCGGTCGCAACCAGGGACCGGAAGTCGGCGATGAACTCCGACATGTGGCGTACGCGCACGCGTTTCCCACCGCTGCGGCCATGGCCTCGGTGGTCGAGGGCGTAGGTCACCAGACCGGCGGCGGCGAACCGCTGCGCGACGTGGTCGTAGCGGCGGGCGTGCTCGCCGTATCCATGCGCCACGATGACCACACCGCGGGGTTCGAGATCCGGGGTCCACACGTCGTAGACCATGCGGACCCCGCCCATTCCTGTGAATGTCCGCTCAGCGCGCCCGGTGACCATAGGCCGAGGGTAGCCGGGGCCTTCGGCGGAAAACGTCGGCACCGCGCCACTCGGGACAGGCCGAACAAAAAAATTTCACCGTTTAGCACTTCTCAAACCCGAATCAGGTCGACCATGATCTTGGCACCGGACACCGGGCACGGCTACACAGAGATCGGGGATCACGATGGGCAGTGCGGACTTCACGGGCATCTACATCATTATCGCGGCCGTCGCACTGATCGTGCTGATCTGGCTCACCATGCGATCGGTCATCCACCGCGAGAGGGCGATGATCCGCGAGGATATGGACGAACCGCACGAGATCGCGGCTTATGAGGAGCGCTGGAGGAATCGCCCGGGGGCCTGAGACCGCCAGACGGATTCTGCTGGGGCACTTCGTAATACGGCTGCGGTCGAACAGTGACCTGGCCGTTACGGATGTTGACAGTGTTGCGTACGGGGTTATCGTTATTCTCGTGTCGAGCCCTGCGACCGCCCTTCGGCGTATCCGCACCGGATGCGCGGCCGTGCTGACCGGCGTGATACTGGCCGCGTCCCACTGCCCGTCGGCAGCCGCCGCCGACGGCCGCCAACAGCTGGCGCAGGCCATCGCAACCACCCGGGGCAGCTACCTGGTCTACAACTTCGGCAACGGCTTCCCGGCACCGATGCTCAATGCCGCCGGTGACTGGTACGAGATGACCAACGGCGGGCATCTGATGATCGTGAAGTCGGCCGCCCAACGACTCGCACCACGGCTTCTGGTCGACACTCACCAGGGTGCCCAGGCGCGCTGTGAGCGGACGCCCGGGACACGCACCTCCGAAGGTCTGCTGCAGGCGTCGGAAACCTACGCCCCGCTGCAAGCCTGGCAGGTACTCGGACAGCCGGCCATCGCCATCAACGCGAACTTCTTCGACGTCCGCTCACAGCAGGCCGGGTCCTGGAAGAACACCGGGTGCAGCTCGCCGCTCGGCGCCTATATCGACAACACCGCAGGGTTGGGCCGGGCGAATATGGCGGTGACCGGGACCCTGGCCTACGCCGGCAAACAGGCGCTCTCCGGTGGTGACGAGGTCTGGACGGCGCTGAGCACATTGATCCTTCCGGTGCGTGGCGCGCCATTCGTGGTGACGCCGAAGGCGCCGAACGACTACGACGCCGCCTCCCCGGTGATCAACAAGCTGGTCGGAAACGGCACCCGGTTCGTCGCCGTCAGCGGTCTGAAGCTGCTGGCTCCCGGCGACACCGGACAGCTCAACGATTCCGGTCCGAGCGCCGCCAGGACGGCGGTGGCCTACGCCCGGGACAAAGACGAGATGTACGTCTTCCAGGGTGGCAGCTATACACCTGACCAGATTCAGGACCTGTTCCGCGGCTTGAGCAGTGACACCGCGGTGCTACTCGATGGCGGCGGCTCCTCATCGATCGTGCTGCGCCGCGACACCGGCGGGATGTGGGCCGGTGCCGGCTCGCCCCGGGGATCGTGTGACACCATGGCGGTCCTGTGCGACGCCCGCGAACGTGCGCTTCCGAGCTGGTTGGCGTTCAACTAGAGCGTGGGGTAACTA
>NZ_JAEMSG010000009.1:17303-40593 GCF_016462945.1 Mycolicibacterium sp. | reverse complement strand
ACTAAAGCTTGGGCGTGAGGTCCAGTGACGTCACGGTGGTCATCTTGGTGACCCGCCAGTCCCGGCCCTCACGTTGCAGTTCCAGCCGGTAGGACAGGTACTTGATCGACGGGATGTTGTTGCTCTGCGGCGTGGTCGAGGTGGTGTTGGTGTACACCAGCGCAGTGGCCTCCGAGCCCCGCAGCGACTCGACCGCGGCAGCCACAACCTGCGTATTGCTGGTGACTTTGGCCTGTTTGTTGGTGGGCGCTATCGCATCGACATAGCTCCGATAATTCTGCCCGAAGGCGCCGCCGAGATACTTGGCCGAGCGGTCTGACAACTTATCCATATTGTCGGGGGTGTAACTCCACAGTGTGGTGATCGCGGCGGCGGCCGTCCGCGCGATCTTCTCCTTGGTGGCTACGGTGGCGCGGTCTGCGAGGTAGGGCTGAACCGCCGCACCGGCGAAGCCGCCGGCAATGATGAACAATCCGGCCGATGCTGCGATTGCGACCCGTGTTTTGTTGCGCACCAACCATTTTCGGATAGCCGAAGGTTCACTCGGCAGTTCAGCAGGGGCCGGTGAATCGACAGCCGATTCGTTGTCGTCTACCGGTGGCTCCTCGGACTCCACGGCGTCGGCATCACTCAAATCACCTGCTTCAGGTCGCTGACCTTCCACTGCTCCCCCTCCTTGGTCGCGGTGACCACCCAGCGACTTGCGCTCTCGATGGGCTTACCGTCCGGCATCTTGGTCGTCATCATCGCCACGGCGATGACGTCGACACTGGCGTCGCTATTCCACCGTTCGATCCCGATTTCCTGAACGGCGCCGAACCCACGTTCGGCCTGGGCTACCTGAATGACGATCCCGTCGATACTTTCATCGAAAGCCTTGGCGAACTTACCGGTGCCCTGGGCCAACACCGAGTTGGCATAGTCGTTGGCGTGAAACGGATCCGGCGAGGTGTAGTTGGTGACGAAAGATTTCACGAAAGCGAGTGCATCCGCATCGCGGATCTGCGCACGGTGCACGCTCTCGTGTTTGACGAAGACCAGCGCTGCGACCGCGACACTCGAGACCACCGCGACCGACGCAGCCGCGGCGACCAATGCCAGCGCGCGGCGGTGGGGCTCTGGGTCGGGCACACCGAACGTGGTCTCCCGATCAGCCGGGGTGAGCCGGCGCAGCGGACTCATCCGCCACCCCCGCCGGATTTAGGCGCGGTCAGTACGGTGAGATCCGATACCCGCCAGTCACCGGACCCCGACTTCTCGAAGCCGGCTCGAACCGACGCGCTGATAAACCGTTGATTCCCTTTGATGCCGCGCTGTCCCTGCAGCAACAGCAGCATCGTTGCGCGGTCCTTCGTCGAATCCAGCACGGCACTGTTGGTAACCCAGTAGTCGTTATCCACCGCGCCGGCCTTGCGGATGGCGTCCTGCTGGGCGGTCCAGATCGGCCGGTAGCCGTCAGTCACCAGCGACTGGGCGCGCCCAAAGTCGTCCTGGACACTCGCGGCCCTGTAGGTGAGTAGGTCCGCGACGATCTTGGGGCCCTGCACGGCGATCTGTTCGCGGGCTTGGGCGACGGCCAATTCCTGGCGATAGACCCCGAGATACCCCACCCCGGCTGCCACGGTGGCAAGTCCGGCCACCGCCGCGATCGCTGTGAACACGCGCCCGCGCCAGACGGGGCGGGCACCGTCGATCCGGTGAACTTCGGTGCGAACGAGAACATCGGCAAAGGTACGGCCGCGCGAGTCCACCAGTGGCCAAAGCCAGCCGAGGAATAGCGGCGCGGTGTCCAGCAGGTGCGCCAGGTCCCGCAGCAGCAGTCGCCAGGGGCTCACCGCATCGCCGGCCCGACTGACGACCGCGATACCGAAAACCGAACGGCCAAGGCTCCATCCGGTCGCCGACGGCAACAGCAGCCGGTTGACCAGCACGGCCATTAACGCCGCACCGCCGATCAACAGGCTCAGCCACCACAGCCAACCCTGTGGCGGAGCCGACAGCCAGACCAGAAGAGCAGTCGCAACCACGCCCAGGCCGAAGAGCACGTCGATGGTGAATGCCCCGGCCCGAGCCGTCCACGACGCGGCCGCCCCGGCCGCGCCGGACGTCTCGGTGACGGACTCCTCCGCGTCGAGCGTCACCGTCACTTGCCCACCGGCTCGATACTGTCGATCTTGTAGGTGCCGTCGACAGGTGCCATCCGCACCCGCAGTCGGTAGCTCAACTCCTGGTCCTTCTCCTGCACGTTGGACATGCTGACGCGGGTGGCGACCAGGACGTCGATCGAGCCGTCCGGGTTGTGCTTCTCCGCGGCTGCCCGGATATCGGCGATCTTCACCTTGGCGTTCACGGTCTGATACGCCTCGGCCAGCAGACTGCTGTAGAGATTCGCCTGCGGTGCGTAGTTCTCGGTGGTGCAGGCGACGATCTTGCGCTGGCTTTCGGTCATCGCCTTGGTATCGGGGGCCTGGGTGGCCGCGATGCAGTCCTTGGCCATATCGACGGCCACAACTTCGTCGCGGGCGGTCACGGCACCGTGTCGATTCGAGACCCAGGCAACCACGCCGGCGACGACCAACGCCATGCTGGCCGCCAACAGCGCTGTGGCAACACGAACCAGAAAGCGTCCGGAACTCAGCGCCGACTCGGGCTGATCAGGCGCCGTCAATGGCGGGGTTGGGGTCAGCTGACCGGAGCCAGCATCTCCTTCCATCCGTCGTCTCCTGTACTGGTCGAGTTCGTGACGGTGTACGTCGTACCATCCGGCCCGACGATATCCCCGGTCTGGGCGTCATAGACCGCCGACGTATTGGTCGCCGCCGTAGGAGTCGGGGTGTAGTCGCACGGGTTGGGCTGCTGACCGTTGCACTGCACGGTACCCGAACCCGGTGTGGACAACGGATCCTGCGCCGGTGGCGCCGACGGCGGCAGCAGTTCGGACGCGAGCGGGTTCATTCCGTTGTTGACACTCGGCGCGGGAATCACCGTCCCCGGATTGACCGGCTGGTCGCAGCGCGCTCCCGGCGCCGGGCAGTTGACGATCTGGTTCGGATCGCCGTACCACGGGTTGGTGCCCAGCGGTGTGTACGGTTCATTGCTGCGGCATTCAAGGGGCGTGGCCGCGCGCCGTCCGGGGACGTCAACGCAGGGGAAGTTGCGCGCGCCGCGAACGGAGTTGGCCGGCGTATCTTTCGGGATCTTGCAGTAGAGCCCATCCTCCACCGGTTTGACGCTGGTGTCGGCTGGTGCTCGCCACTGACTGGCGGGCAGGAACCCGGTCAGGCACGGCGGCGGCTGGTTGAGCGACAAGCCGAGGTCCAGCGAGGCCTGGTTCTTGTACGAACCGGCTACCGTTTGACCGGCAGCCGCACCCTGCGGCAGCATCACCAGCGTCTGTTCCACACCCTTGTTGTAGCGCTTGAGCATCTCGATGATGATCTCAAGATTGGCCAGCGTCTGCGGCAGGCCGTCTTTGACGTCGATGAACAGTGTGTTGAGTGCCTGGGCAGTCGGCGCGGCCTGCTGCAGACTGCTGCGCAACGCCGGATCCTGCGCCTTACCCTGGGCCGTCAGCGAGTTGAGGTTGGCTGCCCAGCGATAGATCGCGTCCGCAGACTGGATCTGGGTGTCCAACAGTGGCGGCGAATTGTCCACGAGGTCGTTGATATCAGTGATGTTGTTATTGAGTTCATCGACGAACAGCGACGTGTTTTCGGTCAACTTCTGCAGTGTCGGACCCAGGCCGCCAAAGGCCTGTGCCGTCTCGTCCAACAGGGTGGGAATCTTGTCCACCGGCAGTGCGGCGAGGTTCCTATAGGCCGCGTCCAGGGCCGGACCCACCGGTTGCGGGACCGTGCTCTTGGTGATGGTCTGGCCGGGCTTGAAGTACTGGCCCGACTTCCCATCCGACACCAGGTCCAGAAACTGCTCACCGATCGCCGTCACGGAACGCACATTGGCACTGGCATCCACCGGGATCTGGAACTTGTCAGCGATGCGCAGGGTGGCGCGGGCACCCTTCTCGGTGGGCACGAGGTCGGTCACCTGGCCGATCGTGGCACCTCGATAGGTCACGTTCGACGTCTTGTACAGCCCGCCCGCGGACGGCAGATCAACGGTGAGCTTGTACTCACCGATTCCGGCGAGGCTGGGCAGACGCAGGTAGTAGATGCTCAGGCCTACCAGAGCCAGCACGGTCAGGACGATGAAGGTCACCAACTGGAACTTGATGAAGCGGGTCAGCATCGGTTCATTCCCCTACTCACTCGCCACGCTCGACGAACGGTCCGCCCCCGGTGGTCATATTGGGGTGCGGGGTGAACCGGACATCCGGGATCATCGTCTGCGGATCCCGGCCCCAGGACTGCTCCAGTGCCCGCAACATGCCCGAGAAGCCGGTGCCGGTCAGGAACGCGTTATCCAGGGAGCTGAGCGTCAGATCGGCCGTCAGTGAGAGGTTGATGTAGTCGCCTCGCATCGCCTTCGGAATATTGTCCAGCGGGTAGGGGTTGGTGACGATCAGCTTCATCGCCTCAAGGAAGTACGGCGCGCCACGGCCCAGTTGCTTGAGCGGCCGCTGCAACGCCGCGAGGTTGGTATTCAGATCGGCTTGGGCGGCCGCCAGGGCCTCGCCGGTCACCTTGTTGAAGCGCCCGAGCGCCAGCACCGCATCGGTGACCCGGTCCTTGGCACCGGCCAGGTAGTCCACCAGCGGAGGCAGGTCGACGAGCAGTTGGTCAAGGGTGCTGTTGCGGCTGGCAACATATTTGAACAGTGTGTTGGTCGATTCGATCGCCCGGGCGATATCACCGCGCTGTTGGTTGAGCTGATCGGTGAAGGTGTTCAGATTGTTCAGAAAGTCCCGGATCTGATCGGCATTGCCGGTCAGCAGATTGTTGACCTCGGTCTGGATGATCTCCAGGTTCGGGATGCCGCCGCCGCGCAACACGGTGGCGAGACTGGCCAGGGTGCGCTCGATCGTCGGGAACGCCGAGGAGTTCTTGAGCGGGATCGTCGACCCGTTGCGCAGCGGCTGGGGCGACGGGTCCGCCGGTGCGGCCAGTTCCACATGCTGGGTGCCCAGGATGCTGCTCTGCCCGATCTTGGCCGTGGCATTGGCGGGCAGTTCGATTCCCGGCTCCAGCGATAGGGTCAGCGTCGGAACCCAGTCCTTGAGTTGGATCTCGCGGACCGTGCCCACGAAGACATCGGCCACCCGGACCCGACTGTTCGTGTTGAGCGCAAGCGTGTCGGCGACCTGCACGTACACCGTCGTCCCGCCCTTGCCGGTGCCGGGTCCGACCGGAACCGCCACGTTGGCGATGCCACGCCACCCGCATGAGGTCAGCACCATCGCCGCGACGAGCAGCACCGAAACACGCCAGCTGATCCGGCGAGCGGAGTTCATGAACGCGGGGTTCATCGATGACGTCACTATCCGGCCCCCATCTCAGCAGGCAGCATCGGTCCGGGCGCGGCCGCAGCAGGTGCGGGCGGGCCGGTCTGTTGGGCTGCCGGTAGCGGTCCGGGCACGACATCCACCCCGGGAGCCGGCGGCGGGGGTGCACCCGGATACCACGGCGGCGGCAGTGGATTGTTCTGGTCGTAGGCGTTCGGCACCGCACCGCCCGGCGGACCGGCCGGCGGGATCGAGACGGGGTCGGGTCCGCCCATCAGTGCTGCAAGAGAATCAGGCGTCAGCATGGGCCCGGTGAACGGTCCGACCTCAACGCCCTGCATGCCGGGGGCCACGATCCAGTCCGGCTCGCCCAGGGGACCCTGCCACGGGACGGTGGAGGAGTTGCCGTGCGAGAACAGGGTGTCCCGCGACCAGATGCCCGGCACCGTCGTGTCCTTGTAGCCCGACGGCGGACGCAGCCGCTCCTCGGCGTAGGCCACGTATTTCGGAAGCGTCTCGGCGCCGGAGAACTGGTTCAGGCTCAGCGGTGCGAAGTTGAACTTGGTCGCATCGAAGATCGGTCCCAGATACTGGGCGCACAATTCCGCCGAATCCTGGTAGCCGAGCCGACTGGCCGACTGGATTGCGCTGCAGACGAACTGGATCGGGTTGGCCCAGCTGGCGATTGCCGGCACGCCCTGGATCGTGCCGTGTGTCGGGTGATAGATCTCGTTGATGTTGCCGGCCAGGTTCGGGTAGACGTGCAGCACCGTCTCGATGCCGTTTCGCGGCGCAGGCTGCAGCAGCGTGTTGGTGACACCGGCCAGATTGTTGATGTCTTTAGCGAGCACTGATCCGTTATCGTCGACGAACTTTCGTGCGGTCTTGAGCAGGGTGTCGATATCCCTGACCGCGTTGGCCAACTCCTGATCGGAGTTGGTGAGCGAACCCGTGAAGGTGGCCAGGCCGGTGTTCAGGGCGACCAACTGCTGATCGCTCTGGTGCAGCGCGTTGACGAACAGCGCCAGGCTCTTGGTCACCCCGAAGAGGTCGCCCCGGCCCTCGCCCAGTGCCCCAATCGCGCCGCTCAGTGCCCGGAAGGTCGTGTTGAGCTGCGTGCCCTTGCCGTTGAGGCCGTCGGCCAGCGATTCGATGAAATCGCCCAGCGGCCCCTTCGGCTGGCCGGGGGTCGGGCCGAGTTCGGTGACCAATGTATTGAGCTGGTTGCGGATGTCGTCCCACTCCACCGGCACCTGGGTGCGCTCGAGCGGAATCACCGCGTTGTCCGCCAATGCCGGACCGCCGGTGTAGGGCGGGGACAGCTGAATCACGCGGGAGGCAACCACGGTCGGGTTGAGGACCGAGGCAATCGCATCCGCCGGCACCTTGTACTGACTGGCGTAGCTCAGCGTGACCTTCATCTTGTCGCCGGCCGGCTCGACACTGTCCACGTTGCCGACCTTGACGCCCATGATCTGCACCCGGTCGCCGGGGTACACCGCCAGGGCATCGGCGAAATAGGCGACGACAGTGGTGGTGGCCGCCTTCTTGTACAAATTCCAGCCCACGAACGCGGCGATCAAGCCGAGGATGACCGCGAGCGTGCCCACGATCACCGAGCCGCGGGAAACCGTGGACAGGTCCCTGTTACGGAAGTTGAAGATGGACATGGCTTATTGCCCTCCCATGTCGACGGGCGCGATCGCCGCGGGATCGGCCGGCACCGGCACGGTGCGCGCTCCCGGCGGGCCGGGCGCCAGCGCCGGTCCGGGCAGGCCGATCACCGTCGGGCCTTCTTCACCGGGCACGAGCCCCGACGGCACGCCGTGGTTGAGCGTCGGGGAGTCCGGAACCGGTGCGGAGACCGCGATATTGGGCGGGCCGAACCCACCGGGCACGGGGCCGTAGGGGCCCTCTGTCGCGGCGGCACACGGCAGCGGGTTGCCCGGCGTCATACTGCCACCGGTCGGCGTGTAGGAGCAGGGCGAGCCAGGTCCCACGGCCGGACCCGGGAACTCCGGCGTGCCTTCCAGGACCTGCGGCGGCATCGGCGGAGCGCCGTTGGCCTGGGTGGCACCGGTGGGATCCGGGAATCGGAAAGCGGGTAGACCGGCGTTGCGCCAGAACTCCTGGGGATCGATGCCGCGCTGCTTGAACGCCGCATCGATGAACGGCTGCATGAGTTGGCCGGGAAGCAGGTTCACCACAAGGGTCTTGAAGTACGGGCCCGAGGCGACCGACTCCGACAGGCCGCTCATGATCTTGGAGGCAATGGTGATCGCGTCGGCGAAGTCCTGCTTGCGCTTGACCAGCACCTCGCTGATCGTATTCAGCTGCGTCAGCACATTATTGATATTCGGGTTGTCGTCGATGAATCCGGCGAACTGCCTCGATACCTCGGAGACATTCTGCAGCAGATAGTCGATTGCCTGGCCCCGGCCGTTCAATGAGGCGAGCAGCGCCTGGGCGTTGACCAGCAGGCGGTTGATCTGCTCACTGCGATCACCCAGCACGCTTGCGACCTTGTTCGCCTGGGCCAGAAGCTGTTTGAACTCCTGGTCGCGCTTGCCGATGGTGTCGGAGAATCGGGCGATGCCGTCGAGTGCCTTGCTGAGCTGCGGGGAAGTCTGGTCGAGGGTCTCGCTCAACACGTTCAGCGACTTCTTCACGGAGTCCAGATCCCAGCCGGCCGTGGTCTTGGTGAGATCGGAGAACGCGTCATACAGCTGATAGGGCGTGGTGCTCTGCTCCAGGGGAAGCAGGGCGCCGACCGGCAGCGGCTTGGTGCCGCGCGGCTCGATCTCCATCACCCGTTTGCCGAGGATGGTGTCGGTACGGATCGACACCAGGCTGTCCGACCCGATGCGATGGTCACCAAGAGTGAACCCGACCTTCACCCGGTCACCGTCGATCTTGAGCGACTTGATCTGTCCGACGTCGACGCCGCTGACGCGGATCTTGTCACCCGGACCGGACCCGGCCGAATCGGCGAAGTGGGCGTAGTACATCGGCTTGGCGAAGAGCATCGGGACGCTGGCGAAACTCTGGCCCACGCCGACGACCATGATCAACACCAGCAGACCGATCAGGCCGTTGCGAATCCGGTCAGAGCCTTCGAGAGTTCTCATTTCGGCGTGCACCTGCCGGACGGCTGCTTGGTGATGGTGACGGTCCGAACCGGGCCACCCGGCTGAAGACCGTTGAGCTTCAGTTTGATATCGCAGAGGTAGAAGTTTTGGAAGTCACCGTAAATGCCACCCGTGCGGCCGATAAGTGTGGCGGCAGCCGGGTAGTCCGCCAGCAGTTTGTCCAGCTTCTCCGGCGCGTCGGCGAACGGCTGCTGGATGGTTTCGATATAGCCGGTGGTTGATTGCAGCAGCGGGCGGTCATCGCGCAGGAGGCCGGCCAATGTGCCTGATGCGTCGCTGATATCGGCGACCGCGCCCGACAGTGGGTCGGCCCGGTTCTTCAGGCCGGTGATGAGAATCTCAAAGTTGTTGACGGTCGAATCGAATTCCTGCTGGTGCTTGGCAACCGTACCCAGCACGGTGTTGAGGTTGGTGATCACCTCACCGATGGCCTGGTCCTTTTCGGCCAGCGTCGACGTCAATTGCGCTGTCTGCGTGAGGATATCGTTGATGGTGCCACCCTGACCCTGAAACACGGTGACCAGTGAGGTCGCGATGTTGTTGACCTTCTCGGGATCCAGAGCCTTGAACAGCGGCTTGAAACCGCCGATCAGAGCGTCGAGGTCCAGCGCCGGCGAAGTATGGGCCAGCGGAATGAATCCACCGGGTGACAGCACCCGGTCGGAACCCTCTCCGGCACCGCGGTCGAGATTGACGAATCGGTTGCCGATCAGATCCGCATAGCGAATCTGGGCGTTCGTCGACTGATACAGCGGCAGCGACTTGTCAACGGAGAGGGTGACCAGCGCGCGCTGTCCGTTGTCCGTCAGTTCAACATTGGCCACCTTGCCGACCTCGACGCCACCGGCCCGCACGAACTGGCCCGGACGCAGCCCACTGCCGTTGCTGAACTCCGCGGAGTAGGTGGTGTACCGCTCGAAACGCAGCTGCCCGAAGACAACGATGAGCAGCGCAGTGCAGAGCAGCAGCACCAGTGAGAAGATGCCGAGTTTGACGGTGGTCGACGTGTATCTCATGGGTTGATGGTCTGCTCCCCGATTTGGCGTCCCCAGATGTATTCCTGAAGGATCGGCTGACCGAGTTCAAAGTGGTTATACGGTGCGATCGACGCACCGGTGTCGGCCACCAGGGTCGGCGCCGGCCAGAAGTCCCTGGTTATCGGCTGCCAACAACCCGGCGCGCCGCCCGGCCCGCCACGAGCGTTGACCCGGGGCAGGTTCTCCGGGTACACGTAGGGGTTCGGTGCGCCCAGCAGCTCGGCGACGCTGTCCAGCGAGTAGCCGTTGCCGCCGAAGGAGGCGTTCGCCAACGGCACCAGATCCGCGTAGTTGCGGATCGTGCAGAACAGCTCGGGGCTGTAGGTGTTGAGCAGCTGCGACGTCGGGACGAGATCCGACATGGCCCGAACGAAGTACGGCATGCCGCGCTCGAACACGTCGGCACCGGTGTTTCCGAATCCGGCAGCCGCCAGCAGCGCGGCGTCGAGATCGCCGCGTTGGGCATTGAGCGTGCGCGCGGTGGTCAGCGAGTTGTCCAGAGCGTCCCACAAGTCCGGAAAGTACGCGGTGTAGAGATCAGCCACGTCGGCCAGTTTCTGATTGGCTAACTGCAGGCGCGGAAGGCGCGGGTTGATGTCTTTCAGCGCCGCGTTGGCATTCACCAGCGACTTGCCCAGCCTGCCGCCGAGGCCGGTCAGGGACTCCGCGGCCGCCGACAGGGTGAGATTGAGTTTGACCGGATCGATCTTCTCCGCGATGTTGGTGACGGTCTCGAACAGGGTGTTGAACTCCACGGTCACGCTGCGGGCGTCGATGACGTCGGAGGGGCTGATCCGCGCGGGACTCGGGTTGGCCGGGCTGCTGAGCGCGACGTACTTGTTACCGAAGATGGTGGTGGCCTGGATATCGGCATTCACATTCGCCGGGATGAGCGGAATGAAGCGGGGGTTGACCTCCAGGAGTAGCTTCGCTTCTTCCTTGCCGTTCGCGACCTGTGCCGAGATGTTTTTTACCCGGCCGATCTCGACGCCGTTGTAGGTGACCTTGGAGTTGGGATCCATCACCAGACCGGATCGGCTCGATATCAACGTCAGTTGAGTTGTCGGCGTCAGCTTGCCGCGGAACTGCAGACTCACGAACGTGAAGATGAGCGCCAGGATGATCAGCAGGATGATGCCCGCCAACTTCAGCGGAGCGCGGCGTTCACTGTTCAGAGGTGCTGTCATGCGGCGTTACACCGTCAGGTTGAAGTTCGGGTTGGTGCCGTAGAGCGCCAACGAAGCGAACAGAACCACGAACTGGACCACCACCAACGAGGCTCGCATCGAGCGGCCTACCGCCTCACCCACGCCCACCGGGCCGCCGCTACAGGTGTAGCCGAAGTAGCAGTGGTTGATCATCACGATCACCGAAATGATGATGACCTCGATGAACGACCAGAACACGTCGTTGGGCCGCAGGAAGGTGTGGAAGTAGTGCGAGTAGGTTCCGCCGGACTGCCCGTAGAGGACCGTGGTGGTCAACTGCGCGGACAGGAACGCCATGATGAGCGCCATCGCGTAGAGCGGGATGATCACCACGCTGCCGGCGATGATCCGAGTGGACACCAGGTAGGAGATGCTCTTGATGCCCATCACCTCGAGGGCGTCGATCTCCTCGGAGATCCGCATGGCACCGATCTCAGCGGTGGCGCCGGCGCCGACGGTGGCCGCCAGCGCCTCACCGGTGACGACCGGTGCGGTCAGGCGGACGTTGACCAGCGCGGCCAGGAAGCCGGTGAACGCCTCCACCCCGATATTGCCCAGGGACGCGAAGCCCTGGATGGCGATCAGCGAACCAGCGGACAGCGTGACAAATCCGACGATGGCGACGGTGCCGCCGACCACCGCCATCGCACCGGCGCCCATGCCGATCTCGGCGATCAGGCGCACGATCTCCTTGCGGTAGAAGCGCAGCGCGTGACCGATCTGTCCGACGGCCTGCACCGCGAACCAGGCGACCCTGCCGCAGCTGTCCAGGAACCGGCTGGGCAGGCTGGCCAGCTTGCCGGCATCACGCGCGGCGCGCGGGAATCGGGTGCGGACGACCGTCGCGTTCGCTGTCGCAGTCGCCATCTATCGCCCCGTCCCGAACCGCACACCGATGGTCGTGAAGATCACGTTCACCGCGAACAGGGCCACCACGCACAGCACCAGGGTCTCGTTCACCGCGATTCCCACGCCCTTGGCGCCGCCGCCCACCGTCAGGCCGCGGTAACACCCGACCAAACCCGCGATGAGACCGAAGGCCAACGCTTTGGCTATCGAGATGATCACCTCGGGCAGTCCGGTGACCAGGGTGAGGGTCTGGAGGTACGCGCCGGCGGAGATGTTCTGCAGACCGACGCCGAAGATGAAGCTGCCCACCAGTCCGATGGTGATGACCGCGCCGTTGAGGAGGACGGCCACGAACATTGCCGCCACCACGCGCGGCAGCACCAGTCGGTGGATCGGGTCGATGCCGAGCACCTCGAGGGCGTCGATCTCCTCACGGATGGTGCGCGCGCCCAGATCGGCGCAGATGGCGGTGGAGCCGGCACCGGCGACCACGAGCACGGTCACCAGTGGGCCGAGCTGGGTCACGGAAGCCAGTGCCGCGCCCGCGCCGGACACGTCCGCGGCGCCGAACTCCTGCAGCAGCAGGTTGAAGATGAAGATGATCAGCACGGTCAGCGGGATCGACATGGCGAAAGTCGGCAGCAGCGCCACCGTCATCAGGAACCAGCTGTACTGGGTGAATTCTTTCCACTCGAATGGCCGCCCCAGCGCCTTGCCGGTGAGCATGCACATCTTGAAGAACCCGCCCATGGCCTGCAATGGGCCGCGTGCGCGCTTGCGGAGATAGCCGCCCACGCCGGTCGCTGCAGTCACAGGCAACCTCCCTCGACCTCGTAGTGGGTGATACCGGTCTCCCTACCAACGGGTAGTGAGTGAGACCACAGGAACATACCCGATCCCCCAGGGGTCACACGCCGCAACCGCACTATTGGTCCCCGGGTGAATTTGTTGGCGCGCCGTAGCGCAACCGCAATTCATTCTTCAGCACTTTCCCGGCCGGATTTCGGGGCAGCGAATCCACGATTTCCAGCACTTTCGGGTGCTTGTAGCGGGCGAGCCGGTCGTCGAGGAAGTCGGTGAGCTCCTCCAGCCGCAGGCCTTCGCGGCTGATGGCGGCTACGGCCACCGGCACCTCACCCCACTTGTCGTGGGCACGACCGATGATGGCCACCTCGACGATGGCCGGGTGAGCAGCCAGGACGTTCTCCACCTCGGCGCAGTAGATGTTCTCCCCGCCGGAGATGATCATGTCCTTCTTGCGATCGACCACCCAGATATAACCCTCGTCATCGCTGCGGACCAGATCGCCGGAATGGAACCAGCCGCCGGCGAAGGCCTCGGCGGTGGCCCGGGGGTTGTTCCAGTATCCCGCCATCAGCGTCGGGGCCCGGTAGACGATCTCGCCCACCTCGCCGATCGGCACATCGTTCATGTTCTCGTCGACGATGCGGGCCGCCACGGTCGGGACCACCCTGCCCACCGAGCCGAGTTTCCGGATGGCGTCCTCGCCCAGCAGCATGCAGGTCACCGGAGACATCTCGGTCTGGCCGAAGGCCGCCAAAATTTTGGCATCAGGAAAGGTCTTCGACATCTGGCGCAGCAGGGTGTCCGAGGCCGGTGCGGCACCCCAGGACATGGCACGCAGGTGAAGCTCACGGGGCCTGGCCTGTTGTTCGGCGCACACCACCTGCCACTGCGCGGGCACCAGGAAGATACCGGTAACCCGTTCGGCGGCAAGCACATTGAGAAGATCGCCGGGGTCGAACCCACCCAGCGGGTGGATAACGACCGGGGTGCCCAGCGTCATGGCCGGGAACATCCCGCCGATACCGGCGATGTGAAAGAGGGGCACCCCGATGAATCCGACGTCGCTGCTGAGTTCCGGACTCGATGAATAGATCGCACACGTCGCCTGCCCGGCGATATTGGCGTGGGTGAGCACAGCGCCCTTCGGGTGCCCGGTGGTGCCCGAGGTGTACATGATCAGCGCCGGGCTGTCACCCGGGATGTCGACGATCGGCGCCGGGCCGCCCTCCTCGGCGAGGAGACCCTCGTAACCGAGCACCTGGCCATCGGTCTGCGCCTCGGCGACGATCATCGTGGACAGCACCGACGTGATACCGCGCACCGCGGCGGCGATCGGAGCCAGTATCGGCTCGGTGATGACCATGGTGGCACCGCAGTTGTCGACCAGGTAGGCCAATTCCGGCGGGGTGAGCCGGAAGTTGACCGGAACAGCGATCGCACCCAACCGATTTGCGGCCAGGGTGGCCTCGATGAACTCGGGCCGGTTGAGCATCAGGATCATCACCCGGTCCCCGAAGCCGATACCGCGCCGGTGCAGGGCGCCGGCCAGAGCGGACACCCTGCGATCGAGTTGGGACCAGGTGATCGTCCGCCCCATGAATCGCAGCGCGGTGGCGTCGGGCTGCATCAGCGCGTGGCGCTCAAGCTGGGTGATCCAGTTCTGCCGGCGGGACAGATACGGCTGCTCGAGGCCCAGTGAGTGCTCCATTGCGACCCAGCTTGCGTCAGCGGTGCGCCGCGGTGGCGCGAATTGAGCGAACTCGTTGTCGCCGTTGGGCTCTACGCCCCGGCCGCCAGCTGCTCGGCGCGTGACTTCAGATTGTTCGCGAGGTGATCGAGGGCGTCGTTGATGAGCTTCTTCACCATCACGGCGGGAACCGGTAGTGCGATCTCCACGTCGAGGTCCACGGTCAGCAGACTCGACGGCCCCATCTCCACGACGGAGAACAGCTGCTCCTGTTTGGTGAACAGATCGCCCTGCTGCATCACGGTCTGAATCTGGGCCGGACTCGGGTAATACACGGCCTGGATGTAGGTGCCCGCAGTGCCCTGGATTTCGGTGTCGATACGCAACTGACTGGGCCGGCCGTCGTTATAGCGGGCCAGGATGTAAACGGCCTTGACCTCGTCGTTCCACTGTGGGTAGGACTCGAAGTCGGCGACGATGCCGAGGATCGCCGCCGCGCCGGCGTCAACCTCCAGGGTCTTGCTGACGAGGGGCACCGGCAGATCATATCGGCGTCAGGCCGAGTGGGCTCTGAGCACGAATTTTCTCGTCACGGATCAGACCGCGCAGCAGTGCGGTGCTGAATTCGGCGGC
Source organism: Mycolicibacterium sp. (assembly GCF_016462945.1). GTDB lineage: Bacteria > Actinomycetota > Actinomycetes > Mycobacteriales > Mycobacteriaceae > Mycobacterium. Next base: position 25,825 of record NZ_JAEMSG010000009.1, on the reverse strand, counting down.
GATCTCGGATGCCGAGCGCCTGCCGTCCGGCCGAAGCCAGCGGTAGGCGCCCAGTGTCATCCCGATATAACCCAGCGCCACCACGTGGGAGTCGCACTCGAAGAACTCCCCGCTGGCGATACCCCGGTCGATCAGGCCGGCGACGTGTTCGTAGACCTGGGCCTCCTTCTCGAGCACCTCGCTCACCTGCTCCTCGGTGAACCACTCGGTGATGTAGGGCTGCTCCTGGAAGTACACCGCCGCGCCCTCCGGGTTCTCAGCGATATTGGTCAGCAGGCGCACCGTGTACTGGTAGAGCGCCTCGCGGGCGGTCCACGAGGGGTCGTCGTGCACCGCGGCCAGGGTGTTTTCGGCAGCTCGGCGGTAGATGTCGAACAGGATCAGCGACTTGCTGGCGTAGTAGTGGTAGACGGTCGCCTTGTTCAGGCCGACCACGTCGGCCACATCGTCCATCCTGGTGCCGTGGTAACCGCGCGCGGCGAACAGCTTGGTAGCCACGGCCAGCAACTCTTCGCGACGGGTCGGCCCGTTCTCGTGCGGCATGATTGGCTAGTTTAAGCGTCTGCACGGATCACCACTGCGCTCCGGTCCGGCGCGATACACTCAGCACCAGTCGGACGTCATGATGGAGGTTTGTGAAATGGATCCGAGTCCCGATTACGACGCGACCGACGAGATCGAATACTTCCTGAGCTGGTTCCCCTGGGCGCTGCGCGGCACCGACTGGACCGGCACCCCGGCCTACCCGCCGGTCTGATCCCTGCCACCAGCTGGCCCCTCTCACCAGTCGGCGGGTTGATAGTCCTTCAGGAATACCCCGTACAGGTCGACGCCGGTCTCCCCCTGCACAATCGGGTCGTAGACCCGCGCCGCACCATCGATGAGATCGAGCGGGGCGTGAAAACCTTCTTCGGCCAGTCGCACCTTGGTGTAGTGCGGACGCTCGTCGGTGATCCATCCGGTGTCGACGCTGGTCATCAGGATTCCGTCGGTCTCCAACATCTCCCCCGCGCTGGTGCGGGTGAGCATATTGAGGGCAGCTTTGGCCATATTGGTGTGCGGGTGCCCCGGCCCCTTATAGCGGCGGGAGAACACCCCCTCCATCGCCGACACATTGACCACATAGGTGCGACGCGCAGGTGAGGCGGCCATCGCCGGTCGCAGCCGGCTGATAAGCAGGAACGGCGCGGTCGCGTTGGCCAGTTGTACCTCGAGCATCTCCAGTGGCTCGACCTCGTGGACGTGCTGGGTCCAGCTGTTCACGTGCTGCTCGTCGGGGACGAGCCCGCCCGCGTCAATGGCGGTGCCGGCGGCCAGCCGCTGCAGCGAGGTTGATCCGGCGGTCAGCGCGGCTTCCGTCAGCGCATCAGCCAGGATCGGTTGGCTCCCAACGGAAGCCGCCAGCGCCTTCGGGTGCGCGTCACTGGTGTGCCCGAAGGTCAGCAGCTCGGGAAGCGGGCCCCCGGGTAGCGGCGCGAGTTCGGCGTCGATCAGTGGCGCGTAGGCGCCGGGCGAGCGGCGCACGGTCTGGGCGGCATTGTTGATCAGGATGTCCAACGGTCCGGCCGCGGCGACCGCGTCGGCGAGCCCGACCACCTGGGCCGGATCACGCAGGTCGATACCGACGATGCGCAGGCGGTGCAGCCACTCCGGTGAATCCGGCAGGCCCGCGAACCGGCGCACGGCATCGCGGGGAAACCGTGTGGTGATGGTGGTGTGCGCGCCGTCGCGAAGCAGGCGCAGGGCGATGTACATGCCGATCTTGGCGCGGCCGCCGGTGAGCAGGGCGCGCCTGCCGGTCAGGTCGGTGCGGGCCGCGCGTTTGGCATGGCTGAACGCCGCGCATTCCGGGCACAGCTGGTGGTAGAAGGCGTCGACATGGGTGTAGTGCTGCTTGCAGATATAACAGGCCCGCGACTTCAGCAGGGTGCCGGCACTCGTGGTGGAGGCCGACGTGGACAGCGGGATTCCGCGGGTCTCGTCGTCGATGCGATCAGGTGCTCCGGTCGCGGTCGCAGCGACCACGGCGCGGTCCGCCTCGGCGATCTCCGCGCGCTTGGAGTCCCGGCGCGATTTCTTCACCGCCTTGAACATCCGGGCCGTCGCCCGGCGCACCGCGATGAAATCGGGATGGGACTCGTCGAGGGTGTGCAGCTCGGCCAGAACGGCGAGCGTCGCCTGCAATCGCTGCGGATCAATGCCTGACTGCCCGTCGGAACCCACGGCCGATTGTAACGAGTTGCTAGGCTGGGCGACCTTGTGACCGATCCGACCACCACCGCCCCGCGTCCGCACCCGATGCGGCTTCAGCTGGAGTGCTACCCGGTTGTCGATGAGATCGCGGCCCGGTACGGCGATATGGACGCCAACGGCCACCTCAACAACCTGGCACTGGAGTCCCTGCATGAGAACGCCCGCGCGACCATGAATCGCGCACTGCTACCCGAGGCCTACGACGTCGGGGCGCGGCGGATTCGATTGGTCACCTCGCAGAACGCGGTGCATTTCCTCGTCGAGGCACACTGGCCGGCGATCATCCAGACCGGCGCGGGCGTCGGCCGGATCGGGCGCACCTCGTATGTGGCCTCGACCGGGCTGTTCATCGACGGCACCTGTATCGGCGTGTGCGACACAGTGCTGGTCGCCCTCGGCGATGACGGCCCGGTGCCCATTCCGGATGATCTGCGGGCGACGTTGCACACCGTGCTGCTGAGCGGCTGCTGAGCGCACCGAGATCGACGTGATGGCTGCTTTTCCCCGCACCTGACAGCCCTAATGGTGATCTCGGCGCCGAAAGATGCTCCGGATGCGAAAATCAACCACGTGGACGCAGCGATGATGGGCTTGGCCGGAACGGTCGTCGGCGCGGCGGTGGTGGGCGGCGTGAGCCTGGTGAGGTCGATGGCAGACTCCTGGTTCCCGGGGGTGGTGGCCGAACACCGAGCAGAAGCGTCAGGCACAGGTCGACCTGCAATCACGGCGACACGATGTGTTGAGAGAGTGGCGGGCCGGCCTCGCCGAAGCGCGGGACACCTACCGGCAGTGGGCCGCCGGACCGCGCGACACTGATGCGCCCAATGTCGTCGGTGCAGCGTGGTTCGAGAGCCTTCGTCCGTACCTGCCCGGCACGGGCGAGGGCTCCCAGTACCGAACCGCTCTTGAAGTCGCGTGCGATAACCCGACGGTCGTGATGCTGTCACTCGAGATCGGCCGGATCGAGAAGGATTGGGTCGACGAGGTGACCGGGAACAAGCGCCGTCGATAGCAACAGGTTCGCCAGCTACAGGTCCTTGAGCGCCTCGATGACCTCGGACACCGACTTCTTGGCATCGCCGAACAGCATTGAGGTCTGGCCGAGGAAGAACAGCGGGTTCTCGATCCCGGCGTAGCCCGATGACATCGACCGCTTGAGCACGATCACCGACCGGGACTGGTCGACGTTGAGGATCGGCATACCGTGAATCGGGCTCGACGGGTCATTGCGGGCGGCCGGGTTGGTGACGTCGTTGGCGCCGATCACCACCGTCACGTCGGTACGCGGGAACTCGCCGTTGATATCGTCCATTTCCTTCATCGAGTCGTACTCGACGTCCGCCTCGGCAAGAAGCACGTTCATGTGACCGGGCATCCGGCCGGCCACCGGATGGATCGCGAACTTGACCTCGACACCCCTGGCCTCCAGCAGGTCGGCCAGTTCTTTGACGGTGTGCTGGGCCTGCGCGACCGCGAGGCCGTAGCCGGGCACGACGATCACCTGGTTGGCGTAGGCCATCTGGATAGCCGCGTCAGCGGCCGACGTCGCCCTGACGGTGCCCTGGTCGCCGCCGGCCGGGCCGCCCTCGACGTCGCCGCCACCGAACGAACCGAACACGATTGCCGGGATGGACCGGTTCATGGCAACAGCCATCAGATTGGTCAGGATCGAGCCGGATGCGCCGACGATCATGCCCGCGACGATCATGGCGGTGTTATTGAGAGCCAAACCTGCTGCGGCAGCAGACAATCCGGTCATCGCGTTGAGCAGCGAGATGACCACCGGCATATCCGCGCCGCCGATGGGGAACACCACGAACAATCCCATCACCGCGGCGAGGACCAGTAGCAGGACGATCCACCACTGGGCAAGGCCCTTATTTAGGCCGATATACACCGCAACGGCGACAGCGACGAGCAGCAGCACGATGTTGGCGGCCTGGAAGACCTTGGCACCCTTAACGAATGCCTTCTCGACATTCTTCGGAATGATCGTTTCCTGCAGTTTCGCGAAGGCGACCAGCGATCCCCAGAACGATACCGAGCCGATGATGGCCGCGAACAGTGACCCGACCACCAGCGCAACGGTGGGTTCCTGTTCCGGCTTGAACTCCGAAAAGCCCTTGGTTTCAATGAATTCCGACCAGGCGATGAGCGCGACCGTGCCACCGCCGACGCCGTTGAACAGTGCGACCAACTGCGGCATCGCCGTCATCTTGGTCTTCTTGGCCGGCGGCACACCCAGGATCACACCGATCGCCAGGCCCGCGACGATCAGGATCCAGTTGATCGCTGCGGTGTCACGGACCTTGATCAGTGTGGCAACCACGGCGATACCCATACCGGTGGCGGCGATCCAGTTGCCGCGTACCGCGGTCTTGGGGCCGGTCAGTCCGGACAGACCGTAGATGAACAGTGAGAAGGCAAGGATGTAGAGGACATCAACGAGGTAGGTCACTTGGTGACCTCCTTGACGTCGGCGCCTCTAGCGGCGGGGAGTTCCTTCTTCTTTCCCTTGAACATGCCGAGCATCCGGTCGGTCACCAGGAATCCGCCGATGACGTTGAGCGTGCCGAACACCAGCGCGATGAAGCCGATGACCCGAATGCCCCAGTGCGCGTCGGCAGGCAGGTTGCCCAGCACCAGCAGGGCACCCAGCACGACGATGCCGTGGATGGCGTTGGTTCCCGACATCAGCGGAGTGTGCAATGTGTTGGGCACCTTGGAGATCACGGCGAAGCCGACGAAGCCGGCCAGCACCAGGATCGCGAGGTTGGCAAGTAGCTGGGTATACATCAGTTCTGCACCTCGGTGTTCGTTTGCTTCGCCGCCGGTGCGGCTTCGCGTGTGACACAGGACGCCGAAATGACCTCGTCGTCAAAATCCGGTTGTAACGCACCATCGTTGATCATCAGTTCCAGCAGCGACGTCAGGTTCTTCGAGTACAGCTCGCTGGCGTGCTCGGGCATGGTGGCGGGCAGGTTCAGCGGCGAGGCGATGGTGACCCCATGCTTGACCACTGTCTGGCCCGGTTCGGTGAGCTCGCAGTTGCCGCCGGTCTCGCCGGCGAGGTCGACCACCACACTGCCGGGCTTCATCCCCCGCACTGCGGCGGCGGTCACCAACCGTGGCGCCGGGCGGCCGGGCACCAGCGCCGTGGTGATCACCACGTCGAAGCCGCCGATGGCCTCCTCGAGTTTCTTCTGCTGCGAAGCGCGCTCCTCCTCGGTGAGCTCACGGGCATACCCGCCCTCGCCCGCGGCATCGATCCCGATATTGAGCCACTGGGCTCCGACCGAACGAACCTGATCGGCCACCTCGGGACGGACGTCGTAACCGGTCGTCCGCCCGCCCAGCCGTTTGGCGGTGGCCAGCGCCTGCAGCCCGGCAACGCCGACGCCGAGCACCAGCACGCTGGCCGGTTTCACCGTGCCGGCGGCGGTGGTCAGCATCGGGAAGAACCGGGTCGATTCGCTTGCCGCAAGAATGACGGCCTTGTACCCGGCCACGTTGGCCTGGGAGGACAGCGCGTCCATCGCCTGGGCGCGGGAGATGCGCGGTATCGCCTCGACCGCGAACGCCTGCACCCCGGCCGCCTTGAGCGCGCCGATCTGGGTGTCGGCGTTGCGCGGTGCAAGAAAGCCGACGAGGGTCTGGCCGGACCGGAGCCGGGCCACCTCACCCGCGCTCGGCGGGGCGACCTTCAACACGATATCGGCGGCCCAGGCATCGCCGATCGTCGCGCCGGCGGCGGTATACAGGTCGTCGGGCAGCAGCGCGGCATCCCCGGCACCGGATTCGACCACCACGGCGACACCGTCGTTCACCAGCGCCGTGACCGCCTTGGGTACCAGCGCCACCCGGCGCTCGTCGGCCGCCGACTCGGCGACGACGCCAACAGTCGTCTTGGTATCTGTCATGACCTTTGCTTTTGCTTCCTGGGACACTCGGGGGACGCTCGGGGGACACTCGGGGGACACTCGGGTTCTGCCCCGACGCTCGTGACACCCTAACCGCTTCTCACAGTTCACCTATTTAGGGTGGGCGTGCGCGTGCCACAATCGGGCCATGAACGCAACCGAGGTCTATGACACCGTTGTCATTGGGGCAGGGTTCGCCGGGCTGGTGGCCGCGCGTGACCTGATCGAAGCGGGACGCACCGTGGTGGTCCTGGAAGCCCGGGACCGGGCAGGGGGGCGCACCTACTCCACCACATTCCCCGGCACGGACGTGGTGATCGACCTGGGTGCCGAGTGGTTCGACCCGGCGCGACATCACTTCCTGGCGGCGGAGGTGACCCGCTACGGTGCGAAGTTCGTCGAGGCAGACAAGGGCGGTGCCAGCCGCTGGTTCCTCGATGGCCGGCACTCCGACGGTGACGAACCCGACGGGCTGATCGATATGAACGAACTGGAGGAGGTCCTCAACCGACTGCGGGCCGATATCACTCAGGTCGTCTTCGCCGAGGGCTTCACCCAGACCAATACCGCCGCTCTGGACATCCCATTCAACGAATATCTGGACAAACTCGACGCTCCGCCGGCGATCGCCGATCTGCTTCGCGCCCAGTCCTACACGCTCACCGGTGCGCTGCCAGGAGAGTTCTCGGCTCTGGTCTACCTCCGCGAGATCGCGGGCTTCGACCACAACCCGGACTACTCGTTCTTCGCCTCCCTGGCCCGCGTCGACATCGGCAGTGGCGGACTGGCGCAGCGCGTTGCCGACGAGATCGCCGATTACATCCGCCTGGGCGAACCGGTCACCTCGGTGACCGAATCATCCGACCGGGTCGAGGTGGTCACGGCAACCGGCACGCGCTACTCGGCTCGCCAGATCATCCTCGCCGCCCCGCTGAACACCCTGGGCGATATCGAGTTCACCCCCGACCTACCGCCCGCCCTGGCCCAGTTGGTGCGCGAGGGTCACACCGGTCGGTGCATCAAGGTCTGGTCCAAGGTGGCCGGCTCCAAGCATGTGTTCGCGATGGGCTGGCCGGGGATTGTCGAGTGCACGGTCAAGGGCACGGTGAGCGAACCGGACGGGGAACGGGCCATCATGGCCTCCTTCGGCCTGGCTCCGGATCTGGCCATCGACCGGCCCGATCTGCTGCAGGCCGGCCTCGATGACCTCAAGTTGGAAGCCACCGTCGAAGAGGTCTACGGCCACGACTGGATCGGTGATCCCTACTCGAAGGGCACCTGGGTGGCGTTGCGACCGGGACAGCCGCCTATCCATGGGCGCGTCGAGAGTCGTTGGGGCGCAATTCATCTGGCCGGGGCCGACTTCGCCGGCGTCTGGTCGGGCTGGGTCGACGGGGCCATCGAGTCAGGTCGCGACGCGGCACGCGCGGTCGACGCGGCCCTGGCCTAGCGGTCAAAAACGGGTCCCCCGATCGGGGGAAACGCGATTCCGCCCGGTGAGGGTCCACTCGGTGGACGGACCGGGGCCCCTGACAACCCACGCTGGGGTTCGCGACACCGTGACATAGGGTGAAACCGGACCCCAGTGGAAGGGAATTACCGTGGATTTCGCTCTGTCCGCCAAGGCGGCCGACTACCACAAGCGCCTGACCGAATTCATGGCCGACCATGTGTTGCCGGCCGAGAAGTCCTATGACGAGTATCGCGCCGCGGCCGGCCCGACAGACTTCACCGTGCCGCCGGTCGTCGAGGAACTCAAGAAGATGGCCAGAGAACGCGGACTGTGGAACCTGTTCCTGCCCGCCGAATCCGGCCTGACGAATCTGGAGTACGCCCCGCTGGCGGAGCTGTCCGGCTGGAGCCCCGAGATCGGCCCGGAAGCCATCAACTGCGCCGCCCCGGACACCGGCAACATGGAAGTGCTGCACATGTTCGGCACCCCCGAACAGAAGAAGCAGTGGCTCGAGCCGCTACTGGCCGGCGAGATCCGCAGCGCCTTCTCGATGACCGAGCCTGCGGTGGCCTCCAGCGACGCCCGCAATATCCAGACCGAGATCACCCGCGACGGCGACGACTACATCATCAACGGCCGCAAGTGGTGGAGTTCCGGCGCCAATGACCCGCGCTGCAAGGTGCTCATCGTGATGGGCCGCACCAATCCTGAGGCCGCATCTCACCAGCAGCAGTCGATGATCCTGGTTCCCAAAGACACCCCCGGCATTAATCTCCTGCGCTCCACCACAGTGTTCGGCTTCCACGACCAGCACGGGCACGCTGAGATCGTCTTTGACAACGTCCGGGTTCCGGCCGCCAACCTGCTGGCCGAGGAGGGCATGGGGTTCGCGATCG
>NZ_JAEMSG010000009.1:9332-17203 GCF_016462945.1 Mycolicibacterium sp. | reverse complement strand
GTCCGGGTTCCGGCCGCCAACCTGCTGGCCGAGGAGGGCATGGGGTTCGCGATCGCCCAGGCCCGCCTGGGCCCCGGCCGTATCCACCACTGCATGCGCGCGATCGGGGTGGCCGAGCGAGCGCTTGCGTTGATGACTGAGCGGGCCCGCACCCGGATCGCCTTCGGCAAGCCGCTGGCCGAACAGGGCATGGTCCAGCAGCAGATCGCGTTGTCCCGCAACGAGATCGACCAGGCCCGGCTGCTGTGCGAGAAGGCAGCCTGGACCATCGACCAACACGGCAACCGGGCAGCCTTCTCCCTGGTCTCGCAGATCAAGGCGGTGGCTCCGCAGATGGCCTGCACTGTGATCGACCGCGCCATCCAGGTGCACGGCGGCGCAGGCGTCACCGACGACTTCCCGCTGGCCCGCATGTACAGCCTGCATCGCGCCATGCGGATCTTCGACGGCCCCGACGAGGTGCACATCCGCACGGTTGCGCGCGCGGAACTCGGCCGGGAGAAGAGCCTGCTGGCCGCTGCGGCGACCGGCGGGTGAGCTCACCCAACCAGGCCGGACACGAGAAACTTTCCGGGGCCTGGAATTTCCGCGATGTCGCGCAGACGGTCGGTGTGTTTCCCGGATTACTCTTCCGGTCCAGCGAGCTGAGCAAGCTCGATGAATCCGGCCGCTCCGCTCTCACCGAGCTCGGCGTGACCGATGTGGCTGATCTGCGGTCCCCGGCCGAGTTGCAGCGCCGCGGTACCGGCGCGGTGCCCGATGACGTTGTCATCCATCATCTTCCGTTTCCGGAGGTGTCGCACACACACGCGGATGCTGAGGGCGCCGAAGCGCCGCACGAGAGTGCCTGGCAGAAGATGATGACGGAATACTCCGACGAGGAACCCGCCGAAGCGGGTCAGCGGTGGATGACCGGCGAGTACGAGCGGTTCCCCACCCTTGGCGGGGCGCAGCGGGCGGTGAAAAAGATCATCACGCTGCTGGCTGACGGCAGACCGACACTGGTGCACTGTTTCGCGGGCAAGGACCGGACCGGGTTCGCCGTCGCGATCGCACTCGAGGCAGCCGGGATCGACCAGGACGAGATTCTCACCGATTACCTGCACAGCAACTCCGCGACCACCCGATTACGCGACCAGATCCTGCAGACGACGCGCGACCGCGAGGGAGTGACCGACGAGGTGGTGTCGTTCATGGAATCGCGGCTGACCGATGAGGTGCTCGGGGTGCGCGAGCAGTACCTGAGCACCGCACGCCGGGTTGTCGAGGAGAACTACGGCGGGTTGGCCCCCTACCTGCGGGCTGCCGGGGTGACCGAGGACGATGTGACCCGGTTGCGCACCCAGTTAGTGGGTTAGCAGTAACCCGACGACCCATGCCGCTGTGGCGATGAGACCGCCGGCCAGTTCCACCCCCGCCGACAGTGCCACGCCTTTGACGGCGTGCACCGTGGATGCCCACGCCCGCCGCTGATCGCGCCGTTGGAGCAGCTCGGCGAGGTACACCCCGAGGACGAATCCGATGATCATGCCCAGGACCGGGATGGCGAAGAAACCGATCACCGACGCCACCGCGCCGGCAGCCAGGGTCCACCCACTGATATCGGCAGCGCGCATGCGGCGCACCGGCCACAGATACTTCACCAGCAGGCTCGCGCCGAGTACTGCGGTGACCACACCCAACACCACCCAGGCGACGGTGCCGCGCACCACGAACGCCCACACCGCAATCGACGCATAGACCAGTAGCGTGCCCGGAAGGAACGGGACGATGATGCCTGCCAGTCCGATGGCAATGGCCACCGCGATCAGGATCAGCCCACCGGTGGTCACGGCTACAGTGCACCGGCGACAAGAGCTTTCACGTGCTACAGCTTGAACGCGGCGGGCTTGGGCGCCGAGAGGTCGTCGATTTGGGACCAGTGGGCGGCCACGTCATCCACGCTGGGCACGTCGTCGAAGGTCACGCCGTCGTTCTGGAAGAGTGCCGCGCGCTGAACCTTGCCGCCGCCGACGATGAACACCGAAGCACTGTCCGGCACCTCCTCGGTGCACAGGTAGGCCACCACCGGGGCGACATATTCGGGCGTGAGCTTCTTGAGGATCTCCGGCGGCATGATGTCCTCGGTCATCCGGGTAGCCGCAATCGGCGCGACGGCGTTGGCCTTGATGTTGTACTTGGCACCCTCCTGGGCGAGGGTGTTGATCAGACCGACCAGTCCGAGCTTGGCGGCGCTGTAGTTGGCCTGGCCGAAGTTGCCGAACAGTCCACTGGTCGAGGTGGCGACGACGATGCGGCCGTAGGACTGCTCGCGGAAGTGCGGCCAGGCCGCGCGGATGACGTTGTACCCGCCGTAGAGGTGCACCTTGAGGACCGAGTCCCAGGCCTCATCGGTCATCTTGTGGAAGGTGCCGTCGCGCAGGATTCCGGCGTTGCTCACCACACCGTGGATGGCGCCGAACTCATCGAGGGCGGTCTTGACGATGTTGGCCGCGCCGGCGGCATCGGCGACGGAGTCGTAGTTGGCGACCGCGCGTCCCCCGGCCACCTTGATCTCGGCCACCACCTGATCGGCCATCGCCGAACCTGCGCCGGTGCCGTCACGGGCGCCGCCGAGGTCGTTGACCACGACACTGGCGCCCTCGCCGGCCAGGGTCAGCGCGTACTCGCGGCCCAGTCCGCCTCCGGCGCCGGTGACGACGATGACTCGATCCTGCACTCCTGGCATGGGGTATCCCTTCGTTCGACTGATGCGGGCAATCGTAACCAGTGCCGCTTGAGGGCCCGCGCGCTCACCGACCCCCGGTGCGCTCCGCGATGACGAAGGTGGAGAAGGCGTCCTGCTCCTCGGTGCCGGCGAACTCGATGTATCGGTCGAGCCGACGCATCTCGTCGGTGGACTTCTCTCCCGTTGCGTTCCAGCCGTGCGCATTCAGCCACTCGACGACGTCCGCGCGGTGCGGGTCGTTGTAGATCAGATCGGAGACATCGACGGGCCGCTGCAGACCGATCTCGTCGGCCATCTTCTCCCAGCGCATCCGCATCTGCTCACGTCGCTCCTCGTCGCGGTGACCCATCGCCTCGGCCGACACCCGGCTACCCGGTGCACTCAGTTCGGTGATCTGGGTGAAAAGGCGGTCTTGGGCCTCGGCCGGCAGATACATCAGCAGACCCTCGGCCAACCATGCCGTCGGCGCAGCCGGGTCAAAACCCGCCGCCGCCAACGCGACCGGCCAGTCCCCTCGAAGATCGATACCCACCTCATGGCGCGCGACCGCCGTCTCGACACCATGGGTGGCCAGGGTCGCCGACTTGTACTCAAGCACCTTGGGTTGATCGATCTCGAAGACGACGGTTCCGGCCGGCCACTGCAGACGGTAGGCCCGCGCGTCGAGTCCGGACGCCAGGATCACCACCTGTCGGATGCCGGCGGCGACGGCGTCGGAGAAGAACGCATCGAAGAAGTGCGTCCGCACCGCCTGGTAGGCGAGCATGTTCTCGAATACCGCGGCGGCCTCGGGGTCGGCCGTCTTGATCCGCTCCGCCACGGACTCGTCCATGAAGTTCTGCCACATCCCGGTGCCGGCACCATCGACCAGGATGCGCGCATACGGATCAGAGATCAGCGGCTGGGCGCTCTCGGTCTCACGAGCCCGGGCCGCGGCCACCATCACCGCCGTCGACCCGACGCTGGTGGCGATGTCCCAGGTGTCGTCGTTGCTGCGCAGTGTGCCCATAGGGCTGAACCCTAAAGCAGGCGGCGCAGGATCTTCATCGCCCGATCGGTGTAGGGCGGGTACAGCAGGCTCGGGTCCGGTTTGGCCGGCTTGGCCAGCACGGCCCGACGGTGGCTGAGCGCCTCGAAACCCCACTGCCCGTGGTACGCGCCCATCCCGCTGGCACCGACACCGCCGAATGGCAGCTGCGGCACCAGGCAGTGCATCGCGATGTGGTTGATGACGGCCCCACCCGAGGGCATCCGGTCGATCAGGTCGCGTCCCTTCTGCTGGGACGAGGTGAACACATACAGTGCCAGCGGCTTGGGCCGAGAGTTGACGAAGGCGACCGCCTCGTCGGTCGATCCGACGGTGATGATCGGCAGGATCGGTCCGAAGATCTCGTCGGCCATCATCGAGTCGTCGGGGCCCGGGTCGACGACCACGGTGGGCTCGATGGACAAGGTCGCACGATCCGAGCCACCGCCGGTGACGACGGTGCCCTCGGTGGCGCTGAGAATCGAGACGAGCCGGTCGAACTGACGCTCGTTGACGATCCGCAGCGACGGATTCGGTTGATCCGCGCGGAATTTGGCGATAGTGGCCACGATCTTGTCAGTGAGCTCCTTGGCGATGGAACGATCGGCCAGGATGTAGTCCGGCGCGATGCACGTCTGCCCGGAGTTGAGCAGTTTGGTCCACGCGATCCGTCGTGCCGTCACGTCGAGGTCGGCGTCGGCGAGCACCAAAACCGGGCTCTTACCACCGAGTTCCAGCGTGACCGGAGTCAGCGTCGGCGCGGCGGCGGCCATGATCTTGCGTCCGACCTCGGTGCCGCCGGTGAACAGCGCGTGGTCGAAACCCTGTGACATCAAGTCCTGGGTGACGTCAGCGGCGCCCTCCACCACCCGGACGGCTGCGGGATCCAGGTACAGCGGAACCAGTCGGGCCATCAGTTCGGAGGTGGCGGGCGCCAACTCGGAGGGCTTGACCACGACGGCGTTGCCGGCGGCGACGGCGGCGATCACCGGCGACATGCACAGGAAGAACGGGTAGTTCCACGGCCCGATGACCAAGACGACACCGAGTGGGTCGTACTGCACCCACGCCCGTGCGGGCATCTGCGCCAGCGGCAGACTCTGGCGGCGCGGCTTCATCCACCTGCGCAAGTGCTTGCGGGCGAAGACCGCTTCGGCCTTGGTCGAGGCGACGTCGCCGAGCCACGCCTCGAACGTCGAGCGGCCCAGGTCGCGAGTCAGCGCCTCGGAGATCTCAGCTTCGCGTTCTTCGCACATCCGCTCAATGGCCCGCAACTGCTCCTCACGCCACTGCACAGCACGGGTGCGGCCGGTGTTGAACACGGTGCGAACCTCGGCAAGCACTCCGGCGGAGCCGCCTTCGGTGGTGTGATCGGTGGTCATCTGGATGGTCATACGCATTAGTTTGCCGCATCTCGGGCCGGGAGCCTTACTGTTTGGGCATGGCAATCGTCACCGCCAGGGAGGCGTACTTCGAGACCGGCCTGGAGATCCTTGCCGACCTTGGCCTCGGTAGGCTCAAACTGGCGGAGGTGTGCGGCCGCCTCGGGGTGACGACGGGCTCGTTCTATCACTACTTCACCAGCTGGGGTGCCTACACCAGCGGGTTGATCGCGTACTGGCGGCAAGACCGAACGGTCAGACTCGCCGACATGCTCCGACGCGAACCCGATCCACGCCGGCGGATGCGGTACATCATCGAAGCTGCCCTGTCGCTTCCGCACGGGGCCGAGGCCGCGATCCGGGCCTGGAGTTCGGTCGACGCCGATGTGCACGCCGTGCAGGTGGAGGTCGACCGTGATCGCTTCACCCTCTGCTACGAGTACGCCATGGATATCGTCAACGACACCCGCCAGGCCCAGGTGTTCGCCGACTGGGCGATCTACCTCCTCGTCGGTTACGAGCAGTCGACACTCGAGCGCGCCCCCCAGGTCTATGAATGGATCAGCAACCAGATGCTCGACCATCTCGAATCGGGACGTTTCGCCACTGTGCCGCCGCGATGATCGCGCGGCTGCTCCAACAACTGCGCGAGCGTGACCCTGAACGAGACGGATTTCGGAAAGCGTTGCGCGCGGCCATTTTCATGCCGATCGCCGCGGCGGCGAGTTTCGCGGTGGCCGGTGACACCCAGACACCGATATTCACCATTCTCGGTTCCATCGCACTGCTGATCGCGGCGGACTTCCCCGGCAGTCTCGGTACCCGGGCACTGGGCTACTGCGGTCTGGCCTTCAACGGTGTCGTGCTGATCACGGTGGGAACGTTGGCCGCGCCTCACCCGTGGGTGGCGGTGCCGCTGTGCTTTGGGGTCGGAGTGCTCGTGAGCTTCCTCGGCCTGCTCAGTGAGGTCGTCACCGGGGGGCAGCGCGCAACGCTGATGGTCTTCGTCCTGCCGGTGTGTATCAAACCCGTTGCGCCACTGGGAGATCGGCTCTTCGGCTGGGTGATCGCGCTACTGCTCTGCGTGCCGGCCGCCCTGTTTATACTGCCGCCCCGCTATGACAGCGAACTGCGGCGTCAGGCCACCCGGGTGTGCGTAGCCCTGGCCGATCGTATCGAGGGCAGCTGCTCGGCGAACGAGATCAGTGCCGCCATGGACGCGTTCCGGACCGGGTTGTTCAACGGCGGGGTTCGACCGGTCGCAATGACCGCCGGCAGCCGGGCGCTGGTCCGGGTGGTATCGGATCTCCGATGGCTTTGCGACCGGGTGGACTCCGGCACCGGCGCGCTGCTGGGGCCGATGACCGCACCGGCGACCCGGGTGCTGCGGGCCTGCGCCGTCGTCCTGAGTTCCCATGATCCAGCCGAGGCCCAGACCGAACTCGATAACGCCCTTGTCGCGCACCGGGCAGTTGCCGTGAGCCTGTACCGCGACGACGTCGCCGCCATCCTCGCCGACCCCGACGACGCCACAGCGGTGCAGCGGGGCCGCAGCGTGCTGAGCCGGCGCACCATGAACGGCAGTATTGGACTGACCGGTCGGATCATCCTTGCCGCCGTGGCCGCCGACACCCGGCCGCTGTGGGCCCGCCTACTCGGGCGCCAACTACCCGAAACCGGAATTGCCGACCGGGTCTACACCAAGCGTGCCGCGTTCGCCTCGCTGCGCGGTTACCTCCGCACCGGTTCGGTCACGGTGCTCAACAGCCTGCGCACCGGTCTGGCCCTGGCCCTGGCCGTGGTGGTCACCATCGTCTTTCCGGTCCAGAACGGACTGTGGGTGGTGCTCGGTGCACTGTCGGTGCTGCGCACCAGTGCGCTGACAACGGGGACGACGGCGTTGCGCGCCGTAGCCGGCACGGTGATCGGATTCATCATCGGTGCCGTTGTGATCGGACTGCTGGGCGTGGACCCGGTCGCGATGTGGTTGTTGTTACCGCTGGTTGCTTTTGGATCCACGTATGTCTCCCAAGTCGGTTCGTTCCTGGCCGGCCAAGTCATGTTCACCATGATGGTGTTCATTGTGTTCAACCTCATCCAGCCGACCGGCTGGCAGGTGGGCCTGATCCGGATCGAGGATATCGTCCTGGGGGCAATGGTCGGCCTGACGGCATCGCTACTGCTGTGGCCCCGCGGCGCGACGGCGGCGGTGCAGCGAGCCATCGACGCGGCCCTGGAGGTGAGTTCCCGTTACCTCGACGTCGCGGTTTCCCGAATCACCCGGGGTGCCTCGGAGCAGTCCGATGACGCCGTCGTCGCGCTGAGCCGGGAAACTCTGACCGCGGTGCGCACCTACGGTGACGCGGTCCGCAATTACCTGTCGGAAGGTGCCGGTGTCATCGATACGGGCGTGCTCGATAACGACAGTCGCATACCACGAATCCGCACCGCCGCTGATCTTATTGCCGATCTCATACCGCCGCCTCTCGACGTCTACTCGAAGGCGCGAAAAGTGTTGGAGGAGCGCACATCCGCGGTGTGCGATCTGTTCCTGCACGGGCATCCCGCCAGTACTTTGCCACCGATCAGTGATGATTTCATTCCGGCGCTGCGGGCCGAGGCACGGGATGTCGACCTTGCCGTCTCCGCAGCCCTGCCGTTGGTAACCACCGCCGCCAATATCGGTGAACTGGAGTTGACCTACCCCGCGATGGCGAAGGAACCGGTCGGCTGA
>NZ_JAEMSG010000009.1:0-9232 GCF_016462945.1 Mycolicibacterium sp. | reverse complement strand
TATCGGTGAACTGGAGTTGACCTACCCCGCGATGGCGAAGGAACCGGTCGGCTGAGGCAGATTGAGCGTTCAAGTGGGTCGGCACAATGTTGGCACGAGCAGCGTGCTGCCCGGTTGGGGCCGGTAGGTGTGCCCGGTCGGCGCAGTCCAGATCACGGTGCCATCGGGGAGTTGTTCGTCTCGCCAGCCGCCGGTTCCGCACCAAAAAGTTTTCAGTAAATGAACTTTGCGGAGTCAGAAAAGACACGTCACTGATGAGGGGGTGTCGGCACTCCGCTGACGTTCTAGCGCGCGGCGTCGCCTCGGTGCTGCGCTTTGAGCCGAGACGGCTCAATCGCAATTCGGATCGTCGGGCCCGTACGACCCGTACGAGATGCAGGGCGTGACGCCGAGAATCTTGATCACGCTGATGGTTGTGTCGCCGGCACGTCGTCCCCCGGATCGTTGGGGGCCGTCGGTTTCGCCCGCGGCGGGGGCGTAGGCGACGGCGACCGTTGATCCGACCCTCTGCCCGACGATGACCTTCCCGAGGGGCAACTCTATGGTCAGCGGCCATTGAATCACGCCTCGACCCACGTGGGTCACGCCCCCTTCGTCACTGTCGTAACTGCTCTCGATCCAATCGACTGAGCCGGTGCGGCCGTTGACAGACATAAGGCAGAGCGACACCCACGTCGGGGCCGCCGGGGGTGTTACGACCGGACCCTCGCCGACCTGCACGGTGTACACCTGGGTTTGGGTGACGCTGAACGGGGCATCGACCTCGATGAGCGGGGCCGTGGTCACGGTGGGCCCGGTGACCGACACGCTGCCGGTAGCGCCGCGCAGCGTCCACTCGGGTGTACCGCCGCTCTGCGGCATTGCCGATGGGCACGTGCTGGCCGGAGCCGCGACCGATGATGACACTTTATTGACGGCGCTGGCCGATGACATGTCGGCGTTGGAACCGCATGCGGCGAGCATCACGGCGAGCGATGCTGCACAGGCAGCGGTGGCGACGGGAGAGCACGTGCGGGATGATGTCACGGCTGCCGACGTTACAGCGGCCGGCCGAGATCGAGCGCGTCATGCGGGCCTACAACGGAACGATCCCCATCGACTGCAGTTGATCTCCGAGGCGGTGCTGGCGCTGGCGATCTTGCGGCGGGGCCGGCGCTGATCCGGCGCGGCCCGATAGCCTGGTCAATGTCACTTATTGCGTCCGGCTGATGTATAAATCTCTCGTGACTAGCTCAAACGAGACCCGTGGCCGCCGTCAACGCACCCCTTACACATGGCTCGGCGTCGGTGCCTTGGGCGCGGGTCTCTGCTGGGCTGCAATTGCCGGGGCGGGTGTCGCCTCGGCAGACGGCCGCACAGACAGGCACGCGAACAACTCCAGCGCTGCGTCCGCGACCAGGACTGGTCCTGTGTCGAAGGTAAAAACCGGAACTATCCACCCCGGTCTGCGATCCCGTGATGCCAGAAGCGCCCTCGGTAATAAGAAGAGTGTGAAACCGAATGCAGGGGGCAATGGCGAGGTAGGCGGCATTTACCCGGGGGAGAACACTACTGTTCTATTCAACCTTTCCGGTTACGCGCTTCAGGTCGATAGCTACGATCTGCCCGACGGAGGCGGTCTTCGGTACTCCCCAGCAGTTGGAGCAGTGATCCAACCAAACTCAGGAGCGCAGTTCGATAGTTGGTCCGCCTCTTCGGTCAGCGTGACTCTCAGTGGTGTGACCTCCTCCCA
Organism: Mycolicibacterium sp.; assembly: GCF_016462945.1. Classification (GTDB taxonomy): domain Bacteria; phylum Actinomycetota; class Actinomycetes; order Mycobacteriales; family Mycobacteriaceae; genus Mycobacterium. The sequence continues at coordinate 7,500 of NZ_JAEMSG010000009.1, read as the reverse complement.
AAGTTGGATGGTCCAGGGTTCTAGTCCATCGCTACCCGCTTCCGTCACATTGCAAGCGAGTCCGACGCCCGGGATCTCCTGCAGCGGCGGATCCGGATCAATCTGTGGCCAATACTCGAGCGGTATTTTTGGTAAGAACGTGAACGCTGCGTTCTGGGTTTACTCGTACGACACCATTTTCGAGGAGCCAGAGGCGGATTGATCGCGGCCCCCGGCCATCCCGGCCGTGATCGACTGAACCGCGGCCACCTCAGCGACCACCGCCTCCCACGGATCAATCCGCCACAACTCACGACCATGGCCGTCCTCCACCGGAATCTGCCGACGCTCATACAACTCCGCAATCGCCGCAAGGCGGCGCGCACACGCCATGTTCTCCGCCCGGGCCGACTCACCAATCGCCTCAACGACCCCGGCATCATTCATTGATTCGAACATATATTCGATACTAGAGGTATCCTCGGACCGGATCCAGCACGCCGATCGCACCTGTGGACGACGCCGGATCTGTGGAGGAAACTCAGCCCAGAACCGCCATGGCCGCCTCGCGCGCCTCGGCCGGACTGGCAGACGCCAGTACCGCGTCGGCGGCGTCGCGGCACTGCTGCAGCGTCACCGAGGCCAATTTGGCGCCCACCGGTGTGACCGCCGACGCGGCGGCCGACAGCGAGGTGATCCCCAAACCCGTGAGGACACAAGCCATTAACGGATCAGCGGCGGCCTCACCGCAGACACCGACCGGCTTGCCCACCGCCGCGCCCGCGCGTGCGGTCGCGGCGACGAGGGCGACGACTCCGGGCTGCCACGGGTCGGTCAAGGTGGCCAGATCCGAGGACATCCGGTCGGCGGCCATCGTGTACTGAGCGAGGTCGTTGGTTCCGATGGACAGGAACTCGACATGCTCGAGAATCCTGTCGGCCAGCAGTGCCGCGGCCGGGATCTCGATCATCACGCCGGGATAGAGGCCGCGGTCGCGAGCCAGATCGGCGAACTGTTTCGCCTCGGCGGCGGTGGCGATCATCGGTGCCATCACCCACGGTGCGTTACCGGTCTGCTCGGCGGCAGCCGCGATCGCGTCGAGCTGGCGTTCCACCAGATCGGCATTGCTGCCGACGATCCGGAAGCCCCGCACGCCCAGTGCAGGGTTGGCCTCCTCCGGAGTGGTGACGAACTTCAGCGGCTTGTCCGATCCGGCGTCGAGGGTGCGAATCACCACCTTGTGACCGGCGAACGCCTCGAGAACCTCCGCGTAAATCGAGGCCTGCTCCGCCACGCTCGGCTCGGAATCGCTGCCCAGGAAACATAATTCGGTCCGGAACAGACCGATGCCCTCGACCGGAGCTTGACGCGCGGCTCTGGCCGCAGTGCCGTCGGCGACATTGGCCAGGATCGATACCGCGTGGCCGTCGGACGTCGTGCCGGGACCGGTCCAGCCCGCCATCGAGGCGGCCGCAACATCGGCGGCAGCGACCGCCGCGGCCGCATCGGCCCGGTCCGGATCCAGCGTGACGGTTCCGCGGTTTCCGTCCAGCAGCACCATGGTGCCGGTCGCAACATCGTCGAGTCCGGGAATGGCGACCACACACGGGATCCCGAGCTGACGGGCGATGATCGCGGTGTGACTGGTCGGGCCGCCCAGGGTGGTGGCCAGGCCGACGACGCGGTGCGGATCCAGGCCGGCGGTGTCGGCGGGCGCGAGATCCTCGGCACACAGAATCGACGGCTCCGTCGGCACCGGCACGCCGGGCTCGGGTAGGCCGGCGAGTTCGGCGATGACGCGGTCGCGGATGTCTTTGAGGTCGGTGACCCGCTCGGCCATCAGGCCGCCCATTTTGGTGAACATCTCGATGAACTGGGTGGCGGCCTCGGCCGTCGCCCGCACCGCGGTCTTGCCGGCTTTGATGGCGTTCTCCGCCGATCCCAGCCAGGCACGGTCCTGGGCCAGCTGGGCGGTGGCGCCGAGCACCTCCGCGGCCGCCCCCGTCGCCGCCGCGGCACGGTCGCGCAGGCGTTGCGCCACCGAGGAGGCGGCGTTGGCGAACCGGGCCGCCTCGGCGGGCCGGTCGGGTTCGGCCAGGACGCCACCGGAGTCGAGGTCGTCGATCCGGGGTAGGCGGTTAGCCCGGATCACGGGCGCGAAGCGGACTCCCGGGACCACAGGCACGCCCTGCAGCACCGATGGATGTGGTTCGGTCATGTCATGGATTACAGCAAATCGTTGACAACCCCACACGACGACCGCTGAAACCGGCCGTCATGATTGTCACCGTCACGCCCAATCCGAGGCTGTTATCGCTGCCAAGCAGTTCCTAAACCCGAAGGCCGAAGCGGAGGCGAACGCCGCGTTCGCGTCTGTCTGAGTCGATTCACTCGCTGCTGAGTTGGCTCACACGTTGCGGTGACACCTGCAGCAGTGTCGCGGTGTCCCGAACCGGAATCCCATGATCGGACAGGCTTCGTATCAAGGACCGAAATGCCTGGGAGGCTTGGCTTTCGACCTCTCGGGCTTGCTCGCGCAATCGAGTGACCTCCCGAGCGGACTGGGCGATATCCCCGAGGGCGCCGACCTGAACTCCGGTGATCCGGATACCCACATCCTCGGACCGCGACCCTGTACTGACTGCGATCAGGCTGCGGGCCATCTCCTCGACCTCACCGATTCGGCGGGCCTGAGTGAGCCCGGTGATCTCAGGTATCTCGACCATCCACCAGTTGCCGGCACGGCGGATGTGAACGTCATAGGTGTGCATCATGACCTCGCGTCCTTACTGAGGTGGATGGTTCGGTTTATCACCGGTCTGGTGGGCTCTTCCGGTGACCACAACAATAGTCAAGGGCAGTTAATCCTTCTAGTACAGCCAGCTAGACGCTCACCTGTGGATGGAATAGCGGGATTTCGGCGGGTATTTCCAGTAGACATCTGCGTGAGGTCGTATGAGACACAGAGGAGCTAAAGATGCCCAGTAAGACTGTGACGGTCGGTTCTGCGGTCGGATTGCACGCCCGCCCCGCCGCCGTCATCTCAGCGGCCGTGGTCAACGCCGGCGTTGCGGTGACCCTCGCACTCGACGGCGGTGACCCGGTGGACGCCGGTTCAGCGCTGATGATCATGACCCTGGGTGCCGTCAAAGGCTCCCGGGTGACCGTGACCGCCGATGACGACGCGGTGCTCGCTCAGGTGGCCGAACTGGTGGAGCAGGACCTCGACGCCTGAGGCGCTCGGGTCAGGCGTCGGATTGCACCGTGATCGGCACGTGCTTCTCCGCACACACATCGCCGACGGCGGCGAGGACGTCTCGGGTACGCAGCCGCTCCAGATCCTCAAGGGTGACCGAACCCCGATCACTGCGATTCTGAGCGGCCACCCGTGAGTCGCGTAACCGTTCGGCACGCTCGACGATATTGCGGGCGAATCGGCCGTTCTGCAGTACGTCGATCCCGTGGGTGCCATCCGGGGCGAGGAAGCAACGCAGTTGCCGACACACATCGGCGAGGGCGTCTCGAGCGTCGTGGTCGATGACGGTGGCTCGCGGCCGGCCGTAGCGGACGGCGATCTCCACCAGCTCATCGGCGCTGTAGGACTCGAACCGAAGCTTGCGATTGAACCGGCCGGCCAGTCCCGGATTCACCGTGAGGAACGCGTCAACCTCCTTCTCATAGCCCGCGCCGATGAAACAGAAATCGAACCGGTGAACTTCCAAGGCGACGAGGAGTTGATTAGTCGCCTCCATGCCGATCATGTCCGGTCTGCCGTCCTGATGTCGCTCGACGAGACTGTAGAACTCATCAAAGAAGAGAATCCGGCCCAGGGAACGGCTGATGAGTTCGTTCGTCTTGGGTCCCGATGACCCGATGTGTTCACCGCAGAAGTCCGCGCGTTTCACCTCGATGATTTCCGGGTGCCGAACGATGCCCAGGCCCGCATAGATTTTCCCCAGCGCTTCGGCGGTTGTGGTTTTGCCCGTGCCCGGCGGGCCAACGAGCAGCATGTGGTTCGTCTGATTCGTCACCGGCAATCCGTGCGCCAACCGCAGGGCCCGCACCTCAAGCTGATCCTCGAGTTCGGCGACGGCCCGTTTGACCTCTGCCAGGCCAACCTGGTTGTTGAGGAGGCGGCGTCCCTCTACCAACAACTCAGCGCGGCGTTCCCGGTTCTGCTCATCGGCGCGCGCTTCCTCAGAGCGCGCCGTCGTCACATCCCAGATGTTGGTGCGGCTATTGATGGTCGCCTCGTCGGTGACGATCAACTGAACCCGGGGATCCCCCAGGGCCTGCTTTGCCACGTCGATGAGAACACCATTGATGGTGGCCTTTGATAACCAGACCTGAGCCTTCTCCTCCTGGCCGAGTTGTCGGTACACCATTCCCCGCACATACGCGAGGTCCGCAGCAATGAGCGGGAAATCCACCGGATCGAACGCGGCGACACGGTCCGCCCATTCCAGGGCCACCCGAGCCTGACCCAGGTGCGCGGCCGCATGCGCAGCCAGGGCGCTATTGCCGGCTGTGACCGCCGACATGACTACAGCTTCGGATGGGAGCACGCGCGCGGCCTCCGCAATGACCTCGGGCCAGCGCTGGGCGGCGAACATCAGATAGGTCCTCATGTGTTGTCGCCATTGGTGATTCTCCCAGCCGTCAAGGAGGCCGGGACTGTCCAAGATCAGCTCTGCCTTCTCGAATTGGCCGTCGTCGACGAGGGCGCTCGCGAGCGCGATGCCGGCGTGGGAGGCCTCCGTCACGGTGATCGAGAGATAGGGGCCCGCTTTGATGGCGGCCGCCAGATGAACCCCCAGGCGGGTCGACTCTCGGTGCAGTCTCGAGCCGTGGCTGTAGAGCACCTCCAGGGTCATCAGATCGTCATCGCCTGCCGCGATCCGGCCTAACCAGGCGTCGGCCATGGAAGGGTCCGCCGCCGTCGCCTCTCCGAAGAGTCGCCGCGCCATCGGAGAATCGTGGTCGAACACCGACATCGCCTGATCGAAATGTCTGCGAGCCGTCACAGTCGTACCGATACCGGCCATCGACTAGTCCACCACCATGAAATCGCCAGGGATACCGGCTGATTCGGAGGCGTATCGGTTCTCGGCCCGGAAAAACTCAACCTCGGCTTCGTAATTCATACCGGCGGCGTCGACGCGGACGGTGGTCGGGTCACTCTGTGTGATGACCACATCGGCTGCGGAGTCTTGCGCTGCATTCGGTGGGCTGACGGCAATGACGGTAGTGGGACGCGGCGCCGGCTGGACCGTGCCGTCGGTCACGCTGACGGTGGTACCGGGAAGCGGTCGGGGGTTATCGGTCACCACCACATTCGGCATGCGCACGCTGGACCAGCGTTGTAGATCATGGGTGTGCACAGTGATCCGCTCTCCCGCTCCGGCTGTTCGGATAACGATCCGCTTGGCGATCAGATCGTCGGCGATCACAGAGACGCGGCCGTGCTGACCGGGATCGCCGAGCGGCATCAACAGCCGATCACCGCTGGCGGTCTTTCCCAGTAGCACACCCGACGGACCAACCGGGATTTCCAGCGAACGAGGCAGGCGACCTCTGCGCAGTCCCCGAATCTCCGGCCGGGGACAGCACAGACCGGCGGCAACGGCCGGGGCTTGTTCGCCCGGAAGGGTCTGCAATATGACGCTGGGCGATGTCGTGGCCGGCTGCGCCGTGTGAACCGTCAAGGTCGCCGTGGCGCTGCCGTCCGGGAAGATCGTGAGGTTCTGAGTGATCCCGTCGGCGGGCAGTGACCACGCCTGGGCTAACGTCTCGGCGTTGATATCGACCGGTCGATACGCGTAGGTGGTGTTCCAGCCTGCATCGCCGCGCAGACTGCGCCAACGGCGATTGCGAGGCTCCAGCGAATTGCTCCCCAGCCGTTTTTCCAACTCGGCCATATCGGATGCGGAGGCGACCCTGACCCGTATTCCCCTGCAGCGCAATGCTGCTGAAACCCGTTGTGCAGCAGCAAGGGCCGCGGTACCTACCGTGTCACGCCACTGCAGAGCCTCGCCATTGTCCAGGGTTGCGATCCTGATGATCATCCACGTCTCGCGCCTCCCGGCGTACGGCGATGTCCCGATCAAGGTGTCGTATACCCGTGGGTAGTCACCGACACTGCGGCGCCGTGAACCTGAGCTGACCACCGTGATGGATTCGATTTCGAGGTCCAGGCTCTGGTGCATGTGGGGCGTTAACTCACTGATATCGAGGGTATTGGCCGTGTGTGTCGCCGTTGAGCCGGTCAACCAGGTTGGCCGGTAGGGCTTTCCGAGCACCTGAAGCGCGGTGACAGCCACGTCGTCGTGGATTCGGACGCCGCCGCCTGCGCGGTCATTGGCCACCGCCAGCGGTTCGATGAGTTCTATCGGCCGGTTGCGCCGAAGGTACACAGCTGCCCATGACCACAGCGGTTGCCGCCACCACGGCAGTACACACGTTGCCAATCCGAGCGCCATACCGATCCCCGCGCCCACGTAGCCGGCTGCGGCCCAACCCAGAAGACACCCCAGGAACACACCGCACACCATCGCCAGTCGAACGCCGTCTTTCATCGGGCCCTCCTGGCCCGGGCTATCACGGCACCGAGGCCGACGATGCCCGCGATGGCGACGGTGAATCCGAGTGCAGCGCTGCGAGCCCGGTGATCCGGCGCCTGCGGCGCTGTCGGTGCAGTCAGAACTCTGGTCAGCGCGCCAGGTGCCACGCGGTCACCGGGCGCAACGTTGAATGTCAGGGCGGCAACCGGGTCGACCACTCCGTAGCCCACCTGATTGTCGACTCCGCCGGGTGGGTTGTGGGATGTCTGCAGGATCCGGTTGATCACCTGGTGGGCCGAGAGCTCGGGATACTTTGCCCGAACCAGCGCCGCGACCCCGCTGACATATGCCGCCGCGAAGCTGCTCCCCCAGAAGGGCACCGCCGGATCGCCGGGGCGTGCGGGTGGGTAGGCGTTGACCGCGCTCGCGTTCTGCGGCGAGAGCCCGACGATGTTCACCCCGGGTGCGGCAACCCCCACCCACGGACCGGCCAGGCTCTTGTCGATCGGCACGCCAGTGCTGTCAACGGCGCCGACGGACAGCACATAGTCGGAGAACCAGGATGGCGATGACACGGTGACCACACGGGCCCAGTCCCGCGATCCACCGTTGACCCACGGCTCGAAGGCAGGGTTCTGCGCGCAGCCGTCGTCGCTCGCGTTACCGGCGGCAGCGACGATCACGGCATCCTTGACCGTGGCGGCGTACCAGACCGCCGCACCGATCGCGCGCTGGTCGAGTGGGTCCACCGCGGACGTACACGCCGTGACACTGACATTGATCACCTCGGCACCGGCGTTGGCGGCGTGGACGATCGCGCGTGCGAGCGTGGCGACTGTTCCGGCCTTCTTACGTACCGCGCCGTCTGCGCCGCCTGAGTACTGGGGTTCGAAGGCGCGTGATGACTGGCGGATGGAGATCAGCGTCGCGTGGGGTGCAACTCCGGCGACGCCGTCCGGAA
>NZ_JAEMSG010000161.1 GCF_016462945.1 Mycolicibacterium sp. | reverse complement strand
TGTGAAGATACCTGCGTCGATATCAATGCGGTCGCGATAGTTGCACCGGGAGTCGCCAGCGGCGACGATGACGATGTCGTGATTCCACCGGCGGACAAGCCCCCCGCTCTCGTGCCATTCGTCCTCCCGGTGCTTGATGGCAGGCATGGTGAGTACGCCGCGCGTCACCGTCCGAAATACTCTGGAGGTTTTAACGGCGCGCCAGACGGCGTGCGCCGGGGCGGCGAGTTCCGTATCAAGGTCGACTATCGCGATCGGCTCATTTTATGAGGAAGATTTACCTCACGGATTTCGTCACGCGTTGCCGGCGATGATCTTCTGGATCAATGTTGCCGCCGCTGCAGCCTTGACGTTGTACTGAGCCAGCGCGATCCTGCCCAACTCGTCGACGAGGAAGGTCGACCGAATCACGCCCAGAACGGTCTTGCCGTACATCTTCTTTTCCCCGAAGGTGCCCCAGGCGCTGAGTACTTTCCTGTCCGGATCCGACAGCAGCGGAAAGGTGAGGGACTCGGCATCGCGGAACTTGGCCAACTTCTCCGGCTTATCCGGCGAGATGCCGACGACGTCGATGCCGGCGCCGTTGAGTTGGGCAAGACTGTCGCGGAAGTTGCAGGCCTGTTTGGTGCAGCCCGGGGTCGAGGCGGCCGGGTAGAAGTAGACGATCACTGTGCGGCCCTTGAAATCGGAGAGCTTCACGGTCTTGCCATCGGCATCGGGCAGGCTGAACGCGGGTGCTTTATCGCCCACTTCGAGGCGTGCGGTGTCGGTCACTTTCCATCCCTTCGTCGGCCGGCGCACGCCGGGAGGTGATTCCCCGCGTTCATCCCCGGTGGCTTCTGAGGGCCCGGCGCTGATTAGGGTAATAGCGGCATCGGGGATGGCGGAAGCGAGGACGAACGTGGTGGACCGGGATCCGGAGCTCATCAAGCAGGACATCGCTGCGGCACGCGACCGCCTGGCGCTCACCGTCGACTCGCTGGCAGAGCGCACCAATCCCCAGCGCCTCGCTGACGACTTCAAGTCCGCGGTGCTGCGTTTCCTGAAGAAGCCCGCGGTAACCGCCACGTTGATGGGCGTTGGAGCGGTGACCGTGGTGATCGTGGTGCGCGGAATCCGCAACCGGTAACCCTCAGCGGCCGCGCAGCCAGCCGCCGATCGTCACACGCCGGCCCGGGGGATTTGCCTGGAGCCCGAGACGGCTGCAGCTGTGCACCCGCAACGGCAGTTGGCCGTCATCGCGGCGCACCGGTTGCTGGGACACCCCGCCGTCCGTCGTCATGGTTACGTCCTTGCCTCACGGTCAGTCCAGCAAACTATAAATCTAACACATTTGAGCCTATAACTGGTAATAGAACCGCTTAAAAGCGTCCACAATGGCATTACCAGTTACCGAAAAAGCGGTCAATCGGCGTAGGTTTCGCTGCCGTTCGGGTAACCGCCGCCCCGCGTTGCAATGTAAACGTGGGTGTAGTGGTTGGCGTCGTCTGAGCCCAAATTGGTCATCAGGTGGGGCTTGCCGCCGATCGGGTAGTAGGTCTGCTGCCATATCACGTGCACCAGCCCGAACCGATCGGCGTTCTGAAAGGCGAATGCCATGATGCGGTTGCCAAGTGCCTTGCCCGCGCGGACGTATTCCAGCAGGGCTGTCAGACCGGGGCGGTCATCGCGGGCACCGGAGATCGTGTCGGAGAAGACCTTGGTGACGCCGGCGGCTTCCAGTGCGGCGTTCTGTTGGTCGAGAGTCTGATCCACCGTGGACACACGGCTGTACCCGACCCTGCTTCCGCCCAATGATTTTTCCCGTCCCACATCTAGTACAACGTCTGTTGCGAGACACATATTTGTGAGACGAACTATCGGGGCACCGCGACCTCGGGGTTTTTGGGCTAAGTCGTGTTGTCCCGCAGCGTCTCAGATGTGGTCTCTTACGAGACACGCCTTGCGGCGAACAGTCACCCCTGTAGCCCACCGGCCTTTCCGCCTGACATTTGTCGGGGTGGTTAAAACCGTGGAGTGAGCGTCCGCTCTCCGATATAAATGGCCATGGCTAACTTGGGGTCGGTTCGTGATCGTCGTCGGCGCACTCCGTATGGGTGGTTGGGTGCGGGTGCCGTGGGTGTGGGTGTGTGGGCGGCGTTGGCCGGTGGGGTGGGCGTGGCCCATGCTGACGGCCCGGCTGCTGACTCGACGAGTTCCGCGTCGGTGGGTCGCGATGCCTCAGCGACGGCGAACAGTGGTGTAGCGCGGCGGTCTCCGCGTGCGGCGGCCAGCAGGGTGCCCCGTCAGGCTCCGGTGTCGCAGGTGGGGGTATCGGTGGGGGTGTCGGATTCCCCCCGGTCGGCTGCGGTGGCGAGTCGGGTTCGCCGCGACATCGGTGGTGTCGGGCGTGGCGTATCGCCGATGGCAGCAATCAGTGATCGTGGTGGTGCGGGGACCGTGCCGGTCGGTGCCGTGGTGGCCTCAGCGAGTGCGGCAGCGACCGTCAACCCGGTCGCCGACTTCATCCGTGTTTTCATCGGGTCGGGCACCGCCGACAATCCCAACGCAGGCATCCTGCTCGGTGACGGCTACACCTGGACCCAGCACGAGGGTGCCTGCCTGAGCGGCCCGTGCAACGGCGGCAACGGCGGCATGATCGGCAACGGCGGTGGCGGATACGCAGGCGGCGATGGCGGGTCGGCAGGCTGGTTCGGTACCGGCGGCAACGGTGGTGCCGCGCTCGTCGCAGGCGGCCTCGGCGGCAACGGCGGCGCAGGAGGATTGTTCAGCGGGTCCGGCGGGGCTGGCGGTGTCGGTGGCACCGGCACGGTGGGCGTTGCGGGTGGCAATGGTGGTGCCGGTGGCCCGCAGGGAATGTTGAGCATGATCGGGACCGGGGGTTCAGGTGGTCCCGGCGGTGCGGCCGGAGACGGCCCCGCCCCCGGTGCGGGCGGAGCCGGTGGAGCCGGTGGCGGTGTCGGAGCGCCCGGACCAACGGGTCCCGCCGGGGCGACCGGTCCGGCAGGGCCGACCGGAGCGACTGGTGCTGCGGGTCCGGCAGGGCCCACCGGGGCGACCGGTGATCTGGGCCCGGCCGGGCCGACCGGAGCAACCGGACCAGGAGGTCCGACCGGGGCGACGGGACCGGCAGGGCCGACCGGGATCGCCGGAGCCGCTGGCCCCGCAGGACCGACTGGGCTCACAGGTACGACAGGTCCAGCGGGGCCGACCGGGTCGACCGGACCGGCAGGGCCGACGGGTCCCGCTGGTCCGACAGGTCCCAGTGGTGGGCTGGGACTGGGGCCTCTGGCCCCGATCTATTTCTCCTCTAGGTTCACCGGCAACGGGCTGGGCAGCGACGACGTCCGCCAGGTATGGACACCCGACTACATCGCCCCGAGCACCCTACTCGTCGCCACCGCCAACGGCTTGGGCATCTCCTCGACCGGCGGGGCGACCTTCACCAACTACACCACCGCCGACGGGCTGAGCAGCAATAGCGTGTTGGGCGTAACCTTCAACCAGAACGGCGTATGGGCCGCCACCACCACCGGCCTGTCCAAAGGCAATTGTTGTAATGGGAACGGCACCTACGGCTTCACCACCCCCCTCGCCGTCGGTACCAAAGGAGTCGCTGCCGATGGTGGCACTGTATGGGCCGCCACCGCGGGCGGCCTGTACAAAACCACGAACGGCGGGACGAGCTTCACCAACCACCCCCTCCCCATCAACAACAACGTGCTCGCGGTGTACGCCACCGGCGGCAAGGTCTACGCCGGTAGCAACGGCGGCGGAGTGAGCATCTCCACCGACGGCGGGACCTCGTTCACCAGCTACACCACAGCCAACGGGTTGGCTGACAACAACGTCGTGTCGGTATACGCCGTCGGGAACACCATCTACGCAGGCACCGGTGTAGGTCTGAGCATCTCTACCAACAACGGACAGACCTGGACCATCTACACCACCGCCCAGGGGCTGTCCGAGAACGCCGTGCAGTCGGTGTACGCCGTCGGGAACAACATCTACGTCGGCCATCGCAACACCGGCCTGAGCGTCTCCACCAACGGCGGGGCGACCTGGACCAGCTACACCGTCCGCAACGGGCTGGGCGAAAACGACGCGCGCGGGGTGGTGGTCAACCCCAGCGCTGGCCTCATCTACGTTTCCACCTACCAGGGTCTGAGTATTGGGGGCTTGGTTTGAGCGTTGCCGGGTGAACCCGGTACGCCGCCACCTCTGGCGGCCTAAGCATTGGCACCTAGATTTGTGGCGTGAATCCGGTTGCGGGTCGTTGGCTGCGCGGCAAGGCTTTCCGCCGATCTGTAAGACCGTGATCGTGCGCGGTGGATCGGGGCGGCGACTGACTGGCGGCCCCGCAGGGTCTGGGTGAGACTTCGGCCACGAATGCCGACGACACCTCCCACGCGATTCTGACTTCGGCCCTGGGCCTGCTGACCGCGACGCACGCCGACGGTCGAATGGCCGGGACGGTGGCGCGGGACTACCTGTCGGGAGTGCCCACCGACCGCAGCCAGATGCTCAACCTGGTCGCTGGCATGACCGCGTTGGCAACCATGCTGATCCAGATGCGGGCCGAGGAGACCGGCGTGATGCCCGAGGAGACCCTGGCGGAGTTGGGGCGGCGGGTGCAGGGCCGTTTCCCTGCGCCCGAGTAAACCTGTAGTCGAAGTGCGGTCGCCGAATCTCTTTGTACTTGTTCATATTTGGTTTTTAC
>NZ_JAEMSG010000160.1 GCF_016462945.1 Mycolicibacterium sp. | reverse complement strand
AACAACAAACAAAAACCACCAAACACACTATTGAGTTCTCAAACAACAAGACCCGACATCCCATGTCCGGCCGTGCAACAAACCCGCGGCGATTGCCGCGTGCTCGTAGTACAGACAGATGGAACGATCCGAAGTCCGGAACCATTCCCGAGGGATGCCGCCGCTCTCTGCGGACGAACCGCGTCGCAACGACTGGCCTAAGTTACGTCAAGGTGGCCAGGGAGTCAAATCTACTGCTGTCCGGCGTTTTTCATGCCTGACTCCACGATCCAACGCGATGTACGCCGGCAATATTCCGCTTGCCACGGCGCAAAACCAGCCAGCGTCCGTGCAGGAAGTCGGATGCACTCGCCACCCAGGCCTCACTGTCGACCCGGACGTTGTTGACCGAGACTCCGCCCTCAGCGATGGTCCGGCGGGCCTCGCCCTTACTGGCCGATAGTCCGGTCGCCACCAGCAGGTCGATGATCCCGTCCGGTCCGCCGGGCGCCAGTTCGGCGACCGATGTCTCCCGCAGCGCCGCCGCCAGCGTCGCTTCATCGAGTCGGTCCAGCTCACCGCGCCCGAATAGCGCCCCCGAGGCGTGCTCGACGGACTCGGTGGCCCCCTGGCCATGCACCAGCGTGGTGAGCTCACCGGCCAGCCGGCGCTGGGCGGCCCGTTCGTGCGGGCGGTTGGAGGTGGCCTCCTCCAAGGCGGCGAGCTCGTCGGCCGGCAGGAAGGTGAACCACCGCAGATACCGGATGACATCGGCGTCGGCGGTGTTGACGAAGTACTGGTACCAGGCATAGGGGCTGGTCATCTCCGGATCCAGCCAGAGGCTGCCCCCGCCGGTGGACTTGCCGAATTTGGTGCCATCGGCTGAGGTGACCAGCGGCACGGTCAGCGCATGCACGGTCGCACCCAGCTTCTGCCGGACCAGTCGCACGCCGGCGATGATGTTGCCCCACTGGTCGGAACCGCCGATCTGCAGTGAGCAGCCGTATCGCTGATGTAGTTCGACGTAGTCATTGGCCTGCAACAGCATGTAACTGAACTCGGTATAGGAGATGCCCTCGCCGTCGAGTCGCCGGCGGATGGTGTCGCGATCGAGCATGACATTGACCGAAAAGTGCTTGCCGACGTCGCGCAGGAACTCGATCGCCCCGAGCGGAGCGGTCCAGGTCAGGTTGTTCTCTACGATGGCGCCGGTGGCTGTTCTGGTAGCTGGGCTGTCGAAGTCGACGAATCGCTCCAGCTGGCCGCGGATGCGTTCGGACCACGCAGCCACGGTGTCGGCGGTGTTCATGGTCCGTTCCCCGGAATCACGGGGATCACCGATCAGACCCGTCGCCCCGCCGGCCAGCACGATCGGCCGGTGCCCGGCCCGCTGGAAACGCTGCAGCGTCAGCAGGGGAACAAGATTCCCGGCATGAAGGCTGGGTGCCGTCGGGTCGAAACCGGCGTACACCGTCATCGGCGGTGCCGCAGCGGCGGCGGCGAGTGCGTCGATATCGGTGGACTGCGCGACGAGTCCGCGCCACGCCAGTTCATCGAAAATCGTCGTGGCCATCTGCTGATCTTCCCGCATGAGGCGCGTTCAGTCGCTCTCACCCGGCCGTGGCGCGCGGGGACTTCGGCGATACGCCGACACTTCCGGGTGTCCGGGAAGCCAGAATCGCCAGTGCCGGTCGGCAGCCAGGCTGACCCCGACCCGAGGGCCCGCCTCGTGCGTCGTCGGCTTCCGCAGCCGCACCGTCACCTGTGACTGCGGGTCGAACACGTCGACACCGTTATCGTCGGTGGTGATGGCCAATGCCGAGCACAGGTTGCCCGGACCGCGCGCAAGCGACTGTTCGGCGACGCCCGGTCCGCGCCGGGTCTGCGCGATCTCGGCGCCGGAGTCGATAACCGCCGCGCGGAGAAGCACCGCGGCCGCGGCACCGTCCGGTCCGCAGGAAACGTTGGCGCACAGATGAATTCCGTGACTGCGGTAGGTGTAGAGCCGACCCGCAGGCCCGAACATGACCGCATTGCGCGCAGTGGGCCCGCGATAGGAATGCGAGGCGGCATCGGGCCACGGACCATCCGGCGGTCCGCCGTAGGCTTCGACTTCGACCACCAGGGCACTGACGTCACGGCAGCTGAGCACCGCACCGAGGAGTCGACGGGCGGCGCTCACCGGGTCGGTGTCCAGTAGTTGCGCAGTCACGTCACCGGAGTTGTCGCGAGCGCTTCGGCCACGCCGAGGTCACCGCTGAGGCAGTCGGCGGCGGCCATACCGGACAGGGCGACCATCGGCAGTCCCCCGCCCGGGTGCGCGCTGCCGGACGCCAGGTAGAGACCGGGCACGCCCGACACCCGGTTCGGCGGGCGCTTGAAGGCGGCGAAACGGTCGTTACTGGCGGCACCATAGATGGCACCGCGGCTTCCGGGGAAGGCGGCGGCAAGATCGGTCGGGGTGCGGCGCCAGAGGATCGCATCGCCGTCAGACCAGAGTCCTGCCGTCTGAATCCGTTGCGCCACTGCGGCTTCCAGTGTGTCCCACATCTCCGAAGCGCGTGGTCCGCCAACCGGCTCGGCCGGGGCGTTGGCCATCACGAAGACCGGCTCGGCATCAGCCCAACCCGTCAGTCCGTGGCAGCGTTCCTGGGCGCAGAGGTACACCGTCGGCGCGGCCGGGGGTCGGTCGTGGTCGAAGATGTCGGAGAACTCCGCCTCGTAGTCGGCCGGGAACAGCACCTCGTGGGGCATCCGGTCGGCCCGCCGGGCGGCCCGCAAGACCCCGTTCCAGGCGGACATCGAGGGTGCTGTCGCGGCGGGCAGGTGGCGGTCGGCATCCGGGAGAACACCGTCGCGAAGCATGCCCACGTCAGCGTTGACCACGACTGCCCGGCCGCGCCGCGGCCCGCCGCCGGCCAGTGCCACGCCTACCGCCGCACCACCCTGGACCAACACCCGCTCAACCGGGACCCCGCACTCGATGACCCCGCCACGGTCCTCGATCGCCCCAACCAGCGCCCGCACCAGCGCGTAGATGCCGCCTTGCACGCCATATCCACCTAGCGAAAGCTCAACGTGCGCAATGCAATTCAGCGTGGCCGGGGCCTGTCGGGGGTCGCTGCCGTTATAGGTCGCGTAACGGCGCTGCAGCATGCGCAGGTGCGGCTCTCGGACGTGCCGGTCGATACCCGCGGCCATCCGGCTTAGCGGATCCACGGCCGCCACAGCACGCGGGTGCCGCAGCGCCATTCCCACCATCGCTGCCCAGGTGGGCGCCGGACCCAGGACGAAATGCGGGGCCGCCGCCTCCCATATCTGACGGCTGTAGGCCAGGAAGGACGCCAGCTGCGCCTCGGCATCCGGGCCCAGCGCCGACCGCACTCCCGCGAGCGTCTGCTGCGGATCGTGGGCTACCTCGAGTACGCAGCCGTCGTCGTAGCGGTAACGGAAGCCCGGGTCGAGCCGGCGCAGGCTGACCACCTCGTCCAGGCGCATTCCGGCGCGGGCGAACAGTCCGGTGAACACCTCGGGCAGGGTCAGCACAC
This sequence comes from Mycolicibacterium sp., assembly GCF_016462945.1. Lineage (GTDB taxonomy): Bacteria > Actinomycetota > Actinomycetes > Mycobacteriales > Mycobacteriaceae > Mycobacterium. Next base: position 1,194 of record NZ_JAEMSG010000160.1, on the reverse strand, counting down.
TGGGGCCGGTTTCCACCACCACCCCGTCCACCTCGATGATCCCTGCCTTGCCGCCCGGGCGCGGGCCGGCCTCGAGCACCCGCACCGGAAATCCGCGGGCCGCCAGCGCCAGGGCGGCAGCCAGCCCGCCGATACCGGCCCCGACCACCAGGACCTCGGCACCGCGCTCAGCCGGCATGGGGCTTCCCGCGGTCGAAGGCCCGCAGGGCTCGTCCGCCGAGGCCATCCTGGGCCAGCCGCCGCGACGGCCGGACCAGCGGGGCGAAGCCGGGCAGGGGATCAGCGGGGTGGCTGCGGGACCGGCGCCCGTCGGTCGCGGCCCTGACGGCCTCGTCGATGACGGCAAGGCCATCCAGCAGTGCGCCCTCGATCGCGGGCATCAGCCCCTGCCCCACGGTGCCGGGAATCGGCGCGGAAAACCGAACGATCGCCGCGGGATGGTCGGCCTCCAAGAAGACGTAGTCGAGGCTCACCGCGACGACGTCCACCGGGTTGCGGGCGTGCACGATCCCAACGCCGGGCTTGAGGTCCAGTGGCCGGAGATGGGCGGGACGCTGGCGCCCCTGGGGGAAGATCCACAAGCCGCGACCGGGCCGGTCGAGCAGATCGGCGCAGGCGTGCAGACTGAATCGACTTCGATCCGGGCTGCTGCGGTCCAGTGGCAGGGCGCCGACCCAGCCGAGGAACGGCAACTTGCGGAGATTCTGGGCGTCCATGACACCCCAACCCAGACCACCGAGGGCCTCGTCGAGCACCAGCAGCAGCAGCGAGTCCCACCAGGAGACATGATTGGCCACGAAGATCAGCGGCCGGTCGGCGAGTGCGGCGCGGGCCTGATCCATACCCGCCACCCACAGCCCGTCAACCCCGCGCGACACCCGGTGCCGCGCGTACCGGCGGGCGACGCGGGCGAAGGCCGGCCGGCGGGTATCCCCGGCCCGGGCCAGGGCCTGCCGGTCGGCGTTCACGCCGCCTCCCGTTGAGCGCGGGCGGCGTAAGACCGCCCCCGCCAACGGATTTCGCCGCGGCGGCTCCACCGGAAGCTCTCCAGGAGCACGCCCATCATGAGCAGCACGGCGACCGGGTGCAGCAGCACACTGAGCGGACTGTGGCCGTAGCGCCGAGCCATGATCAGGCGCAGGATCACGTTGGCGCCCACCCCGACAGCGGCGGCTGCGGCCAGACCCCCGGCCC
>NZ_JAEMSG010000159.1 GCF_016462945.1 Mycolicibacterium sp. | reverse complement strand
CGGGCAGTTGGGCGACCAGGAACCACCACGGCACTCCGATCGCGGCGAGTACGGCGCGGTCACCGGTGAACAGCGAGGGGAACACTGACGCCCCCAGGGCCAGCACCGCCGCGAGACCAACGGCGGTGATCGCGGAGAACTTCGTCACTCGCCACGCGACCTGGGTGGCATAGCGGGTGTCACCGCCGCCCAGGGCTGCACCCACTAACGACTGGGCCGCGATGGCCAGCGAGTCCAGCACCAGCGCAAGGAAACTCCACAACTGCAGCACCACCTGATGGGCTGCCAGTGCCGCCGCGCCGAACCGGGCTGCGACCGCCGCCGCGGAGACGAAGCAGGCCTGGAAAACCATGGTGCGCAGCACCAGATCGCGCCCCATCACCAGTTGGGCACGCAGCACCGGGACGTCCAGACGCAATGGCACTCGTTCGGACAGCAGTGCCCGGCAGAACAACACCGCCGCCAGCCACTGCCCCACCAGGTTGGCCACCGCCGATCCGACCAGACCCCAGCGCGGCAGGCCCAGCCAGCCGTAGACCAGCAGTGGGCACAGCACCGCCGAGACACCGAAGCCGATCACCACGTAACGCAGTGGTCGCACGGTGTCCTGAATACCGCGCATCCAGCCGTTGCCCGCCAGCGAGATGAGGATCGCGGGCACGGCGAGGATCGCGATCCGCAGCCACGGCAACGCGGCGGCGGCGATCTGCGTGCCGGCGCCGGGCCCGGCGATCACCGAGACCACCGGAACCGCGGCCAGTTGCACCACGGCCACCACCACAAGTCCGAGCCCGATCGCCAGCCAGGTCGCCTGCACGCCCTCCGCGACGGCAGCCTTGCGGTCACCGACGCCATAAAAGCGGGCTGATCGTGCCGTCGTGGCGGTGGACAGAAAGGTCAGTTGCGAGCCCACCAGCGACACGATCAGACCGCCGATCGCCAAGCCCGCGAGGCTCAGCGCACCAAGACGGCCGACGATGGCGATATCGAACAGCAGATAGATCGGCTCGGCAGCCAGTACGCCCAGTGCGGGGAATGCGAGCGCGGCGATCCGCCGTTCCAGAGACGGCTCTCGCGCGCTCGCCTCAGCCAAGTGCGGCGGTGAGCGCCGTCACCACATCCTCGATCGGACCGGTCGCCGAATAGCCGGCGGCCAGGGTATGCCCCCCGCCACCGAAGCCGATGGCAACCGGAACTAGGTCAAAACTTTTGGCGCGCAGAGAAACCGACCACCGCCCCGGCGCTGTCTCCTTGAACACCGCGGCCACCTCAGCCTCGGCGGTAGTGCGCACGATATCGACGATGCTCTCGACCTCTTCGGAACGGTGCGCGGCCCAGTCGGCATGATTAATGACCACGTAGACCAATCCGCCACCGGCGGCCGCCGACGGAATCAGTTTCGCAGTTGACAGCACCCGAGACAGCAGTTGTAGCCACCCGTACGGGTGGGTGTCGTGCAGTAGCCGGCTCATCGAGGCGTTGTCGACGCCGATCTCCACCAACCGGGCCGCAAGTCGCAATGCGCGCGGCGATGCCCACCGGAACGAACCGGTGTCGATGCTCAGCCCGGCATACAGACAGTAGGCCACATCGACAGTGATATCGCGGCCCCACGCGTCAAGCAGGTCAGCGACCAGCAGAGTGGTCGAATCTGCTTGCGGATCAACGAAATTAAGATTTCCAAACAATGTGTTCGACCTGTGGTGGTCGATCACGAGAACCTCGGGACCGGTGACCAGCTCGGCAAGCTCACCGAGCCGGTTGACACTGGATACATCGACGGTCACCACCAGATCGGCATCACGGCGCAACTCGGCGGGAGCCACCAGTAGCTCACAGCCGGGAAGTCGACGCAGCGATTCGGGCAGGGTGTCAGACGCCGAGAAGCTGACCTGGACGTCGGTGCCCTCACGGGCCAGCGCCAGTCCCAGTGCCAACCCCGCGCCTACCGTGTCGGCATCGGGTTGCACGTGGCAGAGAATCACCACGGAGCCGACGTCGGCCAACGCCTGCGCGGCGCCGCGGGCATCGACGCGCAAGACGGCCCGGGTGACGTCAGTCATCGAGTCCATCGTCGTCACCCCCGCTGTCAGTCTGGAGGCCGTCGTCGATCACCCGGTAGGGCTGCGCATCGCCGGCCGGGGTGGCACCCACCCGGATCCGGGCCACATCGGCATCAGCTTCACGGGCCCGGGCCAGCAGTTCCTCCATACGGTGCGCAGCATCGGGAACGGTGTCGCGCACGAAAGCCAGGGTGGGGGTGAACTTCACCCCGGTGCCGGCCCCGACTTTGGAACGCAGTACACCCTTGGCGCTCTCCAACGCCGTAGCCACACCGGCGTAATCCGGCTCCTCGGTCAGCGAGCGACCGATGACCGTGTAGTAGAGCGTGGCGTCATGCAGGTCGCCGGTCACCTTGGCGTCGGTGATCGTCACCCCGGCCAGCCGGGGATCCTTGATCTCGTATTCGATCGCCGAGGCGACGATGGTCGAGATCCGCTTGGCAAGCCGCTTAGCCCGGGCGGGATCAGCCACGATGCCCCGCTGCCATTACACGCGCGCCTTCTCGACCAGTTCATAGGTCTCGATGACGTCGCCCTCCTTGATGTCGGCGTAGGTCACCGTCAGACCACACTCGTAGCCCTCGCGGACCTCGGTGGCGTCATCCTTCTCCCGCTTCAGCGAGGAGACGGTGAGGTTCTCGGCGACCACGACGCTGTCGCGAAGCAACCGCGCCTTGGCGTTGCGGCGCATGATGCCCGACTGCACTAGGCAGCCCGCGATATTGCCGACCTTGGAGGACCGGAAAATCGCGCGGATTTCCGCCCGGCCGAGTTCGCGCTCCTCGTAGATCGGCTTGAGCATGCCCTTGAGGGCCTTCTCGATCTCGTCGATCGCCTGGTAGATCACCGAGTAGTAGCGGATCTCCACACCTTCGCGGTTGGCCAGCTCGGTGGCCTTGCCCTCGGCGCGGACGTTGAAGCCGATGATGATCGCATCCGAGGCCGATGCCAGGTTGACGTTGGTCTCGGTGATACCACCGACGCCGCGGTCGATGACCCGCAACTCCACCTCATCGTCGATCGCGATACCCAGCAGCGCCTCCTCGAGTGCCTCGACGGTGCCGGAGTTGTCGCCCTTGAGGATCAGGTTGAGCTGACTGGTTTCCTTGAGTGCCGACTCCAGGTCCTCCAGGCTGATCCGCTTGCGCGACCGGGCGGCCAGGGCGTTGCGCTTACGTGCGCTGCGCCGATCGGCGATCTGGCGGGCGGTGCGATCCTCGTCGACGACGAGCAGGTTGTCGCCGGCACCCGGCACCGAGGTGAAGCCGATGACCTGCACCGGCCGCGACGGTGTCGCTTCCTCGACATCCTCGCCGTGCTCGTCAACCATGCGACGAACGCGGCCGTAAGCATCGCCGGCGACGATCGAGTCCCCGACCCGCAGCGTGCCGCGCTGAATCAGCACGGTCGCCACCGGACCCCGACCACGGTCCAAATGCGCCTCGATGGCCACACCCTGGGCCTCCATATTTGGGTTGGCCCGTAAATCCAGCGCCGCATCGGCGGTCAGCAGCACTGCCTCCTCGAGTGCCTGAATGTTGGTGCCGTTCTTGGCGGAGATGTCGACGAACATGGTGTCGCCACCGAAATCCTCGGCAACCAGGCCGTATTCGGTCAACTGCGAGCGAATTCGCTGCGGATCCGCACCTTCCTTGTCAATCTTGTTGACCGCCACCACGATTGGCACATCAGCGGCTTGCGCATGGTTGATGGCTTCGACCGTCTGCGGCATCACGCCGTCATCGGCTGCCACCACCAGGATCGCGATATCGGTGGCCTTAGCGCCGCGGGCACGCATGGCGGTGAATGCCTCGTGGCCCGGGGTGTCGATGAAGGTGATCAACCGCTCGTTGCCGTCATGGGTGACGGCGACCTGGTAGGCGCCGATGTGCTGGGTGATACCGCCGGCCTCGCCCTCGCGGACGTTGGCCTTGCGGATGGTGTCCAGCAGTCGGGTCTTGCCGTGGTCGACGTGACCCATGACGGTGACTACCGGCGGGCGGATCACCAGATCCTCTTCACCACCGGAGTCTTCGCCGTACGTGAGGTCGAAGGACTCCAGCAGTTCACGGTCCTCGTCCTCGGGTGAGACGACCAGGACGTTGTAGTTCATCTCGCCACCGAGCAATTCGAGGGTCTCATCCCCCACCGACTGGGTGGCGGTCACCATCTCACCGAGGTTGAACAAGGCCTGCACCAGTGCAGCCGGGTTGGCGTCGATCTTCTCGGCGAAGTCGCTCAGCGACGCGCCGCGGGCCAACCGGATGGTCTCACCGTTGCCGTGCGGAAGGCGCACGCCACCGACGACCGGTGCCTGCATGTTCTCGTACTCGGCGCGTTTGGCCCGCTTGGACTTGCGGCCACGACGGACCGCTCCGCCGGGACGACCGAATGCACCTGCCGCGCCACCGCGCTGGCCGGGCCGGCCACTACCGCCACCACCACCGGGACCGCCGCCACCGGGACCGCCGCCACCGGGACGGCCGCGGAAACCCGCGCCTGCCGGTGGGGCACCACCGGGGCCACCGGCACCGGGACCGCCGGTGCGGTAGTTACCACCGCCACCGCCACCGGGACGGGCACCCTGGCCCGGGCCGGGTCGGGAACCGGGACCGCCGGGACCGCCGGGACGTGGAGCGCCCGGACGGGTCGGCCGGGCGCCCATGGCAC
>NZ_JAEMSG010000158.1:573-4787 GCF_016462945.1 Mycolicibacterium sp. | reverse complement strand
GCGCTTCCCTGACACGGAAGAGGTCACTGGTTCAATCCCAGTATCGCGCACCAGTTTTACTGCAGTTCAGAATAGGTTTTACTCCCCCGAAACGGGCCGCGTGACCTAGATATGACCTCAGCGATCAGATAGCCAGCCCAATCTTTAGGGGCTAGCAGTGACGACGATCGTGATGTGGAAAATGCACTACAAGGATTCAGCGGGGAGAGGGCAGCCAGCGGCCGACTTACGACATTGTGCGCCTCCGCATTACGCCAGTGTGATAAGCCTGGAACTATGTGGGGGAAAATTGTCTTGACCAGCGCCGTGGCCGCTGCTTCAGTCGTCACCTCAGCACCGGCCCACGCGCTGCCGGGAAATTGTCTACAGCAGCGGTGGGGCTTCCTCGGCAGCCAGCAGCGCGTAATCTGTGATGACCCGATCCAGGCCGACGGCTCCTGGATGCGTCACCGGATGATCGGCGTCCCGGCGCACTACCGGAACGCCTCGAGCAGCTGTTGGGGCTCGGTTTACTCCAGCAACTGCACGTACTATGACGCCGGATGGGTCGACGACTACTACTCCGACAACGAATGGTATTCGATCACGGCGGCTACGGTGCTGCCGGATGAACCCGGCCACATCAGCCCCTAACGGCGGGGGAGCCATGTTTTTGCGTATCGCCATTGCAGTCGCCATCACAGGTATCGACCTGGGCCTAGCACCCACCGCCGCAGCTTACGACTACAAGCCTGTCTAAACAACGGAAAGCTCCATGATCCAATGACAAACGAATCGGATGCGGCCCCAGCCGGTTGGTATCCCACTCCGAGTGGCGGTCAGCGGTATTGGGACGGGCACCGTTGGCTGGCCCTGCCAGAACCGGGCGACGCTAAATCTGACGACGCGGGACCTTACGACTACGCCACCGCTTCTCTAATGCAGTCGGCGCATGAAAAGTCCACCGCATACAACAGGAAAACGATTGTCATCGCAGCCCTCGCAGCAGGCGTCCTGGCGGCGACGGTGGCCGGAGGTCTGTTCTGGAAAAACCAACATGACACGCAAATGCGGAACAATGCGGCGGCGGCGGCATCGTCGTCGGCGGCGGCGGCATCGTCGGCGGCAGTCGCAGCCGCTGAACAGCAAGCAGCAACTGCACGCGCCGCGCGCGCCGCCGCAGTCAAAGATATAGAAGCTTCGGTGATGACAATGGCGAATAAGCACGTCGCTGACGGGATCATCGACGGCCCGGTTCTGTCCGCATCTTGCGTTCCGGTAGATGGTGGATCGACCGACGACTTGACCGAGAAGACAACAGTCTTCGAATGCTTCGTCGCAGAGGAGGACAACGGTGACGGGACGATGAGCGGCATGAAATACAACGCCACCCAAAACTGGACTACCGGCGAATACACTTACGGACTGGGTGCGCCGCGATAACGGCACCATTCCCCACGCTCAGCTGATCTCCGAGGCGTCGCTGGCGATCCATCGGCGGGGCCGGCGCTGATGTTCGGCAGGTATGTCGGTGGCAGGTTCTACGCTGCCTGCTATGGCTGTCTCCCGACGACTGCGCTTTGAGATCCTGCGCCGCGATAACCACACCTGCCAGTACTGCGGTGCCAAGGCGCCGAACGTTGCGCTGACTGTCGACCATGTGAAACCGGTCGCGCTAGGCGGTCTCGATGAGCCTGGCAATCTAGTGACGGCGTGCCAGGACTGCAACGCGGGGAAAACATCGACGACGCCCGACGAGCAGATCGTCGCCAGTGTGGATAAAGCTGCCGCAGACTGGTCGGCCGCAATGGTGAGGGCAGCCGAGGAAGAACGGCACTCGGCCGCTAGTAAAGAGGCTGTGTATGAGGCGGTAGTCAAAGCGTGGCCGAGCTACCACCGCAACCGGATTCCAAAGGACTACACCGAGACAATCGACCAATTCGCTGCGGCGGGACTATCGCCTGAAGTGATCGTCAAGATGGCTGTTAACGCAGGGGCTAAACCCGGCGTCTGGGATCGCTGGGGATATTTCTGCGGCTCGTGTTGGAACAAGATTCGGAAGCTACAGGATCGTGCCGCTGAGCTACTGCAAGAAGAAGCGTCAGAGTAGGCACAACTCGGCGCTACCCTTTCCCGTCGAACGGCTCATCCGGCGTCAAGATTGCCTCCTGCATTTCGCGCTGACCCTCGCCGCCGGGCCAGACGCCGCCGGCGGCGACCCACTCCGCTCGAGCGGCGGACCATGTCCGATGCCCGAGGGTCGGCGCCCGTGGATCTGACTCGGCCCCGGCCGGAATCCAGTCGCGCGGGTTGAACCCGGCGAGCTCGGCCGGCGGCGTCCCGTTAGTCGACTGGCGACGCTTCACAGGGCTACCTGATACACACCGCGAACAGAGCGGCGCTGGTTCTTTGCGCCCTTGTCGTCGACCACACCGGTCGGCAGGCCGAGCGCGGCCAGCAGGCGCGCCAAGGTAATTCTTTGGGCTCGAGCCTCAACGAGAGCCGGGTGAGTGCGAAGTCCGGTCGGGCTGTCCAGTATCGGCCCGTCGACATCGACGTGCGCGGCCAGCAAGTCGAGAACGTCGACAGTTCGGCAGACCTGTAGCAGCAGGTTGGTTTCGTGGACGGTGAGTTCATAGTCGCTCACGGTCGCTTCCCACAGCCGCCGGCCAGACCACTTGAGGCCGTCGGGAGTGTCTGTATCGGGTTTCATTCGGTGGTGCCTTTCAGGGGTCGGATGGTTTCAGCTTTCGGGGGTAAAAAACGCCAATGCCCACTGGGGTGCGCCGTGCCGCCAAGGGGTCTTATAGCCAGGGGGGTGCCTTGTTGTTAGCCCTAGATTCAACGGAGACAGACGATTTCGTGTCGCCCGCTATTGGTGTGCCGGGTGACTCGGCAGGCCACCACCAAGCCACCCGGCACTGCGGCAGCACAGCCGCTCGGGAGAAAGGGCCCGAGCGCTGGCGCCGCGGCCTTAGTCGGCGGTGAGCCGAACTATCGCAGCGGCATGAGGGAATGCGAACCCCACGCGCAGTGTGGCGCGTATTCCGATGCAGTCGCTCGAGAAGTAGGCCGAACCGTCGACCGCCAGCGTCACGTCCTCGCGCAGCACCACAAGCGCCTTCGCCGCCGAGATCGCCCAGATATCGCCGGCGGCGACAGCGGGACTCGATACCAGCGGGATGCCGAGCACCTGGCGCCGAGTCGGTTGCGTGGCATCGAAACTCAGCAGAGGTTCGTTGCTGTTGTCTAAGCGCTTGACCTTGCTCAGTGTGAGTACGTCGGCCGGGTTGGCGACGAATGCGCTCACGCTGGCGCCGACGTTCTCTGCCTTGCTCAGCGCCTCGGCGAACGGGTCGGTGTTAGTGATACCGGCGCCGATGTCGACGGTCTGCACACCGGCGACCGAGAGCAGGCCAGACGGCCCATTGGTGACGGTGTTGCCGAAAAACGCGAGGTCGACTTTTGTGGCAAGCGACTGCGCGAGTCCTTCGCCGACAAGCTGCTGTGCGCTTGGGCTTGAGTCGCTGGCGAGCTCTCGGGACACGATGCTCAGTCCTGCAACCTTGAACGGGCGCACGACGATCTCGTCGAACCCGGCGTCGCTGGCGTTGATCTCGTCACCTTCAAGTGTCCAAGCGGCCGATGCGTCGCCGGTGACGATGGGCACCCGGTATTCGTGGGCCATCGTGGTCACGACGCTTGCGACGTTGAACGCGACCGAGGCGCGGCGTACCGGCTCTGTGATGAGCACGCCGATTTCATTAGGCAGAATGCCGTGGGTATCGCCGCTTACGGCGGTGAGCAGAGTCATGAGTTGCCTTTCAGGCGGGGTGATTTCGGAATGATCGCGGATCTACCGTCGACCTACGTTCGCCCGCCTGGGGCTGGTGATGAGTGGGCCGAGGCAGCCGTGCCGAACGGCCCACTCATCGACTATTCTACTGCCGATGGCCGCCGTTCAGCAAGGCCGCCCACGATGGCATTGACTGCTCGGTTGTCGTCGACGCACCCGAGTTCAGGCCGCCGCGGTGGATCTGTTTGGGCGGTGCGGCTTTCCGAGTCCAGTGCGGGTGTTGCGTTGCGATGTCGGCGGCGAGTTCGGTGACCTTCGCCTGGTCGACGTTGCCGGCGTCATCGAGCAGTGCGGTCACTTCGGCGCCGTCGCGCCAGATGTCGGAGCCATCGGCCAGATGCGCGGCGGCGATTCGCTCGGCTTCGGCCTGGTGTAGCAC
>NZ_JAEMSG010000158.1:0-563 GCF_016462945.1 Mycolicibacterium sp. | reverse complement strand
AGCAGCCCGGCCAGCGCGTCGCGCTCGGTTTCAGTGTCTCTTAACCGGCGCCGGTATCGGGCTGCCTCCCGGTTCGCCTCCGTCGTCGCCGAGTCGGGCGCCGAGGTGGCGGCTTCGCCGGTGGCTGTGGTGTCGGTCTCGGTGGGAACCTCGGCGGTGTTGTTTGTGGCTTCGGGATTGTCATTCACAAGTTGTCCTCTCTGGTGATGGGTTCGCAAACGGTGATGTGTTCGTTGTGCCGGGTTACGCCGTTGGGCGTGACGTCGTAGTAGGCGATCTCGAGCAGTGTTCCGGCGAGTAACGCCAGATCCTCGAGGTCGTCGGTGATGGTGCGCGGCACAATGTCGCGCGGTGCGGGCTTGTAATTGGCGAACGCGGCGGCGACAGGATCGCGGGGGTCGTCTGTCATTTGGTTTCTACCTTTCGTTGGAATGGTTCGGCAGGTCTGCCGGAACGGTTGGTGTCGCGGTTGCGGCGCCGGCATCGGCGGTCACGTCGGCGAGGAACTGTGCGGCGTCGTGGTGCAGGCAAGCCAGAACGTCGACGCTGTGGTCGTCTGTCGC
>NZ_JAEMSG010000065.1:5641-17548 GCF_016462945.1 Mycolicibacterium sp. | reverse complement strand
GTCATGGGGTGCCGGCCGTAGGGCGCGGCGGGGTCGGGATAGAAGCCCGGCGGCGGATAGTACGGCGGCGGGTAATTAGGCGGCGGGTAGCTGGGCGGCGGAAAATAGGGCGGCGGAGTCTCCCCCGCGCCTCCGAACGGTTGCTCGGTCATGCCTTCAGCATGCCAGAGCATCAGTCCTTGCTGGTGCTGCTGACGCCCCAGAGCAGGCGGCGCAGTGTCGGGCCGAAGCCCGCGGGCTTGGCGTCGGTGTCCACGCCGTGAGCCTCGATCTCAATTTCGGGCTCAGCTTCGGCTTCGGCCTCGGGTTCAGACTCGGCCTCGACTTCGGGCTCAACCTCGGTGTGAGCGACCTCCGGCTCCTCGTCGACAGCGGAGTCGTACACCACGACCGTCTCCGGTTCAGGTGCGTTCTCGTACACCACAACCAGTCCGTCATCGGCGGCAAGCTCGGCCTCGTCGTCGACAGCCTCGGTGTCGACGACCTCGGTCTCGACAGCCTCGGTGTCGACGGCCCCCGACTCGGACTCGGACTCAACGATCTCGTATTCCAGTTCGGCTTCGGTGGCGGCATCCTCGGCTTCCACCTCTGCCACGAACTCGGCATCCGTCAGTCCATCGTCGTCACCGACGGCCGCGGCATCTTCCTGCTCGTGTTCGGCGGCGACGGTCACCGCGGCGAGGATGCCGCTGCCCTTGGCGGCGGCCACCAACTCATCGGCCACGTCCTCAGCCGCGGAGTCCGCCTCCGGAGGGTGGCCCCGCAGGGTCGCGGGATCCTCACGGCCCTTCGGCGCCAGCAGCATGTACACCACGGCTCCGATGAAGATGAACATCGCCGTGAACACGTTGACGCGGATGCCGGCGATGTGGGTTGCGGTGTCGTCACGCATGAGTTCGACCCAGAATCGGCCGACGCAGTACGAGGCCACGTAGAGCGCGAACAACCGCCCGTGACCGATCCGGTACCGACGGTCGATGTAGAGCAGGAACACGAACACCAGCAGGTTCCACAACAGTTCGTAGAGGAACGTCGGGTGCACGACGGCCGCCACCTGCCCGGTCGAGACCCCGTCGAGTGAGTGCACGTCGACGGCGCCGGCGAAATCCCGCCGGTAGAAGATCTCCAGGCCCCAGGGCACGGTGGTCTCGCGGCCGTAGAGTTCCTGGTTGAAGTAGTTGCCCAGACGTCCGATCGCCTGCGCGAGGACGATACCCGGGGCGACGGCATCGCCGAACGCCGGCAGTGGAATCCCCCTGCGACGGCACGCGATCCACGCTCCGACACCGCCGAGGGCGACGGCGCCCCAGATACCGAGGCCGCCCTCCCAAATCCGCAGCGCGGCACCGATTCCGGCGCCGCCCTCACCGAAATACGTTTTCCAGTCCGTGAGGAGGTGGTAGATACGACCACCGATCAGGCCGAACGGCACCGCCCACAACGCGATGTCATAAATGACGCCGCGTTCTCCGCCGCGGGCAGTCCAGCGCCGATCGCCGATGACCAACGCGACGATGATGCCGGCGATGATGCACAGCGCATAGGCCCGAATCGGAAACGGGCCCAGGTACCACACACCCTGGGCCGGACTCGGAAAGTAGGCAAGCACCGTTGTCGTCACGTGGCGGGCAACTTCCTCCGAACCCCCACGGCGAGTTCCTCCGTCAGTGTCCGTACCGCGTTCACCCCGTCGCTGAGCGCCGACACCAGAGCCGAACCCACGATGACCCCGTCCGCGAATTCGGCGATCTCGGAGGCCTGCTCGCCGGATCGCACACCCAGACCCACACCGACCGGAATGTCGGAGACCTCCCTGACTCGACGGACGAGATCGGGAGCGGCCTGCGACACCACGTCACGCGTGCCGGTCACACCCATGGTCGAGGCCGCGTAGGCGAACCCGCGGGACGCATCGACGGTGCGGGCCAACCGTTCCGGCGTCGAGGAGGGGGCCACCAGGAAGATCCGGTCAAGGCCATGGTGCTGGGACGCCGCCAGCCATTCGTCGGCCTCGTCGGGAATCAGATCGGGCGTGATCATGCCCAGCCCGCCGGCAGCGGCCAGATCCCGGGCGAATGCGTCGACGCCGTAGTGCAGCACCGGGTTCCAGTAGGTCATCACCACTGCTTTACCGCCGGCGGCACTGATCGCCTCGACGGCCCGCAGGGTGTCGCTCACCCGGACGCCGGCCTGCAGTGCGGTCTCGGTGGCCGTCGCGATCACCGGGCCGTCCATTCCGGGATCGGAATACGGAACACCAACTTCGATGATGTCGCACCCCGACTGGCACATCGCGACCATCGCTTCAATCGACGTCGACACATCGGGATAACCGGTCGGCAGGTAGCCGATCAGCGCTGCACGGCCCTCGGCACGGCACGCATCGAAAATCGGGGCGAGTCGGCCCGACGGGCTGTGCTGAATGGTCATGCGGGTCCGGGCTTATCGTTGTCGAACAGACCGAACCACCGCGCGGCGGTCTCCACATCCTTGTCTCCGCGGCCGGACAGGTTGATCAGGATGATCGAGTCCGGTCCAAGTTCAGCCGCGAGTGGGACCACACCGGCGATGGCATGGGCAGTCTCGATGGCCGGAATGATTCCCTCAAGTCGGCACAGCAGACTGAAGCCGTTCATTGCCGCGGTGTCGGTGATCGGCCGGTACTCGGTTCGGCCGGCCTCCTTGAGGAAAGCGTGCTCCGGCCCGACGCCGGGGTAGTCCAGTCCAGCTGAGATCGAATGCGAATCGACGGTTTGGCCATCATCGTTTTGCAAGACGTACGAATAAGAGCCTTGAAACGCCCCGGGTGAGCCGCCGGAGAAGGTGGCGGCGTGCCGTCCGGTCTCCACACCGTCGCCGGCGGCTTCGAAACCGACAAGGCGCACGTTCGGATCATCGAGAAAAGCGTGGAAGATTCCGATCGCGTTGGATCCCCCGCCCACGCATGCGGTCACCGCGTCCGGTAACCGGCCGACCTGGTTGAGCATCTGGGCGCGAGCCTCCATTCCGATGACGCGCTGGAAGTCGCGGACCATCAGTGGGAACGGATGCGGCCCGGCGGCGGTACCGAAGCAGTAGTAGGTCTGTTCGGCATTAGCCACCCAGTCGCGGAACGCATCATTGATGGCGTCTTTGAGGGTTTTCGAGCCGGATTGCACCGCGACCACCTCGGCGCCCAGCAGTCGCATCCGGGCGACGTTGAGCGCTTGACGGGCGGTGTCGACCGCCCCCATGTAGATCACGCAGTCCAGGCCCAGTAGTGCGCACGCGGTCGCGGTCGCCACTCCGTGCTGACCGGCGCCGGTCTCGGCGATGACTCTGGTCTTGCCCATCTGCTTGGCCAGCAGTGCCTGACCGAGAACGTTGTTGATTTTGTGGGAGCCGGTGTGGTTGAGGTCTTCGCGTTTGAGGAAGATTCGTGCGCCGCCGACATGCGCACTGAGTCGGGTGGCCTCATAGAGCGGTGACGGACGGCCCGCATAGTGCGTCTGCAAGTCGTCGAGTTTGTCGAGGAACGTCTGGTCGGTGCGAGCCTTCTCGTAGGCGGCGGTGACCTCCTCGATGACGGCCATCAGCGCCTCGGGCACATAGCGCCCACCGAAAACCCCGAAGTGACCGCGCGCGTCGGGGTCATGGATCGTCGACTCGGCGACGGCCGCACTGGTGCGCGGCAGGTTGGGCGTGGAGGTATCGGCCATATCAGAACTCGAGCCGGGCTGGACTCAGCGGACCGGTTTCGGACAGGACGGATGCGCGCCCGCGGTGACCAGGTCGGCGACCGCGCCACGAGGGTCGGCACTGGTGACGAGGCCTTCGCCGACCAGTACCGCATCGGCGCCGGCACCGGCGTAGGCGAGCAGGTCGGCCGGGCCGCGTACGCCGGACTCGGCGATCCGAATGATGTCCGACGGCAGTCCGGGAGCGATCCGCCCGAAGCAGTCCCGGTCGACGGTGAGGGTCTTGAGATCGCGGGCGTTGACGCCGATCACCTTGGCGCCGGCCTGCAACGCGCGGTCGGCCTCCTCTTCGGTGTGCACCTCCACCAACGCCGTCATGCCCAGCGACTCGGTGCGGTCGAGCATCGACGCCAACGCCGGCTGATCGAGTGCCGCCACAATCAACAGCAGCATGTCCGCGCCGTGGGCCCGCGCCTCGTGGATCTGGTAGGGGCGCACGATGAAGTCCTTGCGCAACACCGGAATGTCGACCGCTGCGCGCACCGCGTCGAGGTCGGCCAACGAGCCCTTGAATCGGCGCTCCTCGGTCAGCACGCTGATCACCCGGGCGCCACCGTTCTCATACGCCCTGGCCAACTCTGCCGGGTCGGTAATGGTTGCGAGTTGGCCGCGCGACGGACTGTCCCGCTTCACTTCGGCGATCACCGCGATGCCGGGGGCGCGCAACGCTGAGAGGACATCGCGTGGCGCGGGTGCCGCCTCGGCGGCCGCCTTGACCTCCGCCATACTCACCAGCGCCTCGCGCGCGGCAACGTCAACAAAGACTCCCTCGAGAATGGAGTCGAGTGCGGTTGCCGAACTCATGAAAGCCGGGTCTCCTCTTGCGGTGTATGACGGACAGGTCGACGTGCGTCAAAGGGTAACCGCCCCGTGACCGTCACCTGTCACCGACCCTCTGTGCCGGAATCGGCCACCGGGATGGCCGGGGTGCCGGACTCGGCCGACATGGCGGCTCCGGAGTCGCGATCCGTGGGATCGCGACCCTCGTCGAGTGCATCCCACATGCGACGTTCGGACATCGCTCCGTCACCACTTCCCTCACGTAGGGCCGCGGCAGCGGCATACTTCGTCGCCTGCCGCGATTCCGTCGCCGCAGCGCGCATCATCAGGACCGCACCGATCAGCGCGCCCGCCGCCGCGACCAGGGTCACCACCGCCCCGGCGATATGGCGTTGGCTGGCAACCAGGTTCATCACCGGGACACCGGCCAACTCCGCGGCCCGCGGTGCGACGTCGGGCATCACCATGAGACTGACGCCGAGGTAGCCCAGCAGCAGGCACACCATTGCCACGAGCGCGGCGACCACCCGCAGCAGCCACCCCCGCACCGCCAACCCGGCCAGCGCGGCCGCCAGTAGCAGTACCGCGAGCGGCAGCAGCGCACTGGACCACGCCGCACCCTTGAGCACTGCGGTCGTCGGCTGTCCGAGTCCGTCGGAGGAGCCCACCGACACCCATGGCAACCGGGAGGCCACCCATAATCCGAGTGCCGAGACGATGAGCAGCAGTTGTGCGACGCGGATCACGGCGCGCTCAGCGTTTCGGCTGCGGCAATCGCGGCCAGCACCGCCTTGGCCTTATTGGCCGCCTCGGTGTACTCGTAGGGACCGTTGGAGTCGGCCACCACCCCGCCGCCGGCCTGCACGTACGCGGTGCCGTCACGCATCAAAGCGGTGCGGATGGCGATCGCGAAGTCGGCGTTACCGGCGAAGTCGAGGTAGCCGACCACACCCCCGTACAAACCGCGGCGAGTGATCTCCACCTCCTCAATGAGTTCCATCGCGCGAACCTTGGGCGCCCCGGACAGCGTGCCGGCCGGAAAGCAGGCGGTGACGGCGTCCAGTGCGGTGCGTCCCGGCGCCAGTTCCCCGGTCACCGTGGAGACCAGATGCATGACGTGGCTGTAGCGCTCGATATGGCTGTAGTCCTCGACCCGCACGGTGCCGGGCACGCAGACCCGGCCGAGGTCGTTGCGGCCGAGGTCGACCAGCATCAGGTGCTCGGCGCGTTCCTTCTCATCGGAGAGCAACTCCTTTTCGAGAAGCTGGTCCTCCTCCTCCGAGCCACCGCGCCACCGGGTGCCGGCGATCGGATGCGTCGTGGCCCATCCGTCCTGCACCGTCACCAGTGCCTCCGGGCTGGATCCGACGATCGAAAATGCGGTCTCCCCCGCCTCGTTGGGAATCTGTAGCAGGTACATGTAGGGACTGGGATTGGTCACCCGAAGCATCCGGTAGACATCGATCGGATCCGCCGCGGTGTCCATCTCGAACCGCTGCGACGGCACCACCTGAAAGGCTTCACCGGCTTCGATCTCGGAGACCAGTCGCTCGACTACCGCCCCGTACTCCTCGAGCGTGCGCTGTGCGCGTGGGTGCGGTTCGGGCCGGGTGAAGGTGGCGACGGTGGAACTCAGTGGCTGTCCCAGCGCGGTCGTCATCACGTCGAGGCGGACGACGGCGCCGTCGTAGGCCTCATCCACGTGCTCGTCGCTGCCATTCCAGTTCACCGCATTGGCGATCAGGGTGATGGTGCCCTCGTGGTGGTCGACAGCGGCGATATCGGTGGCCAGCATCAACAGCATGTCGGGCAGGTGGAGGTCGTCGACGGCCAGTTCGGGCAGGCGCTCCAGCCGGCGGACGAAGTCGTAGGCGAAGAACCCCACCAGACCGGCCGACAGCGGCGGCATACCGGCCAGCGGGCCGGTGGACAGCAGCCCGAGCGTCGTCCGAAGCGCGTCCAAGGGGTCGCCGCCCACCGGCGCGCCGTTCGGGGTGGCGCCCAGCCAGACCGCGTGGCCGTCACGCACCGTCAACGCCGAGGGTGCGCCGGCCCCGATGAACGACCACCGCGACCAGGACCGGCCGTTCTCGGCGGACTCCAGCAGGAAGGTTCCGGGTCGGCCGGCGGCCAACTTCCGATACGCCGACAGCGGAGTCTCGCTATCGGCGAGCACCTTGCGGGTGACCGGAACCACGCGGTGTTCGGCGGCCAGCGCGCGGAACTCCTCGCGGGTGGTGGTGGCGTGCATGCGGTACATCCTCCCAGACCGGTTCATCCCCGATCTGTTCATCCCAGCCGCACGGCGTTAGCGTTGAGCCCATGACATCAGGGATCAAACGGGGCGACCAAGTGCCCGAGTTCGAACTGCCGGATCAAACCGGAACCGTCCGTTCGCTGACCGGCCTGCTGGCCGACGGGCCGATCGTGCTGTTCTTCTACCCGGCCGCCATGACGCCGGGCTGTACCAGGGAGGCCTGTCACTTCCGCGACCTGGCCGGGGAGTTCGCCGCGGTGGGAGCCTCCCGGGTGGGCATCAGCACCGACGGGGTCGATAAGCAGGCCCGCTTCGCCGACTCCCAGCGATTCGACTACCCACTGCTGTCCGACAGCAATGGCGCGGTCGCCGAAACCTTCGGCGTCAAACGCGGCCTGCTCGGCAAGCTGCTGCCGGTCAAGCGGACCACGTTCGTCATCGACACCGATCGCACCGTGCTCGACGTGATCGCCAGCGAACTCAATATGGACACCCACGCCGATAAGGCGCTGGCGCTGTTGCGGTCGCGCTAGCCGGTTAGCCGCCCTTGGCCTTCCGGGCCCTCGCCCACCCGCGAGCGTGCGTGTCGGCACGCCGACACGCCGCCTGCAGCGGACTTTCGCACACGGTCGCGGAGTCAGTCTGCGGGGCCCAATAGTTGATCGGCGTCAAAGCAGGTGTGCTCGCCCGTATGACAGGCGCCGTCGGTCTGGTCGACCTCGAGCAGCACCGCATCGCCATCGCAATCCAGCCGCACCGAGTGCACGTACTGGGTGTGACCCGAGGTGGCGCCCTTGACCCAGTGCTCGTCGCGAGAGCGGGAGTAGTAGGTGGCCTCGCGGGTTGCCAGGGTGCGGGCCAGTGCCTCGTCATCCATCCAGGCCAGCATCAGCACCTTTCCGGTGCCGCGCTCCTGGGCGATTGCGGCGAATAGTCCGTCGGCATCGCGCTTGACTCGCGTAGCGATCTCGGGATCCAGTGCACTCACCTAACGGTCACCCCCGCCGCAGCCATCGCCGCCTTCACCTGTCCGATGGTCAGCTCACCGAAGTGGAACACGCTGGCCGCCAGCACGGCGTCGGCGCCGGCGTGTACTGCGGGCGCGAAATCCCCCAGCGCCCCGGCTCCCCCGCTGGCGATCACCGGAACCGTCACCACCGCGCGCACCGCGCGCAGCATCGGAAGGTCGAACCCGGCCTTGGTGCCGTCGGCATCCATCGAGTTGAGCAGGATCTCGCCAACGCCGAGTTCGGCTCCGCGCCTTGCCCATTCGACCGCATCGATCCCGGTGCCCTGCCGGCCACCGTGGGTGGTGACCTCCCAACCCGACGGCGTCGACGCACCGCCCGGGGGTACGGTGCGGGCATCGACCGACAGCACGATGCACTGGGAACCGAACTGGCGGGCGAGTTCGGCGAGCAGCTCGGGTCGGGCGATCGCAGCGGTGTTGACCGATACCTTGTCCGCTCCCGCACGCAACAGCGCATCGACATCGGCCACCGCACGAACGCCCCCGCCGACGGTCAGCGGGATGAAAATCTGGTCGGCGGTGCGGCGCACCACGTCGAGCATGGTGGCCCGGCCCGATGACGACGCCGTCACGTCCAGGAACGTCAGTTCGTCGGCGCCCTCGGCGTCGTAGGCGGCGGCGAGCTCCACCGGGTCTCCGGCGTCGCGCAGGTTGGCGAAGTTGACGCCCTTGACCACCCGGCCGGCGTCGACGTCCAGGCACGGGATGACCCGTACCGCAAGGTCCGTGCGCGACGGCGTCACGTTAGCGACTCACCGCGACCAGGGCTTCGGGCAGGGTGAAGCGGCCGGCATAAAGAGCCTTGCCGACGATCGCACCCTCAACACCGCAACCGGTGAGCGTGGCGATGGCACGGAGGTCCTCGAGGCTGGCCACTCCGCCCGAGGCAATCAGCGGAGACTCCGTACATTCGGCGACGCCCTCGAGCAGATCGAGGTTCGGTCCGGTGAGCGTGCCGTCCCGGGTGACATCAGTGACGACGAACCGCGAACAGCCCTCGCTGTCGAGGCGTTCCAGCACCGACCACAGATCACCGCCGTCGGTTTCCCAGCCGCGGCCACGCAACCGGTGCTCCCCGTCGACGACTTGCACATCAAGCCCGACGGCGACCCGTTCCCCGTACTCGGCGATGGCACGAGCGCACCACAGCGGATCCTCGAGTGCCGCGGTGCCGATATTGACCCGGGCGCAACCCGTTGCCAGCGCGACCTTCAGCGATTCATCGTCCCGGATCCCGCCGGAGAGTTCGACTTTCACGTCAAGTGCGCGCACCACATCGGCGAGCAGTTCGCGGTTGCTGCCTCGTCCGAACGCGGCGTCCAGGTCAACCAGGTGGATCCATTCGGCTCCGTCACGCTGCCAGGCCATAGCGGCCTCCAGTGCGGTGCCGTACTCGGTCTCGCTGCCGGCCTTACCTTGAACCAGCCGAACCGCCCGGCCCTCGATTACATCGACGGCGGGCAGCAGGATCAATGACGCGTCGCTTTTCACAGCCCCTCAACCCAATTGGCGAGTAGGGCCGCACCGGCGTCACCGCTCTTCTCCGGATGAAATTGTGTCGCCGATAACGCACCGTCCTCGACGGCGGCAAGGAATCGCGCGGTGTGGGTGGAGCAGGTGAGCAGTGCGCCCGGATCACCCTCCCAGGTCTGTGCCGCGTAGGAGTGCACGAAGTAGAACCGGGTGTCGGCGTCGATCCCTTTGAACAACCTGCTGCCCGGTGCCGCGTCGACAACGTTCCAGCCCATGTGCGGAATCACCGGCGCGTCCAGTCGAGTGACCGATCCCGGCCACTGTCCGCAGCCGGTGCTCTGGACCCCGAACTCGATGCCCCGGGCGAACAGGATCTGCATACCGACGCATACACCGAGCACCGGTCGCCCGGCGGCGACGCGTTCGGCGATGATGGCATCACCGTCGATGGCGCGCAGTCCGCCCATACAGGCCTCGAACGCGCCGACGCCCGGTACCACGAGCCCGTCGGCCGCCAATGCTGCGGCGCGGTCCGCCGTCACCTCGACATCGGCGCCGATCCGTTCCAGGGCGCGCTGAGCTGAGCGCAGATTGCCCGATCCGTAATCGAGAACGACGACCGATCGTCCGGTCACAGAACGCCTTTGGTGGACGGCACCCCGGCGACCCGTGGATCAGCCTCCACGGCCTGTCGCAGCGCGCGGGCCACCGCCTTGTACTGCGCCTCGGTGATGTGATGCGGATCGCGGCCATAGATAACGCGCACATGCAGGGCGATGCGGGCGTTGACAGCCAGCGACTCGAAGACGTGCCGGTTGATGACCGTGTGGTACGGCACGCCGGATCCGGCGATGGTGAACTCCGCCAGATAATCGGGTTCGCCGGTGTGCACGAAATACGGTCGCCCGGACACGTCGACGGCGGCATGCGCCAGTGTCTCGTCCATCGGGATGTAGGAATCCCCGAACCGCCGGATGCCCTTCTTGTCGCCCAGTGCCTGCCCGAGTGCGGCGCCCAACACGATCGCGGTGTCCTCGATGGTGTGGTGACCCTCGATCTCGACGTCACCGCGGGCGGTCACGGTCAGGTCGAAACTCGCATGGGTGCCCAGGGCGGTGAGCATGTGATCGAAGAACGGCACCCCGGTGTCTATCGATGCCCGGCCGGTGCCGTCGAGGTCGAGTTCGACGACGATATCGGACTCTTTGGTCTTGCGTTCGACCCGTGCGCGTCGGGCGGGTGTGGCGGTCATGATGCTCCTAGTGGCTGTACCGATTCGGCGGTGACCAATCGTTGGCTGGCGGTCAGGAAAGCGTCGTTCTCGTGGGCCAGTCCGATGGTGACCCGCAGGTAGCCGGGAATACCGACATCACGGATCAGAACGCCGTCGTCGAGATAGTGCTGCCAGGCGGCCGGGGCGTCGGGAAACTCACCGAACAGCACGAAGTTCGCATCGCTGGGGATCACCCGGAAACCCATGCCGTGCAGGCCAGCACAGACTCGCTCGCGTTCGGCGACGAGCGCCGCCACACTGCCCAGGGTCTCGCCGGAGTGCCGCAGTGCGGCGCGGGCAGCAGCCTGGGTGATCACCGACAGGTGGTACGGCAGGCGCACCAGCAGGGCGGCTTCGATGACGGCCGGCGCGGCGACCAGATAACCCAGGCGGCCACCGGCAAAGGCGAATGCCTTGCTCATGGTGCGACTGACGATCAGCCGCGCCGGGTACTCATCGAGCAGGGCAATCGCACTGGGTTGGGAGGAGAACTCTCCGTAGGCCTCGTCGACGATCAGCACGCCGGAGGTCATCGCCTCCAGTAGCCGTCGCAGATCCGAGGCCGCAATGCTCTGCCCGGTCGGATTGTTCGGGCTTGTCACGAAGACCACGTCGGGCTTGACGGATCCGATCGCAGCAACCGCCGCATCCACGTCGAGGCTGAAATCGGCGGCGCGGTAGGCCTCAATCCACTGGGTCTGGGTTCCGTCGGAGATGATCGGATGCATCGAATAGGACGGCACGAAGCCGAGCGCGGTTCGACCCGGACCTCCGAAGGCCTGCAGCAGCTGCTGCAGGATCTCATTGGATCCGTTTGCCGCCCAAAGATTCTCGACACCAACCTCGACGCCGGTGCAGGCGGTGACGTACGCCGCCAGATCACGCCGAAGCTCCACCGCGTCGCGATCCGGGTAGCGGTGCATGGTCGCCGCGGCGATGCGCACCGATTCGGTCGCGTCGTCGATCAGGTCACCACTGGGCGGGTGTGGGTTCTCGTTGGTGTTCAACCGCACCGCGACGTCGAGTTGCGGTGCTCCGTAGGCCGATTTGCCGCGCAGGTTCTCCCGCAGCGGCAGATCCTCGAGGGCGACTCTGTCTCCAATACCCATCACCGTTCAAACCTCCGGCGGACCGCCTCGCCGTGACCGGGCAGATCTTCGGCGTTGGCCAGGGTGATGACATGACCGGACACATCCTTGAGGGCGGCCTCGGTGTAGTCGACGACGTGGATTCCGCGCAGGAAGGTTTGCACCGACAATCCGCTGGAGTGCCGCGCGCAGCCCGCGGTGGGCAGCACGTGATTGGATCCGGCGCAGTAATCGCCAAGACTCACCGGCGACCACGGGCCGACGAAAAT
>NZ_JAEMSG010000065.1:0-5631 GCF_016462945.1 Mycolicibacterium sp. | reverse complement strand
AGCTCTCTATAGACCGACCACGATCGCTCCGCCATCCGGGCGGCGACGTCGGTCGCATCAGCGGTCTGGATTTCCAGGTGTTCAGCGGCGTACGCGTTGACCACCCGCACGCCGGTATCCACATCGTCGACGAGAACGATCGCGGACTGGCGTCCGGTCAATGCTTCGATGACCCGTTCGCGGTGCACGGTGGTGGTCAGCTGAACGGCCAGTTCGGCGTCGGTGGCATCGGCCAGCGCGGCGCTGTCGGTGACCAGCACGCTGGCTGCCATCACATCGTGTTCGGCCTGGCTGATCAGATCTGCTGCCACATGCACCGGGTCGGCGGTGTGGTCGGCAAGGATGGCGATCTCGGTCGGGCCGGCCTCGGAATCAATGCCGACCTGTGAGCGGCAGATCCGCTTCGCGGCCGTCACATAGATATTGCCCGGTCCGGTGATCATGTCGACCGGAGCAAGTTCGGTGCCGTCGGTATCGGTGCCACCGAACGCGAGTAGCGCCACACCCTGCGCACCGCCGACCGCCCACACCTCGTCCACACCGAGCAGTTGCGCGGCGGCGAGAATGGTGGGGTGCGGCAGGCCACCGAACGCCGCCTGCGGCGGGCTGGCGACCACCAGCGACTCCACACCCGCAGCCTGGGCCGGCACCACGTTCATCACCACACTCGAGGGGTAGACCGCGGTGCCACCGGGCACATAAAGGCCCACCCGCTCCACCGGCACCCACCGCTCGGTCACCGAGGCTCCTGGCCCGAGAGTTGTCGTGGTGTCGGTGCGGCGCTGATCGGCGTGCACGGCGCGGGTGCGCTCGATGGCCACCTCGAGGGCGGCCCGCACATCGGGGGCCAACGCGCCCAGGGCGGATCGGAGCTCCGCCACCGGAACTCGGACACTGCCGGGGCGTACGCCGTCAAATTTCTCGCCGTATTCCAGCGCCGCTACCGCCCCGCGGGCGGCGACGTCGTCGACGATGGGCCGGACCGTGGGAACAACCGCATCGACGTCGACACCGCCCCGGGGCAGCGCGGACCGCAACTGCGCGGCGGTCAGGGCACGGCCACGCAGGTCGATTCGGGACATGGCGAAGGGCGTCATCGGTCCTATTGTCGCTGATCGCAGCAGGGATTCGAAAATCAATTACGCATCGAATCGGTTCGCGCACGTCTCGGGGACGGCAGGTGGGCCCGGGATCAGTAGGCTCCCGGCGTGCAACCCGATCTGTGGCTCGCGTTCGTCGGCGCCGCGATGGCAATCAGCATTTCGCCAGGTGCGGGCGCAGTCCAGTCGATGGCCACCGGCCTCAACCACGGCCTGCGGCGCGGCTACTGGAGCATCGCCGGCCTACAAATCGGACTGATGTTGCAGTTGGTGGTGGTCGCGGTCGGTCTCGGCGCCGCGGTGGCGAAATCCCTGGTGGTGTTCAACGCCATCAAGTGGGTCGGGGTGGGCTATTTGATCTACCTCGCGGTGCGGCAGTGGCGCAGCACGCCGGAGGACCTGACCACCCAGGTCGGCGGTGATGCCAACGACGGGCGGCTGTCACTGCTCGCCCGGGGCTTTCTGGTCAACGCCACCAACCCGAAGGGTCTGGTGTTCATGCTCGCGGTGGTGCCCCAGTTCGTGGTGCCGACCCGGCCGCTGATGCCGCAGTACCTGATACTCGCGGCGACGATGGTTGCCGTCGACCTGGTGATCATGGGCGCCTACACCGGCCTGGCCGCACGACTGCTCGGTTGGCTGCGGACCCCGAGACAACAGACGGTCCTCAACCGGACACTGTCGGCGATGTTCGCGATCGCGGCGGTGGTGCTGTCTCTGGTCCGGCACGCGACTTGATGAAACAGGTGCAGCATCAGACATGTGCAGCATGAGATACGTGCAGCATGATGGCCCCTATGCGTAAACAAGACCATCCCAACGACTCGCCCGATGTCCCGATGAAGTTCCCGGTGTGGCTGGAGAACTTCCAGATCAAGTACATCAACCCGGTGGCGGTTCCGCTGACCCGGTTCACGCCGGGCATTACGGTCATCAAGCATCGGGGACGCAAGTCGGGCAAGGACTACCAGACGGCAATCTCGGCGTACCGCAAGGGCAACACGGTGGCAATCGGACTGTTACACGGCAAGACCAACTGGGTGAAGAACATCCTGGCCGCCGGCGCAGCGGATCTGACACTGCGCGGCCGTGACGTACATCTGGTCAACCCACGGATCGTTGCGGCGGGCACCGATGACCCGTCGCTGCCACCGATGATGCGGTTTGTGGCCCGCCGTGGGGTCGGGGTGTTCGCGGCCGACATCGCCTGAGCCGTCGAGTGATTCGGCCCTAGAGATCCAAGCCGATATCAAGCACCCGCACGGAGTGGGTGAGCGCGCCCACGGCGAGGTAGTCCACCCCGGTGCCGGCGTAGTGCGCGGCGGACTCCAGCGACAGCCCGCCTGAAGACTCCAGCAATACCTGCGGGGCACGGGCGTCGCGGCGTTGCACCGCCATCTGGGTCTGCCACACCGGGAAGTTGTCCAGCAGGATCAACGCCACGTCCTCACCGAGAACATCGTCGAGTTGTTCGAGGGTGTCGACCTCGACCTCGCAGGGCAGATCGGGTGCGGCGGCGCGGACGGCGCGCAGTGCGGCGACCACCGATCCCGCCGCGGCCACATGGTTGTCCTTGATGAGCGCGGCATCACCCAGGCCCATCCGGTGGTTGACCCCGCCGCCGACCCGCACCGCGTACTTCTGCAAGGCCCGAAGCCCTGGCAGGGTCTTGCGGGTGTCGCGAATCTTGGTCTTGGTTCCCTCGACGGCGGCCACCCAGGCGGCGGTGGCGGTGGCGATGCCGGAGAGGTGGCAGAGGAGGTTGAGTAGGGTTCGCTCGGCGGTCAGCAGACCGCGGGTGGGACCCTCGACGCGCAGCAGTACCTGACCGGGCTCCAATCGGGCGCCATCCTGCACCCGATCCAGTACCCGGTAGCCGTCGGCGCCAAGAACCTCGTCGAGCACCATCAGTGCGATGTCCACCCCGGCAGCGACGCCGGATTCCCGGGCGACCAGGGCCGCTTCGGTGCGGGCGTCGGCAGGCACGGTCGCGATGGTGGTCACGTCGGGGCCGTAGCGCAGATCCTCATCGAGGCCGCGGCGGATCGTCACCAGCGCCTCGTCGCGCTCCTGGGGCGTCAGCGTCATCTGGGGTGTCAGCGTCATCGCGTGACGGGGACGGCCTGCTCGGCGAGCGCGACGCGGCCGTCGGCATGGGCATGCACGCTCACCGGAATGGCCTGCGCCGGATCGGTATCGGGGAAATCACTTCGATGGTGACAGCCGCGGGTCTCGGTGCGGGCCAGTGCGGCCGCCGCGACAGCGCGGGCCGACAGGGTGAGCGCGACGTCTTCCACATCGGCTCGGGTCACCATCGTGCGCGGCGCGGCACCGTCGATTTCATCGATGAGCAGCATGAGCCCGTCGGCGTCGCGCACCACCGACGCCCATCGTGTCATCGCCCGCTGCAGTTCGCCCCGATTGAGCGCAAACCGTTGGGCCGGTTGCACTTTCGCTGTTGGCGCACCTGCACTTCGAGCATGCCCGGCAGCCTCCCATCCCGCACGGCCACCGACCACCAGTCCTTCCAGCAGGCTGTTGGACGCCAGTCGATTAGCACCGTGCATACCGGTGCGGGCCACCTCACCGGCGGCGAACAGGCCGGGCAGAGAGGTGCGGCCGTACACGTCGGTGCTCACCCCGCCGCAGCTGTAGTGCGCGCCGGGAACCACCGGGATCGGACTCGTCGTCGGGTCGATACCGGCGTCGCGGCACGCGGCGGTCACGGTCGGGAACCGCTCGGCAAACCGATCAATGGATCGCGCGTCGAGAAAGACGCATTCGTCACCGCTCTCCCGCAGCCGGGCCTCGATGGCGGCCGCCACCACATCGCGCGGAGCGAGGTCGCCCATCGGGTGGACTCCCGCGGTGACCGAATCACCCCGGGCATCGAGCAGGATCGCGCCCTCCCCGCGCAGGGCCTCGGTGATCAGCGGCCGACGGCCGGATCCGTTGCGATCGAACAGCATGGTCGGGTGGAACTGGATGAACTCAATGTCGGTGACATCGACGCCGGCCCACAGTGCCAGCGCGATACCGTCGCCGGTGGAACCGGCCGGGTTGGTGGTGGCGCTGTAGAGGTGGCCGAGTCCGCCGGTGGCCAGGATCACCGAGGCGGTGTGCAGCACGCCGATACCGTCGGCATTGCCCACCAGCACCCCGGTGACCGCCGAACCGTCATGCAGGATCTCCAGCGCCACGTGGTCATGCCGGATATCAAGGGTGGCCGCGGCGTGGTCGAGTGCGCGCTGCACCTCAGCACCGGTGGCGTCTCCCCCGGCGTGCATGATGCGACGGCGGGAATGCCCGCCCTCGCGCGTCAGCGCCCACTGCCCGGGGGCGCTCTCATCGAACCGGGCACCGTCGGCGATCAGATCGGCCACCGCCTGGTAGCCGTCGGCGACGATCGAGCGCACGGCGTTGTCATCGCACAGCCCCGCCCCGGCGATCACGGTGTCGTGCACGTGGGCTTCGACGGTGTCATCGGTGTAGGGCAGCACCACGGCGATGCCGCCCTGGGCGTAGAAGGTGGCGGTCTCGGTGGCCTTACTCAAGACGACGGTGCGACTGCCGCGACGATGCGCGGCGAGCGCGGCCGCCAGACCGGCCACACCGGTGCCGATGACGACGACATCGGCGCGCTGCTCCCAGTTGACCCCCGCGGTATCACGGGAGGCGACCCGGCGGGTCACTCGCCACCGCCAGGTGCACCGATCGCGATCATGCGTTGCACGCTGGCGCGGGCACGACGCACGGTATCGGGATCGACGTCGACCTCATCGGCACCCTCGATCAGGCAGCGCAGCAGCGCGGCCGGGGTGATCATCTTCATGTACTTGCACGACGCACGATCGTTGACGGCCTGGAAGTCGATATTCGGTGCGGCGTTGCGGAGCTGGTACAGCATGCCGACCTCGGTAGCCACCAGTACCTGCTTGGCGTGCGAGGTTCGGGCGGCATCCAGCATCTGACCGGTGGACAGGATCTTCACCCGGTCTTCCGGGAACGCACCCTCACCGGCCAGATACAGCGCCGACGTAGCACAACCGCATTCGGGGTGCACATACAACTCGGCGTCGGGGTGGCTGCGGGCCTTGGCGGTAAGTTCGTCACCGTTGATGCCGGCGTGGACGTGACATTCGCCGGCCCAGATGTGCAGGTTCTTCCGGCCGGTCATCCGGCGGACGTGGGCGCCCAGGAACTGATCGGGGAGGAACAGCACCTCGCGGTCAGCCGGAATGGAATTGACGACATCGACGGCGTTGGACGAGGTGCAGCAGATGTCGGTGAGCGCCTTCACCGCGGCGGTGGTGTTGACGTAGGAGACCACGACGGCGCCGGGGTATTCGTCTTTCCAGGCCTGCAGGTCCTCGGCGGTGATGGAGTCGGCCAGCGAGCACCCGGCGCGTTGATCGGGGATCAGCACGGTCTTGTCAGGGCTGAGGATCTTGGCGGTCTCGGCCATGAAGTGCACGCCGCAGAACACGATGGTGTCTTCGGGCGCCTCGGCGGCGATCCGCGACAGGGCCAG
>NZ_JAEMSG010000064.1:13171-17559 GCF_016462945.1 Mycolicibacterium sp. | reverse complement strand
CCGGATCACCCCAACGCGGCGGCACCAACACCTACCACCACCCCGAACGGTTCCTACCGGACTGACCGGGTGCTGAATGCCTTACAATTCGTCGGGCTGAGACGGACTACGACGGCTAGGGCGCGTCAGAACGGACGGGTGCACCACGTGGATTACAACTGGCTACAGCCGAAGGCCGAAGCTCGACCTGCCGGACATAAGGGCTGGGGTTCATTTGCGGTGGAGCCCATCCCCGCCGGCGAGACCGTCGCCGCATTCGGCGGATGGATCATGTCTAAGTCAGACCTCGAGAGCCTCGATCACGACCGGCAGGGGCGGTCCATTCAGGTCGACACCGACCTCTACCTCGTCTCCGGTGAAACCCCCGAACCTGGCGACATGCTCAATCACTCCTGCGAGCCCAACTGCGGTCTGCTCGGACAGACCCTCGTGGTCGCCATGCGCGATATCGCTCCGGGCGAGGAATTGTCATTCGACTACGCGATGTGCGATGCCAGCGATTACGACGAGTTCCGCTGCCTGTGCGGGGAGCCGACCTGCCGCGAGATCGTGACCGGCTCGGACTGGCGCGACGTGAACCTTCAGGAAAAGTACGCCGGCTGGTTCTCGCCCTACCTGGCGCGCCGGATCGCTGCCCTGCCGACTCAGGCCTGAGCAGCTAGGCGGTAAGGATCCGCGGGCCGCTCTCGGTCACCGCGACGGTGTGCTCCCAGTGCGCGGCCCGCGAACCGTCGGTGGTCACCACGGTCCAGTCGTCACCGAGGATCCGGGTTCGGGTGGTACCCAACGTCAGCATCGGCTCGATGGCCAGCACAGAACCGGCCACCAACAACGGCCCCCGGCCGGGCTCACCCTCATTGGGCAGGAACGGGTCCATGTGCATGCTCCGGCCGATGCCATGGCCGCCGTATCCGGCGACGATCCCGAACCGGCGCCCGTGCGTCTGCTCCGCGGTCCGCGCGCCACGCTCGATGGCGTGCGAGACGTCGCTCAGCCGGTTTCCCACCACCATGGCCTCGATACCGGCCTCCATCGCCGCGTGAGTGGCCGCCGACAGTGCCTCATCGGCCGGTATCAGCTCACCGACACCAATGGTGACCGCCGCATCACCGTGCCACGAATCAATGATGGCGCCGCAATCAATGGACACCAGGTCGCCGTAAGCCAGCACCTCATCAGCCGACGGGATCCCGTGCACCACGCGGTCGTTGACCGATGAGCAGATGCTCGCGGGATAGCCGTGATAGCCGAGGAACGACGGGATACCCCCGGCTTCGCGGATCACTGTCTCGGCGATCTCGTCGAGGACTTTGGTGGTTACCCCCGGCCCGGCGGCCTGCTGCACCGCATGTAATGCGGCAGCAACCACCGCACCGGCGGCAGCCATCGCGTCGAGTTCACCGGCTGAACGGGCGGGTACGGTCTTGCGGCTGCGCAGTCCCGGAATGGAAACCATCAGCAGACGTCAGCGATCGAGTGCGCGTAATGCCCGCGCGAAGACCACATCGAGTTCTCCGACCGCGTCGACCGTCTTAAGTTCATCGCGGTAGTAGTCCAGCAGTGGTGCTGTCTCGGCGCCGTAGACCTTCATCCGGTTACGGATGACGTCTTCGGTGTCATCTGCGCGGCCGCGTCCTTTGAGCCGTTCCACGAGTTCGTCCTCGGGTACCCGGAATTCGAGCACGGCGTCCAGTTTGAGATTGCGGCGATCCAGCATGTCGTGCAAAGCCTCCGCCTGCTCGACCGAGCGGGGGAAGCCATCGAGGATGAAGCCCCCGGCCACATCCGCATCGTTGAGCCGATCGTCGACCAGCGCGTTGGTCAGACTGGCGGGCACCAGGTCACCGGCATCCAGATACTTCTTGGCCTCCAGGCCCAACGTGGTACCGGAACTGATGTTGTGCCGGAACAGATCTCCGGTCGAGATCTGAGGGACGCCGAGATCGGTAGCCAACTGGATCGCCTGGGTTCCCTTGCCTGCACCCGGCGGACCCAGCAGAACGATCCTCACTTGAGGAACCCTTCGTAGTTGCGCTGCATCAGCTGGCTCTCGATCTGTTTGACCGTGTCGAGGCCGACGCCAATCGCGATCAGCACTGCGGTACCGCCGAACGGCAGATTCGAGACGCTACCGCTGTTACCCGCCTGGAGGAACACGTTCGGCAAGACGGCGATCACGCCCAGGTAAATCGAGCCGGGAAGGGTGATCCGGTTCAAGACGTAGCTCAGGTAATCCGCGGTGGGCTTGCCGGGGCGGATACCCGGGATGAAACCACCGAACTTCTTCATCTCGTCGGCACGCTCTACGGGATTGAAGGTGACCGACACATAAAAGTACGTGAAGAAGATGATCAGTCCGAAGTAGATCGCGACGTAGGTCGGGTCGGCCGGGTTGGTGAGGTGGCTGGCGACGAAGCGGTCCCACCAGCTGTTACCCGGTCCGCCGCTCCCGCTGCTGACCAACTGGGTGATCAGGTGTGGGATGTAGATCAGCGACGAGGCGAAGATGACCGGGATGACGCCGGCCTGGTTGACCTTCAGCGGCAGATATGTCGAGGTGCCGCCGTACATGCGTCGGCCCACCATGCGCTTGGCGTACTGCACCGGAATGCGGCGCTGACCCTGCTCGACGAACACCACGCCGATAACGATGATGAGCGCCGCCACGCATACCGCGGTGAATACGGCGCCGCCACGGCTGTCCAGAATGGACTTGCCCTCAGCCGGGATCGCGGCGGCGATGCCGGCGAAGATCAGCAGCGACATACCGTTGCCGACCCCGCGCTCGGTGACCAGCTCACCCATCCACATCACCAGGGTCGCGCCCGCAGTCAACACCAGCACGATGACCACGAGGGGCCAGATACCTTTGTCCTCGATGATATCGAGCGAGCAACCCTGCAGCAGGCCACCGTTGGCTGCCAGCGCCACGATGCTGGTGGCCTGCAGAATGGCCAGTGCGACCGCCAGATAACGCGTGTACTGCGTCATCTTGGCCTGGCCGGATTGGCCTTCCTTCTGCAACTCCTCGAAACGCGGGATGACCACGGTGAGCAACTGCACGATGATGCTGGCGGTGATGTAGGGCATCACGCCCACCGCGAACACCGACAGCTGCAGCAGCGCCCCGCCGGAGAACAGGTTGATCAGGGAGTAGATCTGCGCCCCGGCCCCACCGCTGACCTGCTCGATGCACTTTTGAACGTTCGGGTAGTTGACCCCCGGCGACGGCATAGAAGCGCCAGCCCGGTAGAGGATGACGATGCCCAGGGTGAAGAGGATCTTCCGCCTCAGGTCGGCCGTCCGCAGCGACGAGATGAAAGCCGAAAGCACTCTTCCTCCTGGGCAGCCGGACAACAGTCGTGGCTCGCCGATGCGGCTGGCCGGGCCAGCGTTCGGATAAACCTTCTTAGGCGCAGATCACCGCCGGATGAAGCCGACGAAGACGCACGTTCGAACAGTCTACGAGACTAACAGTTCGCCCAGGCCGGCCGGGAATCCATTCGGGGTGCGGCGCCCCTGCCCCAGGCGGCTGCTTATATTAGCTAAGTAGGAGCGGTGGACCGCTGCCGCGATTCGAAAGGCTCCCATGGTGCGCACGGATCACGACACCTGGGACCTAGCGTCCGGTGTCGGCGCGACTGCGACTCTGGTGGCCGCCGCGCGCGCGTTGGCCAGTCGCCAGCAAGACCCCCTGATCGACGACCCGTTCGCCGACGTCCCGGTGCGGGCGGTCGGAATCGAGGCCTTCGCCCGGGTGCTGGAGGACGACGCCATCCTGGCCGATCAGGATTCCCCCCGGCTGCTGGTCTATCTGCCGCCAGATGCCCAGGATCGGCTCTTCGACAACATCACCGCGCTGTCGGTTCCGGGCAGCCGGATCGCCACCGAGTACCACCCCGACGGTGGAACCGGTATCGCCGACCGTGCGGCGGCGATGAGTACCCACTGGGGCGAACGCGGTCTGGACCTCAACCTCGGTGCTCTCTTCTACGGCGGCGAACGCCAGCCCGTCGTGGACTACCTCGAGCGACTGGGCTGGCAGGTAAATGCCCGCCCACGACCGGAGATGTTCGCCACCTACGGTCGTCACTTTCCCGATGATCCAGCGAACGCTCAACTACGTAAATCGTTGTCCGTCACTGCAATCCGGAAGTAACATAACCAATGACGCCACCGCAGAAAGGCCGCCGCGACGGTGACTCGTGGGATCTCGCGTCCGGCGTCGGCGCCACCGCGACCGCAGTGGCCACATCACGGGCGATCGCCAATCGCGCCGACCTGATCGATGACCCCTGGGCCGAGGCACTGGTCACCGCGGTCGGCATCGAGCACTTCACGGCGATTCTGGCCGGCGACGTACCGGGGGGCTCCGATGTGGAGCGGAT
>NZ_JAEMSG010000064.1:0-13161 GCF_016462945.1 Mycolicibacterium sp. | reverse complement strand
GAGCGGATGGCCCACGGGATGGCGGTGCGCACCCGCTACTTCGACGATTTTCTTCTGGCGACCGCCGCCGCCGGCGTCCGTCAGGTGGTGATCCTGGCCTCGGGTCTGGACGCCCGGGCCTACCGGCTGGCCTGGCCGACCGGAACCGTGGTGTTCGACGTCGACCAACCCGGTGTGATCGACTTTAAGGTGGCAACGCTGGCGGGTCTGGGGGCCGAATCGACGGCCGAAGTGCGCAATGTGGGCATCGATCTGCGGGACGACTGGCCGGCCGCGTTGAGCGCCCACGGATTCGATACCGCCACGCCGACGGCGTGGATTGCCGAGGGGCTGCTGATCTACCTGCCGCCGGACGCCCAGGACCGCCTGTTCGACCACATCACCGCGCTCAGTGCGGTCGGAAGCCGGCTGGCGACCGAGTTCATGCCCAGCATGGACGCGTTCACCGACGCGCCGGCTGACAGCGATGAACCGAACGAGGACCGCTGGCGCCGACTCGGTTTCCAGGACGATCTGGCCGGACTGGTCTATACCGGTGAGCGCAGCCACGTCATCGACTACCTCACCGGGCTGGGCTGGAAGGTCAGCGGCAGTCTGGTCCAGGACCTGTTCGCCGCCAACGGTTTCGAGCACCACGACGACGAGATGACTGAGAAGTTCACCGGATTCCAGTACTTGTCGGCGACATTGGACTCAAGCGCGTAATGGCACGTACAGATGGCGACAGCTGGGATCTGGCCTCCGGAGTCGGAGTGACGGCGACCATGGTGGCGGCCGGTCGGGCAATGGCCACGAAGGATCCGCGCCACCTGATCAACGATCCTTTCGCTGAACCCCTGGTACGTGCCGTCGGGATCGAGTTCTTCGTCAAGATCATGGACGGCAGCATCGACAGCTCGCAGTTCGGCGACACCGAACCAGAGCGGATGCAGGCCAGGATCGCCGGCATGGCCATGCGCACCAAGTTCTTTGACGACTACTTCATCTCCACATGTGTCACCGGGGACGTTCGGCAGGCGGTGATCCTTGCCTCAGGGCTGGACTCCCGCGCCTACCGGTTGCAATGGCCGTCAGGCACGGTGGTGTACGAGATCGATCAGCCGGCTGTCATCGACTTCAAGACCGGTGTGCTGAACGATCTCGGTGCACAGCCAATCGCCAAGCACCGAACCGTCGGCATCGACTTGCGCGGGGACTGGCCGACCGCCCTCAAGGCGGCCGGCTTCGATCCGGGGACCCCGACCGCATGGCTGGCCGAGGGCCTGCTGATCTACCTGCCACCCGATGCCCAGGACCGGCTCTTTGACACAATTACCGCGTTGAGCGCACCCGGGAGCGCAGTGGCGACCGAATACGCTCCGGGCATCGTCGATTTCGACGCCACCAAGGCGCGGGAGATGGCCGCGACCATGAGTGCTCGCGGCCTCGACATCGAAATGCCCGACCTGATCTACCCCGGCCCGCGCAGCAGTGCCATGGACTACCTGGGCGCCACGGGCTGGCGGGTCACGGCGACACCGGGAGACCAACTGTTCATCCGAAGCGGTGTGCACCCGCCGGACCGCGGCGACTACGACCCGCTCGGCGAGATCGTCTACGTCAGCGCCAGGCGCTGACGCCCTCAGAACCGCCAGTCCCCCAACCACAGCGCCGTCGCCCCGGTCAGGGTGCGCTCGCTGTTGGCGATGACGCCCCCGGCGACTCCACGCATCAGCCCGGCCGCGGCATCCGGCAGCGACGCTGCGGCCGGTTGTGATGAGGCTCTGGGCCGCAGAAAATCCAGCACCGACGACCCCGGATAGCCCACCAGTCGCACCTGCGCGTCGACATCGAGACCGGCGAGCGCCTTGGCGCGGCGCACCGCAGTCCGCAATCCGCCGAGCTCGTCGACCAGCCTGCGCTCGAGCGCGTCAGCCCCGGTCCATACTCGCCCGCGGGCGGCCAATTCGACGTCGGCCACTGACATCTCCCGGGCCTCGGCCACCCGGCGTACGAAGTCGTCGTAGAACAGATCCGCCTCGGCCCTGACCATGTCGTACTGGGTGTCGGTGAACGGTGAATTGGCAGACCACGCATCGGCATTGGCATTGGTCCGAACCACATCCGATCCGACGCCGAGACGGTCCTTGAGTTCGCGGGCCACCAGCTTGCCGGTCACCACACCGATCGAACCGGTGATCGTCGCGGGGTTGGCGACGATCGCGTCGGCCGCCATCGCGATGTAGTAGCCGCCGGACGCGGCGACCGCACCCATCGAGGCAACCACGGGCTTGCCGGCTGAGCGGATACGCGCAACCTCCCGCCAGATCGTCTCCGAGGCGTTGACCGAACCGCCCGGGCTATCTATCCGCAGCACCACCGCTTTCACATCGTCATCGGCGCCGGCTTCTCGCAACGCCGCGGCGATGGTGTCACCACCGGCACTCGAGCGTCCGAACGGCGACAACCCCGGACCGCCACGACCGCTGACGATCGGACCACTGACCGTGACCAGCGCGAGTGCCGGGTTTTTCTTGCGCAGCGATGGTCGGTTCTCACGGGTTTGGGCGTAGCGGGACAGGAAGAGCCGCGGCGGCGCGTCGTCACCGTCGGGGTCGTCGGGGTTGGTTGCGGCGTCGGTGAGCTCGCCGATCCGGCGGTAGGCCTCATCCCGGA
The DNA here is from genome assembly GCF_016462945.1 of Mycolicibacterium sp. GTDB lineage: Bacteria > Actinomycetota > Actinomycetes > Mycobacteriales > Mycobacteriaceae > Mycobacterium. The sequence goes on along the minus strand of NZ_JAEMSG010000064.1, from coordinate 10,506 downwards.
AGCCGATGCGGTCGATCAACCCGGCGGCGAGAGCATCATCGCGCAGCAATGGGGCCCGGTCGGCAAGCTCGTCGAGCACGGCGGTGCTGAGCCGCCGAGACTCGGCGATCCCCTGCCACACCTGGCTGTGCAGGCTTTCGATTAACCGGCTGTCCGCTTCCCGATGCGCGTCGGTGTAGTGGTCTTCGGTGAACGTATTGGCCATCGACTTGTACTCCCCGCGCGCCACGAACTGCGCCTGAATACCTGCCTTCTCCAAGGCGTCACGCAGAAACAGCGCATTGCTGGCAAATCCGATCAGCCCTACGGTGCCGGAGGGTTGCATCCACACCTCGCCGAACGCTGAGGCCAGGTAGTAGGACAGCGTTCCCGGGTAGGTCTCGGCCCAGGCAAGCGACGGCTTGACCGCGGCGAAGGCGGCAAGTGCCTCGCGCAGTTCCTGTACGGCCCCCGGTGGAGCAGCTGAAAGCTGAACGCGGGCAATCAGTCCCGTGATGCGGGGGTCCTCAGCGGCACGGTGAATGGCGGCGATGGCCTGCCGCAACAAGAGCGGGCGACCGCCGCCGGCAATGAACGCCATCGGATCGAATCCGGTGGTCTCCGGCGGTAGGGACTGGATATCGAATTCGAGGATGCACCCATTCGGAATGCCGTGGTGGCGGGCAGTGTCGATCCGACGGCCGACGCCGCGTAGGTCGTCACCGACGCCGGGCAGGAAAGCGCGGCCGATCACTACGCCTCGGTGACGGATCCGCCTGCGGCGGTGATCTTCTCCCGCGCACTGCCACTGAACTTATGCGCCGTCACATCCACCTTCACGGAGATGTTCCCGTCGCCGAGCACCTTCACCAAGGTGTTCTTGCGAACTGCACCCTTCTCGACGAGGTCGGCCAGCCCCACCTCGCCCCCGGAGGGGAACAGCCGGCTGATATCGCCGACATTGACCACCTCGTAGGCGGTGCGGAACCGGTTCTTGAAGCCCTTGAGCTTCGGCAGCCGCATGTGGATGGGCATCTGCCCGCCCTCGAAGCCGACCGCCACCTGGTTGCGAGCCTTGGTGCCCTTGGTGCCTCGGCCGGCAGTCTTACCCTTGGAGCCCTCGCCACGACCGACGCGGGTCTTGCGGGTCTTCGCACCCGGCGCGGGCCGAAGATCATGAAGCTTGATGGTCATCAGACTTCCTCAACCTCGATGAGGTGGTGCACGGCCTTGATCAGCCCGCGGGTCTGCGGGTTGTCCTCGCGGACCACCGACTGGCGAATCTTCTTCAGGCCGAGGGTCCGCAGGCTCTCCCGCTGCTTCCAGCGCGCACCGACGGTGCCGCGCACCTGAGTGATTTTCAGCTGTGTTGATTCCTTTTGGTCCATGTAACTATGCGCTTCCTTCACGTACCGCCGCCGCGACCGCATGGCGTGCCGCAGCCTCACTCTCGCGACGAGCCCGCAGCATGCCAGCCGGCGCGACGTCTTCAATAGGCAGACCGCGACGGGCGGCCACCTCTTCGGGGCGCTGCAGCATCTTCAGCGCGGTCACCGTGGCATGCACCACGTTGATCGCGTTGTCACTGCCCAGCGACTTCGCCAGCACGTCGTGCACGCCGGCACATTCCAGCACCGCGCGCACCGCACCGCCGGCGATAACACCGGTACCGGGGCTGGCCGGCCGCAGCATGACCACACCGGCGGCCGCCTCACCCTGAACCGGGTGGACGATGGTGCCGCCGATCAGCGGAACCCGGAAGAAGCTCTTGCGGGCTTCCTCGACGCCCTTGGCGATCGCGGCAGGCACCTCTTTGGCCTTGCCGTAGCCGACGCCCACCATGCCGTTGCCGTCACCGACGATCACCAGGGCGGTGAAGCTAAACCGGCGGCCGCCCTTGACGACCTTGGAGACGCGGTTGATCGCGACGACGCGCTCCAGGAAGTTGCTCTTCTCGCCGCCATCGCGGCCGCCACGCCCGCCGTCGCGACCACCACGATCGTCGCGTCGGCCACGATCGCCGCCGCGTCCGCCGCGCTGCTCATCGGTCCTGGTGCCCGCCGAGGGCGCACTGGTGTCCGGGGCCGCCTCGGGGGCCGACCCGGAATCAGAAGTCTGGTCCGCCATTATGCGGTCCTTCCATTGGTGTGCACGCTCATCAGAATTTCAGTCCGTTCTCGCGGGCGGCGTCAGCCAGTGCGGCGATCCGTCCGCCATAGGTGTTACCGCCGCGGTCGAACACCACGGCCTGGACGCCGGCGGCCTTGGCGCGCTCGGCAATCAACTGACCGACCCGCACGCTGTGGGCCTTCTTGTCGCCGGAGACGGCCCGAACATCGGCCTCAATGGATGACGCGGCCGCGATGGTGGTGCCGTTGGCGTCGTTGACCAGCTGCACGTGGATGTGCCGCGACGAGCGGTTGACCACGAGGCGGGGTCGCTCCGCAGTGCCGACGACCTTCTTGCGCAGTCGATTGTGCCGGCGCAGCCGGGCAACCCGGCGGGCCGCCGAGGCGGTGGTTCCGATCGGCTTGCGCTCGATCGGCGCCTTCTTCTCCGCTGTCTGTGTATCAGCCATGTCTACTTACCTGTCTTTCCGACCTTGCGACGGATCTGCTCACCCTCATAGCGGACGCCCTTGCCCTTGTACGGGTCCGGGCGGCGCAGGCGGCGGATATTCGACGAGATCTGGCCGACCTTCTGCTTGTCGATTCCGGAGACCGAGAACTTGGTGGGGCTTTCCACCGCGAAGGTGATGCCCTCGGGCGCCTCGATGAGCACGGGGTGGCTGTAACCGAGGGCGAACTCGAGGTTGCTGCCCTTCTGCTGAACTCGGTAGCCGACGCCGAAGATCTCCATCTTGATGGTGTAGCCCTCGGTGACCCCGGTGATGAGGTTGGCGACCAGGGTCCGAGACAGCCCATGGAGTGAACGGCTGCGCCGCTCGTCGTCAGGCCGGCCGATCAGGATCGTTCCGTCATCGCTCCGAGCCACCGTGATCGGCTCGGCTACTGACAAGCCCAGGGTGCCCTTGGGCCCCTTGACCGAGACGCTTTGCCCATCGATCACGACATCCACTCCGGCCGGAACCAGAACAGGTTGCTTTCCAATACGCGACATAGCCCTACTCCTCCTATCCCGCTACCACACGTACGCGAGGACTTCGCCGCCGACGCCCTCGCGGGCGGCCTGGCGGTCGGTCCTCAGACCGGCGGACGTGGAGATGATCGCCACACCAAGGCCGCCAAGTACTCGCGGCAGACCGGTGGACTTGGCGTAGACCCGCAGACCGGGCTTCGACACCCGGCGGAGACCGGCGAGGCTGCGCTCCCGGTTGGGGCCGTACTTGAGCTTGACCACCAGTGCCTTGCCGACCCGAGCATCCTCGGTGTGGAAATCACTGATGTAGCCCTCGCGCTTGAGAATCTCGGCGATATTCGCCTTGATCTTCGAGTGCGGCAGGCTCACTTCCTCGTGGAACGCGGAATTGGCGTTGCGCAGACGTGTCAAAAAGTCCGCGATCGGATCAGTCATGGTCATTTGGCGCTGCTCCTCTTCATCGCTGCGCTCTGCATCGTCGTCATCGCGGTCATCGGGCGCTGCTCCTCTTCTACCAGCTGGACTTCTGCACACCGGGCAGCTCGCCCGCATGCGCCATCTGACGCAGGCAGATACGGCACAGCCCGAACTTGCGGTACACGGCGTGCGGCCGGCCGCACTTGTTGCAACGGGTGTATCCCCGCACGGCGAACTTCGGCTTCTTATTGGCCTTGTTGACCAATGCCTTCTTTGCCATCTACTCAGATCTCCTTGAACGGGAAGCCGAGGGCACGCAGCAGCGCTCGCCCTTCATCGTCATTGGTCGCCGAGGTGACGACGGTGATATCCATACCGCGCGGCCGGTCGATCGAGTCCACGTCGATCTCGTGGAAGACCGACTGCTCAGCGAGGCCGAAGGTGTAGTTGCCGTGGCCGTCGAACTGCTTGGGGCTCAGTCCACGGAAGTCGCGGATACGCGGCAGGCCGATCGAGACCAGGCGATCCAGGAACTCCCACATCCGGTCGCCGCGCAGGGTCACCCGCGCGCCGATCGGCATGCCCTCGCGCAGCTTGAACTGTGCGATTGACTTGGTGGCCTTGCGGATCTCCGGCTTCTGACCGGTGATCAACGCCAGATCGTTGACGGCGCCGTTGATCAGCTTGGCATCGCGGGCGGCGTCACCGACGCCCATGTTGACGACTACTTTCACCACGCCTGGGATCTGCATCACGTTGGCGTAGTTGAATTCGTTGTGCAGCGCGTCGCGGATCTCGCTGCGGTAGCGCGCCTTCAGGCGCGGCTGAACCTTTTCTACAGTTGTCATGCCTTGATGTCCTTGCCACTGCGCTTGGAGATGCGGACGCGCTTGCCGGATTCGGAGTCCTCGCGATAGCCGACGCGGACCGGCTTTCCCTCGGAGTCGACCACCATCACGTTGGAGACGTGAATCGGCGCCTCCTGGGTGACGATTCCACCCGAGGATGCACCGCGCTCATTAGCCGAGTTGGCGGTGTGCTTTTTGATCCGGTTGACGCCCTCGACCAGGATCTTCTGGCGGTCCGGGTACGACTGCAGGACCTTGCCTTTGGCGCCCTTGTCCTTGCCGGAGATCACCAGAACGGTGTCGCCTTTATGGACCTTCATTTACAGCACCTCCGGGGCCAGCGAGACGATCTTCATGAACTTCTTCTCACGCAGCTCGCGGCCGACCGGACCAAAGATGCGGGTGCCGCGTGGTTCGTTGTCGTTCTTGATGATCACGGCGGCGTTCTCGTCAAACTTGATATAGCTGCCATCGGCGCGGCGGCGCTCCTTGACGGTGCGCACCACCACGGCCTTCACCACCTCACCGCGTTTGACGTTGCCGCCGGGGATGGCGTCCTTGACGGTCGCCACGATGATGTCGCCGATTCCGGCGTAACGCCGTGACGAGCCACCCAACACGCGGATGCACAAGATCTCCTTGGCGCCGGTGTTGTCGGCAACCTTGAGCCGCGATTCCTGCTGAATCACTAGAACTCCCTTGCGTTGAGCACGGCAAATCTTTTCGGGCAGGCCGAAACAACCTCACGTGCGCGATCTTCGTCACTTCAGGGGCACGCAGGGTTGACGAGAATCCTTTTTGGGGAATCCAAGCCGGCCGAGGTCTGCCCGAGGCAACTCCCAAATACTAGGCGAGAAGGCAGTCTCGGGCCAAATCCGTGGTCCGGCCGCCCGCGCGGAGGACGTCAGCCCAGGTCAGCGACGCAGCGGAAGCCGATATGGGTTGTCGAGGAGTCCTGGGACTGCGGGGACCGCGCGGCCGGGCGATAGCGAAGGCAGTACTCCGGCGCGCACAGGTGCGAACCGCCCTTGAGGCACTGGATGACGGTCGGGTCGGGGTCGGCCGGGGGCGGACAGCACGAGTTCGCCGGCCGGTCGAGGCTGGAGCCATCGGCTCCGGCGTCCCGCCGAGTGTGGCCGCGCGCCGAGTACGGCGTCGTGGTCCACTCCCACACATTGCCGATCATGTCGAGCAGACCGAACCCGTTCGGCGCGAAGGTTCCCACCGGCGAGGTGCCGAGCCAGCCGAGTGCGCCGTCGTTGCGATACGGGAACCGGCCCTGCCAGGTATTGGCCATCAGGTTGCCGTCAACCGTGGGTTCGTCCCCCCACGCGTAGGTGGTGGTGGCGCCGGTACCGGCGGCAAATTCCCACTCGGCCTCTGCTGGCAGCCGCCGTCCGGCCCAGGCCGCATACGCCCCGGCATCCGGGTAGGCGATCTGGACGACGGGGTGGTGTTCCTTGCCGGCGATATCGCTGCCGTCCCCGAAGGGACGCCGCCAGTGCGCGCCCGGTGCCCAGTCCCACCACTGGCGCCAGTCCTCGAGGTTTACCGGGCCGACGGTGGGACGGAAGATCAGGGCGCCGGGTAGCAGATCCTCCTGTGCCACACCGGGATACAACGCCGGGTCCAACGGCTTCTCGGCAACGGTGACATACCCGGTGGCGTCGACGAACTCGGCGAACGCAGCGTTGGTCACCGGGTGGCGTTCGATCGCGAAGGGCGCCACCGTCACGGTGTGGATCGGCGCTTCCTCGGGATAGAAGCTCCTCGAACCCATCCGGAACTCCCCGCCCGGCAACTCGATGAGCTCAGTGGGCACGCTCAGTCCTTGGCGAAAGCCGTCGCGAATTGCCGCTCGGCATCGACGTAGGGCGCCCCCGAGACATCGACCACCACCCGCGCAATGGTGCCGCCGCTGAACTCGAACGGCGCCTGATAGGACGCCGAGACGGGTTGGCCCAGGTTGCGACCGACACTGACCCCGCCGCCGGCCAGGCCGAAGATGAAGGGATGGGCCTTCACGCCCGGCAGCGTGGCCACCGCGGCGCCGTCGATGTACAGCGTCGCATCGCCCTGCGGGATGAAACTGCCCTCCACGGTGCCGGTTCGGGCGTACCCGACGCCCAGGATGTGCCTGCCCATCGGCGCCGGATCCGGCGAGGACACCTTCTGCTCCAGTTCCCCGAAGAAGTTGTAGACGAAGTGCAGTCGCCCGTCGGCGACGAACAGCGTGTAGCCACCGTGCCCGGCGCCCTGTTTGAGCAGCACACCGTGAACATCGGCGCTGTCCAACGTCACCTCGGCCAGCACCGAGAAGGATCGGCCCGCGATGTTCACGCATGCTCCGAGTGGGACCGGCGCGGTGTGCGGGTAATAGATGTAGCTGGAGCGATCACCGGATAGTGAGGGCCGCTGCCGGCCGAGGACCTCCATGATGTTGAAGTCAGCCAGCGGTAGACCGTTGTGCTTGTCGGCCTCGGCAAACCACAGCTTCTCCATCTCCTCGAGCTTGTCGGGATGCTCAGCGGCCAGATTATGACATTGGCTGCGGTCGGCCTCGATGTTGTAGAGCTCCCAGCGGTCGGCATCGAAATGCCCCCACCCTGAGGGCGTGGCAGCGTGCACGGTGTTGGCGAACCAGCCGTTGTGCCAGATGCCACGCGTCCCGAGCATGGTGTAGAACTGGGTTTCCTTACCGGTCTTGGCAGTCGGATTATCCAGTGCGGCTTTGAAACTCACTCCCTCCAGCGGCTTCTGCCGGACCGCCTTCACGGTCTCAGGCGGGGTGATGCCCAGCAGGTCATAGACGGTCGGCGTGATATCACAGACGTTGACGTAGTTGTCGCGGAACTCGCCGTGCGCGCGAATTCCCCTGGGCCAGGAGATAATCGCGGTATCGGCGATTCCACCCTCGTGCGACGCGTAGCGCTTATAGAGCTTGTAGGGCGTATTGAACGCCATCGCCCAGCCGATCGGATAGTGGTTATAGGTCTGCGGGCCACCGAGCTCATCAAAGAACCGCATGCTCTCGGCAACGGTGTCGATGAGACCGTTGAAGAACTTGACTTCGTTGACCGAGCCGTTGGGTCCGCCCTCACCACTGGCACCGTTATCGGAGATCACCACGATGATGGTGTTGTCCAACTGCCCGGAGTTCTCCAGATAGTCCAGGACCCGACCGATCTGGTCATCGGTGTAAGACAGGAAGCCGGCGAACACCTCGGCCATCCGAGAGAACAGCCGCTTCTCCTCATCGGACAACCCGTCCCAGGGTCGCACGGTGTCCTGCAGCGGCCAGGGTTCCCCATTGGGGCCCTTGACATCGAGATACGGATTGATCGGCGACAGTTCAGTGTCGGCCGGCACCACGCCGAGTTTCTTCTGATTCGCCAGCACAATCTCGCGGTAACGCTCATAGCCCATATCGAAGCGGCCCGCGTATTTATCCGCCCACTCCTTGAACACGTGGTGCGGCGCATGTCCGGCGCCGGGGCACAGGTAGGAGAACCACGGCTTGTCCGGTGCGATGACCTTCGCGTCCTGGATGAACTCGATCGTCTTATCGGCGAGATCCTTCGACAGGTGGTAGCCCTGTTCCGGGGTGGCCGGCGCCTCGATAGGGTGGTTGTCGTAAACCAGCTCGGGATACCACTGGTCGGTCTCGCCGCCGAGGAAGCCGTAGAACCGCTCGAAGCCCCGCGACAGCGGCCAGTGCCGTTTGGTGGCGGCCAGGCTGGACTCCTCAAGTGGGGTCATGTGCCACTTGCCGAGGCAGTAGGTGTTGTACCCGCGCTCGGCGAGCACCTCGGAGATCAGCGCGGTGTCATCAGGGATGCGGCCGTTGATACCGGGGAATCCCTCGGTGAATTCCTCCACCACCGCCATGCCCACCGATGTGGCGTTGCGACCGGTGAGCAGTGCCGCCCGGGTAGGAGAGCACAGCGCGGTGGTGTGGAACTGGGTCAACCGCACGCCGCGTTCGGCGATGCGGGTCATGGCCGGCATATCGACCAGTCCGCCGAAGCAATCCCAGGTCGCTATCCCGACGTCATCCCAGACGACGTAGAGCACATTGGGTGCGTTCTCCGGCGCGGTCGGTGCCGTGTACGGGCGCCAGTCCGGTTCGGAGTCACGGATATCGAGGGCGATCTTGCCTTTGAATTCAGCAGCCATGACGGTGCACACTACCCGCTAGGGGTAACGCAGAAATGCCCACCGCGAACGGTGGGCATTTCATGTGAGATTTTTCCTACTTGGCCTTCTCGAGGACTTCCACGAGTCGCCAGCGCTTGGTTGCCGACAAAGGCCGGGTCTCCATCAGCGTGACGCGGTCGCCGATACCGGCGGTGCCGTTCTCATCGTGCGCCTTGACCTTCGAGGTGGTGCGGATGATCTTGCCGTACTTGGGGTGCTGCACGCGCAACTCGAGTTCGACGACGATGGTCTTCTCCATCTTGTCGCTGACCACATAACCGATCACGGTCTTGCGGCGGCCGCGCGGCTTCTCGGTCTTCGGCGTGTGCTGGGGCCCCTTCTCTTGGGGCCCCTTCTCTTGGGGCCCCTTCTCTGCGGAACCTTTTGCCACGGCTTTCTTGGTCTCTGCCATTTATGAATCCTCACTGCCGGGTCCGGAGGCCAGACCCAGCTCACGTTCGCGCAGCACCGTATAGATGCGCGCAATCTCCTGACGAACGGTGCGCAGCCGATGATTGTTGGTCAGCTGACCGGTCGCCGTCTGGAAGCGCAGATTGAACAGCTCTTCCTTGGACTCGCGCAGCTTGGTGACCAAGTCATCGTCGGCCAGTTCGCGCAGTTCACCCGCGCCCACTCCTACAGCCATCAGAAGTGCTCCTCTCGAGTCACGATGCGGGCCTTGATCGGCAACTTGTGAATCGCGCGGGTCAGCGCGTCGCGCGCGATCTTCTCGTCGGGGTAGCTCAGCTCGAAGAGAACCCGACCGGGCTTGACGTTGGCGACCCACCACTCCGGCGAGCCCTTGCCCGAACCCATGCGGGTTTCGGCCGGCTTCTTGGTCAGTGGGCGGTCCGGGAAGATGTTGATCCACACCTTGCCACCACGCTTGATGTGGCGGTTGATGGCGATACGCGCGGACTCGATCTGCCGGTTGGTGATATAGGCGTGCTCCAGAGCCTGGATGCCGTAGTCGCCGAACGTCACCGACGTGCCGCCGCTGGCGATACCACGCTGACGCGGGTGGTGCTGCTTGCGGTGCTTGACCTTGCGGGGAATCAACATGAATCAGCTCTCCGATTCCTGCGTAGGGCTTTCGGTCGTGCTCTCAGGCGCTTCGGCGACAGGACCGCTCTCGACGACGTCGACCGGCGCATCCTCGCCACTGGAGGCGGCGCGGCCGGCTTCGGTACTGGTCGCTGTGGTACCCGAGGCGCCACTGCGCCGCGGACGGGTGCCCGAGGTCGGGCGATCGCGGCGCGGGCGATCGGCGGCCGGCGCCACGGCGGTCAGCTCGCGCTTGCCGCCGACGACGTCGCCCTTGTAGATCCAGACCTTCACACCGATGCGGCCGAAGGTGGTCTTGGCTTCGAAGAGTCCGTAGTCGATATCGGCACGCAGCGTGTGCAGCGGCACGCGACCTTCGCGGTAGAACTCCGAGCGGCTCATCTCAGCGCCGCCGAGGCGGCCTGAGCACTGCACCCGGATGCCCTTGACATTGGGCTGACGCATGGCGGACTGGATGGCCTTGCGCATCGCGCGACGGAACGCCACCCGGTTGCTCAACTGCTCAGCCACGCCCTGGGCAACCAGCTGCGCGACGGACTCGGGGTTCTTGACTTCGAGGATGTTCAGCTGCACCTGCTTGCCGGTGAGCTTCTCCAGATCGGTACGGATCCGGTCGGCCTCGGTGCCGCGGCGGCCGATGACGATGCCCGGTCGCGCGGTGTGGATGTCAACGCGGACCCGGTCACGGGTGCGCTCGATCTCGACGTCAGCGATACCCGCACGCTCCAGGCCGGACGCCAGCAGACGACGGATCGCCACATCTTCCTTGACGTACTCCGCGTACTGCTTGTCGGCAAACCACCGGGACTTCCAGTCGGTGGTGATACCGAGTCGGAAACCGTGGGGATTGATCTTCTGGCCCACTACTGCGAGCCTCCCTTCGCTTCATCCGAAGCTTCTG
>NZ_JAEMSG010000063.1:9888-17566 GCF_016462945.1 Mycolicibacterium sp. | reverse complement strand
CCGCCTGGTTGCGGACGTCGGCCTCCTCGCGGCGCTTGCGGTCCTCGTCGGCGTGGGCCTCAGCATCCTTGATCATCCGGTCGATCTCCTCCTTGGACAGGCCGGAGCCCTCCTGGATTTTGATCGTGTTCTCCTTGCCGGTGCCCTTGTCCTTGGCCGTGACGTGCACGATGCCGTTGGCGTCGATATCGAAGATCACCTCGATCTGGGGCACGCCCCGAGGCGCCGGCGGAATACCGGTCAGCTCGAAGCTACCGAGCAGCTTGTTGTGCGAGGCGATTTCGCGCTCACCCTGATAGACCTGAATCTGCACCGACGGCTGATTGTCGTCGGCGGTGGTAAAGGTCTCCGACCGCTTGGTCGGAATGGTGGTGTTGCGCTCGATCAGCTTGGTCATCACCCCGCCCTTGGTCTCAATACCGAGACTCAGCGGCGTAACATCAAGCAGCAGAACATCTTTCACCTCGCCCTTGAGCACGCCGGCCTGCAGAGCCGCGCCGACCGCGACGACCTCGTCGGGGTTGACGCCCTTGTTGGGCTCCTTGCCTGCGAGCTCCTTGACCAGGTCGGTGACTGCGGGCATCCGGGTCGAGCCGCCCACCAAGACCACGTGGTCGATGTCGGCCACCGAGATGCTGGCGTCGGAGATGACCTGCTGGAACGGCGCCCGGGTGCGGTCGAGCAGATCCTGGGTGATCTTCTGGAACTCCGACCGGGTCAACTGCTCGTCGAGGAACAGCGGGTTCTTGTCGGCGTCGACGGTGATGTAGGGCAGGTTGATCGAGGTGCTCTGGCCGGAGCTGAGTTCGATCTTGGCCTTCTCGGCGGCCTCACGAAGCCGTTGCATGGCCATCTTGTCCTTGGTCAGGTCAATGCCGGCCGAGGCCTTGAACTTATCGACCAGCCATTCGACGATCCGGTCGTCCCAGTCGTCGCCGCCGAGGTGGTTGTCCCCCGAGGTCGCACGGACCTCGACCACACCGTCGCCGATCTCGAGCAGCGAGACGTCAAAGGTGCCGCCGCCGAGGTCGAAGACCAGGATGGTCTGCTCGCTGTTGCCCTTGTCCAAGCCGTAGGCCAGGGCCGCGGCGGTGGGCTCATTGACGATGCGCAGCACGTTGAGGCCGGCAATCTGCCCGGCTTCCTTAGTGGCTTGGCGCTGGGCGTCATTGAAGTACGCGGGCACCGTGATGACCGCATCCACGATGTCCTCACCGAGGTAGCTTTCCGCGTCGCGCTTGAGCTTCTGCAGCGTTCGAGCGCTGATCTCCTGGGGGTTGTAGTCCTTACCGTCGATCTCGACAGACCAGTCGGTGCCCATATGGCGCTTGACCGACCGGATCGTGCGGTCGACGTTGGTCACCGCCTGGTTCTTCGCGGGCTGACCGACCAGCACTTCGCCGTTGCGTGCAAAAGCGACCACCGACGGTGTGGTGCGGGATCCCTCGGAGTTGGCGACGACGACAGGGTCGCCACCCTCGAGAACCGCGACGACAGAGTTGGTGGTCCCGAGGTCGATTCCGACCGCACGAGCCATGATGTATTCCTCCTGCTAGGTGTTTCTCTCTGATCTGAGCGAACCGGACTCAAGCCTGCTGGAGACGGTCGGTGCTGTCAACCAACAGTTGAGTCGGATAGGCTCAAGTTGTCAGTAGGCTCAACCAGGCGATTCCTGATTTTGTTCCCCGCGGCCGACGCGGCAAGCTTGAGACACACGATCAACGAGGAGAATGCAGTGGCGGGATGGTGGGTCTGGCTGGTGGCGGCAGTGCTCTACCTGGGCTTTCGCCTGTTCTATGACAACGTGCGCGGCAAACTCACCCAGGCCGAGATCGACACCATGGTGGCCCGGGCCGAGGCCCAGGGCGCGGGTGATCTCAATGACCTGGCGATCGTCCGCAAATTCCTCGAAGACGATGACGGTCGGGAGTTCGTCATGGTCAACCTGGTGCGGGTGCCCGACACCACGGTCACCGATCCCGACACCGGAGCGCAGGTTCCGGCGAGCGACATGATGAAGGCGTATTCGAAGGCCTTCATGCCGAGGCTGATCAAACACGGCGGCCACCCGGCACTGGCGGCGCGCAAGGTCGGTGGCTACGTCGACGCCTGGAAGGTGGGCCCGGATCCGGGCTGGAGCATCGTGGGCTTCATGCGCTACCGGTCGCGGCGCGACATGATGAAGATGGCGGTGGACCCCACCTTCGAAGACGCACACAAATACAAGGTGCTCGGCGTTGAGGAAACGTTCTCGTTTCCGACCCAGCCCTTCGTCCGCGCCTACGCCAGCCCGCGGGTCACGGTCTTGCTGATCCTGGCGCTGGCCGCAGCACTCGCACAGCTGGCCATCATCGCCACGCACTGAGCAGGGTTGTCACGCGGGTGCGGGTCCCAATGGCACCACCGAAAAGTTCTCCCGCACCTGTTCCAGTGGCAGATGCGCGATGGCGAGATGATCCACCTGGCTGAGATCAACCGTGCACTTCGCGCCCCGCTCGAGCCCTTCGCCGAGAAACTCAGGTACACCGTCGCGATCCAGCGTCGCAACTTTCGCCCGAATATCGCCGTGGTTGAGCACACCGGACTCGTGGATCGACAAGGTCAGCAGAAACTCAAGCCAGTTGTGGTGAGAGTCATTGGCCGCCAGCAGAAACCCCGATCTGGCGATCTCCCCGGGTGCGGTCGGCTCATAACCCGTGATGACGTGGTTCATATCGTGGTTGACGTAATGGGCCGGAACGTGAATGTCATCCCCGGGAAGCTCAATGTTGTTGCGGCGGTAAAACTCTAAGTATTGGTAGCCCAAACTTTCCTCGGGTAGTTCCCGCAACTTTCTGAGCCGGGCGGCAAGTGCCGGGTCGGGCTTATCGAGACGCAGGTAACGGTCCCGCAGGGAGATCTCCGAGATCTCCGGAAGGATCTGTTGATAAAACCGTTCCAGGTCCGTCGCAGCCGCCTCGGCACCCTTCACGATGGCGGTACGGGTTGTTTCAATCTCCACATCATCGATACCCAGAGCCGCGACATATTTCTCAGCCAGGTCCACCTGCTCTTCCGACATGGGATGGCGGCAGAGTTCAAGCGTCATGATGATCTCGGCGAAACGCATGCGCGCCTGCGGCCGGGTAAGGGCCTTCGCTACGTCATCACACGACAGCGGGGTCAACTTCTCCAGGTCGATGTCCCCGCGACCCCACAGGTGTCGGGTGATGGAGTCCAAAACTCTCACCTGTTCGGGGGTTGGACCGCTGCTCGTCGAGATGCCCCCGAGGAGGCCGGCGACGATCGGCTCGACCTCATCTGCCTGGACTACGTGCATGATGCATTCCCTTCGGGTAGTCGGCTAACTCTTGGGTATCTAACTCTTGGGTATCACGCGCCAGGCCTCGTGTGCCACGAAGGCTCCGGCGCCCAGCAACAGCACGGCGGTGATCCACCGGCCGTGGACCTTCATGATGCGTTCGTAAGACTCCTTGATCCGGACGACGCCGCCGGGGTTGATCAGTTCGATCACCGCGGGCAACACAGCGGGAACGACACAGATCGCGGCGAAGAGGGCAACACCCAGGCTGCGCACGCCGGGATTGGAGATCTGAACGATCTGATGCCCGGCTGCGATCGCGATCGGGAAGACCTTGGGGTGCAGCCCGCTGATCGCGAAGCCGGCGAAGGCGGCCCGGACGATGCGCTGGGAGACGCTCAGATCGGCGTCCGGTTCCATCCAACGCATGAACTTCGGAAAGCGCCGTGTCAGCGAGGTGCGCAACTTACTCGGCTGGTGGTGGGACTCGGAGATATCTGCGATCGGCTTCTTCCGAAATGCATTCGCCGCCCGGGATGCGCCGAGGACCAGCAGTGCGACGGCGATCAGCACGCGAACGATGAAACCGGGCCATGAACCGTGCCGAGCCGCCGCGTCGGCGTCAGAGGCGTGCGCGATCCACAGGCCGATTCCAGTGGCGAAGGCGATGCCGACAACGGCGCCGATCGCGAAGGCGAATGCGGCCAGTCGCGGCACTTTCCTGTCACCGGCGATTACCAGACCCAGCACCAGCGTTTCCGGGCTGAAGAAAATGGCGAGCGCCAACGAGGCGAGGACGGCCAAGTGCGAACTCAAGGTCACGTCCTTCCGTGCGGTTCTGGTGGGCTAAGCTAGCAGAGCAAGTTTCGAAGGGCCCTGCCCGCGCACACGACGGTCTGGGCGGCTCTCGTTCGTAATCCGAAAAAGACGCCGCCGGTCGCTCCTGCGGCCGATCGCTGGAGGACTGCCACGATGGGCGACACCCCGCTGTATGACGCATACCGGCACTTTCTGGCCAACGCCGGCACACCCTTCACAGTGCCCGGGCACAAACGCAATCCCGATCTGATCGACGACTTCCTGGCGCTGGACGTTCCGCACTACGGCGGGGTCGAGAACCGCCGTGCCACGACAAAGCGACTCGTCGCTGCCGAGCGCATCGCCGGTGAGCTGTGGGGTGCGGACTGGTGCGGCTTCTCCGTGCAGGGCTCCTCCCACGGCAATGAGGCGATCTGCCTGACGCTGGGCAAGCCCGGCGACAAGGTGATCGTGGCCCGCACGATCCATAAGTCATTGTTCTTCGGACTTGTCCTGGCCGGTCTGGTGCCGGTCTGGATCCGCCCCGATGTGGATGAGCAGACCGGTCTGACCGCCGGCATGCCGGTGCAACGCGTCACCGAGGCGCTGCGCAAGCATCCGGATGCGAAGGCGGTGATCCTCGTCGAGCCGAGTTACGTCGGCGGTGTCTCCGATGTCGCCGCTCATGCCGAGGTGGCGCACGCCCACGGAATCCCGCTGGCGGTTGACGCTGCCTGGGGTGCCCATCTCGGCTTCCACCCCGACCTGCCGCCGCACGCCATTGCGGCAGGCGCCGACGTCCTCGTGACGAGTATCCACAAGCACATCACCGGATTCACCCAATCATCGATGGTACTGGCCCAGGCCGAACGAATCGATCTCGAACGGCTTGACGCCGCATTCGAGGGTCTGCACACCACCAGCCCGTCGGGAGCCATTTTCGCCAGCATCGATCTGGCCCGCGATCTGCTGGCCGAACGCGGCACGGAATTACTCGGCCAAGCAATCCGGCTGTCGCACGAGGCCCGCGAGCGCTTCCGACAGGTGCCGGGCCTCGGTGTCGTCGGCTTCGAAATCGCCGATCGCTCACCGGCATTGCTGATGCACGATCCCACCAAGATTGTATTGACCCTGCCGGGTATGGGCGCCGACGGTCAGCTGGTGGCCGATGTGCTCGAGCAGCGAGGTCTGCATCTGGAATTCGCCGACCGCGACACGTTCTGCCCGGTCATCACGCTGGCCGACACACCGCAAACCGTCGACTTCATGGTGACGGAGATCATCCGGGCCCTCGAGGAGCACCGGGGTGAACCGCGTGCACTGATCCCCATCACCGCGTGGACACTTGAACCGGATACGGCGATGAGTCCGCGTGATGCCTTCTTCGCCGATCATGAGCGGGTGTCCGCAGCAGACGCCGTGGGCCGCATCGCCGCCGAGACTGCCGCGCCCTACCCACCCGGCATCCCCGCATTGGCGCCCGGTGAGCGCATCAACGCTCATATGCTGGCGGCTTTGCAGGCTGAGGCCAAGAGTGGAACGCGCATCGCCTACTGCGGTGACCCGATGCTCGAAACGGTTCTCGTGATCAAGGAGTAGGGGAGACTGCTGCAGAACGAAAGGTGGCCCCTGATGAAGCGGAACCGATCCGTGAACCGGAATCGAGTAGTCGCCACCGCACTGGTGATCGTGACAGCGATATTCGGCGGGGTAGGCTGCAGCCAGTCGACAGCGGCGCCGGATTTCCCGATTGTGCCCACGCCCCTGGATGATCCGGCGGTCACACCGGCGGGCGCGCAGCCGCGCCTGGCATCCGACCCCGCACAACTGGCCGATGACCTCGTGGCCGACGAATTCGCACTGCGTGATGCCGCGACGTCGGAACCGGCCCTGGTGGCGGCGGCGCGCCGTCAGCAGGCGGCCTACCGCGCCATCGGGAGACACCCCGAGTGGGATACCATCATCCGGCCGCGGATTACCCCGGCGCTGCTGGAGACCTATGACCGCAATGTCGACGCCCGCCGGCAACTCGCCGCGATGTCCCCGGTGCGGGATACGTTGCCTGCGTGGCGAATCGTGTCGCCGGCTCCCGCCGATGAACTCCTGGGCTATTACCGCGAGGCCGAGGCGGCGACCGGGGTCAGTTGGAACTATCTGGCTGCCATCAACCTCATCGAAACCCATTTCGGCGGTATCGCCGGGGTCAGTACCGCCGGAGCGCAGGGACCGATGCAGTTCCTGCCTGAGACATTCGCCGCATACGGCCGAGGCGGCGATGTCAATGCGCCGCGCGATGCCATCATGGCGGCCGGGCGATTTCTTGCCGCCAGTGGCTTCGCCAACGATCGCGACCGCGCGGTCTACGGCTACAACCACGCATGGGAGTATGTGCGGGCGGTCAGCGACTACGCCGCGGTGATCGGCGGAGATCCCGTGACGTTCGGCGGCTACTACCGGTGGGACGTCTACTACAAGACCACTGCCGGTGATGTATTGCTGCCCATCGGTTATGCCGAGAACTCGCGCATCCCGGTCGCCGACTATCTGGCGACACACCCGCAGTAGGGCTCAACCGAAGACGCTCTCGACGAACGCCTCACTTCCCGGCTTCCAGGCGACGATGAAGTTGCCGGCGTCGTCGCGGCTGATAGCCAGACCCGGGCAGAACCAACCGCCGCCGCCGTCGCCGGTGAAGAAATGCGGGGAGCCGACCACACCGCGTTCGCGGCCTTGCGCCCAGTCGGCATCAACCGCGGCGGCGGCGGCATCGGCATCCAATGGTTCGAGGCCGAAACGGGCCGCGATCGGCGCGACCACTTCGGGGCGTCCGATATCGAGGCCCTGTTCAAACACCGCATTGCGCAACGCCATCCCAACCTCCTCGGCCACAACCGGGTTACCGGTTTCCTCCGCTGCAGCGGTCAGAGCGAAGCCGGCCATCGAGGTGCTCGGGAACGTGTCGACGGAAAATCCGGCGAAGAGGTCGGGCCGTACGGAGGCGCGCAGCGCGGTGATCTCCGCGCCGATATGCGCGGGGTCGAGCGGTTGGCCATTGACCAGTTCCAGCGGCCAGGCCCGGATGCGCAGTCGTGGTTCGCTGAGGCCCCGCTCACTGCGACGGTCGAGCAGCGTGTGCAGCCCAACGTGGGTGAACGGGCACAGGATGTCCGCGAAGACCTCAACGGTTCTCATGACCGGAGGATAACCCTCTGGGCAGATAGCCGGACGCTACACAGATCCAGTGATGCGACTGGTGGACAACTCATTGAGGTAGACCTCAAGGTCGGTGTAACCGACGGCCGATAACGTGTGCGCATTGGTGTTGGCGACAGTGGGGTTGGTTCCCTTGGTCACCTCCCAGCTGTCGGGCATGCCGTCAGCGTCGGTGTCAGTCGGGGCGGCCGGCGGCGAACCGACATACGCCGGCAGCAGACCATCACCTGCGGGGTTGGTGTTGGGCGCCGCACCCGAGATGGTGTTACTGGCCACGAAACTCATCAGGCGGGTATCCATCGGGTCGCGCGGCCAGGCGCCGGCGTTATTAAGCAGGTAGGTGCGCAACTGGCCGGTGGGCGTGTA
>NZ_JAEMSG010000063.1:0-9788 GCF_016462945.1 Mycolicibacterium sp. | reverse complement strand
ATGCGGATGTGCTGCAGGATCCAGTTCTCGGCGAAATCTGCCGGAGCGTGCACATCCTGGTCCTGATACGGGCTCTCGTCGGTGACCAGGCCGCGGATGGTGATCCCGCCCGGCGAGGTCTGCCCGGCAATAGTCACATCACCGTTCGTCAAATGGATCTGGGTGTTGATCAGACCGCTGACCTTGAACAGGATGTAGCGCGCGCCGGGTTGGTCGATAGCCCACTGCAACGAGCCGGGGCCGTCGGCATTGAGGTTGGTGACATAAATGACGCTGCCATCGCGGCCACCGGTGGCGTAGGCGCCGAACCCTTCGGCACCGGGGAATGCGACCAACGAGGGCGACGCCGCGGGGGTGGGACTGACCGCAACCGTGACGGCGGCCGTGGCCGTGCCGCCGCGTCCGTCGCTGACCGTCACGGTGAAGCTGTCCTGCAGATCCGCCGCGGTCGCACCGACAGCCGCAGCATTGTTACGCGCGGTGACGGTCGGGGTGTAGACGAACGCACCGGTACCGGCACCGATACTCACGGCGCCCTTCGTCGTCGTCGCCGGAGCGCTATAGGCCAACGTGTCGCCATCGGCGTCGGTCGCACTCACACTGCCCGTCACGACACCCGTCACCGCGTTGGGGCTGCCCACCACCGGGGTACCCACCACGGGTGAATGATTCCCCGGGGTGGTAGCCGGGGTGGGACTGACCGCAACCGTGACGGCGGCCGTGGCCGTGCCGCCGTGTCCGTCGCTGACCGTCACGGTGAAGCTGTCCTGCAGATCCGCCGCGGTCGCACCGACAGCCGCAGCATTGTTACGCGCGGTGACGGTCGGGGTGTAGACGAACGCACCGGTACCGGCACCGATACTCACGGCGCCCTTCGTCGTCGTCGCCGGAGCGCTATAGGCCAACGTGTCGCCATCGGCGTCGGTCGCACTCACACTGCCCGTCACGACACCCGTCACCGCGTTGGGGCTGCCCACCACCGGGGTGCCCGCCACGGGGGCGCGGTTGCCGGGGGTGAACGGCGCCACGGTAACGGCGACGGTGGCCGAGCCGGTATGACCGCTGGTCCCGATCAGCCCGAAGGTGAGCAGGTTGATCAGGCCGACGAGCCCGTGAATGTGGGAACCGCTGCCGGCGTCGCTGACGCTGACCCGGAAGGAATCGACTGTGCCGGTCGCGGCGATCTCCGGGTCCGGCGTGTAGGCGTAACTGCCGTCGGCGCTGACCGCCACGGATCCGTGCGCAGGGGTCTGGGTGACGCTATAGGTCAGGGAACTGCTGTCCGGATCGGTGGCGTTGAGTTGGCCGCTGACCACGCCGGTGGCGCTCTCGCCGGATTGCACCGGCCGCAGCGTCGGCGACTGGTTACCAAAAAACGCCGCAGGCCCATCGCCGACCGCTCGCGCCGAGGGTTGCTCTCGGCTTGCCGTCGAGCTCGCGGTCGGCCGAACGCGAGCGGGCTCGCGCGCCGGCCCGGCATCAGGTGCCGGGGTTGCTGCGGCTGAATGCGCCCGGTGCGCTCTGCTGTGAGCCGGGGGATCACCGGCCGGGCCGGCTGCCGTCGAGTTACCGGGGGGTGCCGCGGCGGACTCCGCCGCCATCCCGAGGGCAATGGCCGCACCAACCCCCAACGCCGCGGCCAATGGGCCGAGCCGTCCCACACATAATCCGGCGCTCATTTCGTCCACTCTCAGTTTGCCAGTGACAACCCCTGCCACCAACCTAACCACGAAAACAGCCCACATCAAAGCGGTCCGGACCCAACAAATGACCAAAGTCACCGGCCATGGAGGACCTTTGCCGACGCCGATCTTTTTTTAAGGCCGGAAACACCCAATCGACCGCGTCGGCCCCTTACGCTCAGTATCAAAGTGCAGGGCCTCTGCGGCCGAGAGAAATGGGGACATAGCGGTGAAGAAAGTCAAAGAACTCTGCTTGGGTGTCGCGGTTGCCGGGGCACTGGCCGGCGCTGGTTCAACCGTTGGCTGCGCCCTCGCCTACGCCGAGCCCTCGACTGCTGACTCGGGCAGCTCAACCGGTGCCACTGCGAGCGAGTCGTCGAGCGCTTCCAGCGCACCGGCAGGCGCGCGGTCTCGGGGACCTGTCAGCAAGACCGGCATGTCCAAGCCCTCGGCCGCCACGCGGTCGGCTACCACGCGGTCGGCTACCACGACCGCACTGCCCGCCGCCTCAGCCTCCCGGAGGAGTTCTGTCGGGGCACCCCCGTCGGTCGCATCGGTGGCGGTCCCCGCCAGCGTCTCCGCCACCACCGGTAGCCGCAGTCGCGTCGCCAATGCGATCGCCTCTCAGGTCGGGGATCCGCCGCCGAACCACGTGTTGCTGATTGGCACCGACGGCACGAACCTGGACAAGGTCCTGCAGTACGCCTACGACCAACCCGACAGCGGGTTCCGCGCGGTAATGGAGCAGGGTGTTACCGGCGCGACGAGCATCGTCGGCCACACCACCATCTCCGGTCCGTCCTGGACGACCATCCTGACCGGCGTGTGGGACAACAAGAGTGGCGTCATCAACAACATCTTCAACCCGGTGCCGTATGACGCATGGCCGACAGTGTTCAACTTGATTGAGTACAGCAGGCCTGAGGTCGCCACCGCGGTCTACGCGGACTGGAAGTACATCAACGATATGGCCGACGCTGGCGGCTACCCGGCTGACGTCAATGAATTCGTCGCGTTCGACACCACCTGGGAGGACACTGACGACACCGTCGTCGACGCGACCATCGCACGCATCGCCGCCACCGCAGCGACCGATTCGTCCTTCATCTTCTCCTATCAGGTCGCCGTGGACGAAGCGGGCCACGCGGCCGGTGGCGGATCACCGGAGTACGCGGCCGCCGTCGTGAACACCAGCGAGAACATCAAGCGGATCATGGACGCTATCGATGCGTGGGAAACCCTGAATCCTGACGAGGAGTGGACGGTGATCGTCACTACCGACCACGGTCACCAGCAGTCGGTGGGCTTCGGTCACGGTTTCCAATCACCCAACGAGACTTCGTCTTTCGTCATCTTCGACCTCGCGGGCGACGATGCCAACGATGGCAGGCAGAATCTGGACTACTCAACCGCTGACATCACACCGACAATCGTCAGCCTGTTCGACGTGCCGCTGCGGTCTGATTTCGACGGCGTGCCCATGCAGAGCAACGCGGCCGTACTCGACAGCCTGGTCACGCCCGACAACCTCAAGCAGGCGCTCAATGACGCCGTCGCCATGTACGGCTACCCGAACATCGGAACCGACATCGCACTGGGGGTTCGGACCGTCGTCGCCAGTGTCCCCTACTTCCTGGACATCATCACCAACACCATCACCGCACAGCTACAGGCCATCGTCGACCAGCAGATTTTCCTCATCAGCACCCTCGCCCAAGGGGCTCAGTTCGTGGTCCAGCTCACCGGTGACGCCCTAGTCGCGGTGACGCAGGCCGTGGCACGCGCTGTTGGTCACCTGACCGGTGCGGGAACCATCCCGCCCACGGATGCGCCGCTTCCGGCACCGTCGGCGGACTCGGTGCGGCTGCCCATGCTGCCGGCGGCCGCGCTGGTCTGATACGGCGCGACGCCAGTCGCGTTGATTGCAATCAAGGGGGAACACCATGGGGTGTGCCACTCACATCGGCCGCGTCGGGGGGCTGGCGGTAGCCCTGGGGATCGGGATGGCGGTGGCCTCCTCTCCGGGACTCGCCTCGGCCCAACCTTCGGACCCCGGCCCAGCAGCTCGCTCGGCGACGCCGGACTCTGCCACGGCGCGCACGGCGCAGCAGACCGCGCGTAAGGCCGCCGCCGCGATGGTGAAGAGTCGCGCGCAGGCACCAACGTTGGGTACCGGCGGATCGAACGACCATTCCCGGACACCGGTGGCCTGGGCAGTGCTGCACGTCGCGCGCCGCGATACCCGGCGGTCGGTACCGCGAAATGCCGCAGCGTCCACGGTTACCTCGCAAGGCCCCGCCATCAGTCCGAATCTGCTTGCCAATCCCGGCGCCGAGGTCGGCGACCCGTCCCTATCGGGCAACAGTTCGGTGAGTATTCCGGGCTGGACCGTGACCGGCACCCCCACGGTGATCCAGTACGGCACCCCACGCAATATGTGGCCGGTCGGCCTGCCCTTCGCTACGCCGAATCTGCCACCGTTCATGGGATTCCCAACGACGAGCAGCGGGGCCGGTGACACCCAATTCTTCGGCGGCGGCAATGTGGCGACATCGACGCTGACCCAGACGGTCACCCTCACCGCCGCGTCGGCTGCCGGCGTGACATATGACCTCGGCGCGCAGCTGGGCGGCTGGCTGATCAACCCGGGGGCGGCCTCGGTCAAGGTGGACTTCCTCGACGCCAACAAGCTCTACCTCGGTACGGCCTCCCTCGGCCCGGTCACGATGTTCGAGCGCTTCTTCCAGACCGTGCTCAAGGATCGCAGCACCACCGGAACCCTGCCGACCGGTACCCAGTTCGCACAGGTGACGGTGAACCTGCATGCGTGGAACCCGATCTTCCCCGGACTCAACGCCGACTACAACTCGGCCTTCGCCGACAACATCTCCTTCACGGTCAGTGCTCCCGGCCTGGCCCCGGCTCCGGTTCCACCGGAACCGCCGGTCTCGAAGGTTGGCGCCCTCGACCACGTGTTCATGGTGTACGTGGAGAACAAGGGCTACGACGATATCGTTGGCAGCCTCAACGCGCCATTCCTCAACAGCCTCATCAACGCCTACGGCTTCGCCGACAACTACTACGCGCTCACCCACGGGAGCTCTCCGAACTACTACCCGATTGTTGGCGGTACTGACTTCGGGCTTACCTACAACTGCGCCTCGCCGTGTATCGACGCGTCGACCACCCTGGTCTCCAATATCGATGACGCCGGCAAGACGTGGCGGAGCTACGCCCAGGGATTGATTCCCGGTGCCAGTCCTCTCGTCAGCACAGACAGCTATCAGTCCGGTGAGACCGTTTTCCCCGCGTTCACCTCGATTGCGAACGACCCGGCCTACGCCGCGACCCACATCGTGCCGTTGGAGCAGATGGCCATCGATCTGCAGTCCGTGGCGACCGCGCCCAACTACGCGTGGTTCGCGGCTAACGAGGACTTCGCCGGAGAAGGGCCGATCAGCTCGCTGGAGGGCTTGCTGAAATTCGCGTTCAATCAGATCGAGCCTAAGCATCAGTACAACGTGCCCGCACTTGATCAGTTCCTGTCCGAAACGGTTCCAACCATCATGAACTCTGCTGTCTGGAACGACCCGAACGAAGCGTCGGTCATCGTGGTCACCTTCGACGAGGACAACAACAACCTCTCGCTTGGCTTCGGCAACGAGGGCAATCACATCGTCACGGTCGTCATCCCGAACCAGGCGGCGATAGACGCCGGAATGCGCAGCGGCCCATTCATCGCCAGCAGTCATCTCGACCACTACAGCCTGCTGCGCATGATCGAGGACTCACTGGGCCTACCGTCGCTGACCAACAACGACAAATACGCGGCGCCGATGAACGAGTTCTGGACCGACGGCATTGTCGGCAACTCCGGCAATATCGCGGTCTAGCTCCCCCGATCACTTCGGCAGGATGCGCGACCTGGCCCCGCCGCCGGCGACCTGGATGGTCTGACCACTGACCCAGCCGGCGGCCGGGGATGCCAGCCACAGGAATGCGTTGGCGACGTCCTGCGGGGTGCCGGCCCGGCCGGTGAGGTTCTTGGGGTTGGCAAGGGCGTGTCGGATCTTCTCGTCGAGACCGACGTCCGCGTAAGCGTCCGTCAGCACGGTGCCAATAAGAATCGAGTTCACTCGCACCTTCTTGCCGAAGTAGTGCGCCACGCTCAGCATCGCGTGATTCAGCGCGGACTTGGCCGCGGAGTAGGCGAGGAACTCAAACGCCGGCATCACGGCGACCATGGAGCCGGAGTTGGTCACGGTGGCGTTGTCGGCGTCGAGCAGATACGGCCGGCAGGCGGCGGTCATCCGCAGTGCTGCAACGCAATTGAGCCTATAGCCGTCCACCATGTCTTCGATCGGGATATCGAGTGGGTCTTTATAGGGCTTTCCCCAGCCGACGTTGTTGACCAGGGTCGAGATACCGCCGAAGGTCGCCACGGTGTGCTCGACAACGCGGGTGATATCAGCCTCCTCGGTGACATCGCATCCCATACCCAGCACCTCACCGCCGGTCTCGGCGCTGAGTCGCGCAGCGGTCTCGACCGCCTTGTCGGCGTTGCGGTCGGCGATCACCACACTCGCACCGGCGCCGGCGAAGGTGCGGGATATGGCCTCGCCGATATTCTGGGCGCCGCCGGTGACGATGGCGACGTGGCCATCCATTCGGAAATCGGCGAAGGCGTCGAAGGTCATGGTTCTCCTCGGCTGTGCGTCGGATCGGCGGTACCTGGGCAATACTTCCTCAATGGGCACCTATGCGGTTACCGGATCCGCTTCCGGCATGGGCAGCGCGGTCGCCCGGAAGCTACGTGCGGCACAACACACCGTCATCGGCATCGATATCAGGGATGCCGACGTCGTTGCCGACCTGTCAACGCCGGCCGGTCGCCGCGGTGGGGCCGCCGACGTCCTGGCCGCGTGCGGCGGGAGGCTCGACGGTGCGGTGCTGGCCGCCGGGCTCGGCCCCACCGCGGGCGCCGAACGCCCGATCACCGAGGTGAACTACTTCGGCGTGGTCGAACTTCTGCAGGCCTGGCAGCCCGCTTTGGCATCGGCGGAGGACGCGAAGGTAGTCGTCTTCGCGAGCAACTCGACCACCACGGTGCCGGCCGTTCCCGGCCGGGCCATTCGTGCCCTGCTGGCCGGCGATACCGAGAAAGCACTGCGCGCCTACAGAATGTTCGGACGTTATGGCCCGCCGATGGCATACGCGGCATCGAAGATCGCGGTCAGTCGCTGGGTGCGCCGCAATGCCGTGACCGCGCAGTGGGCCGGTGCCGGAATCCGGCTCAACGCCTTGGCCCCCGGGGTGATCATGACGCCGATGCTCGAGGAACAGCTGGCCACGCCGTCGGATGCGAAAGTCGTCCGGGAATTCCCCGTCCCGATCGGGGGTTTCGGTGATGCCGAGCAGCTGGCCGACTGGGTGATCGTCATGCTGTCTGAATCCGCCGACTTCCTCTGCGGCAGTGTCGTTTTCGTCGACGGCGGCTCGGACGCCTACTTCCGGCCCGACGACTGGCCGCGGGCGGTACCGGCTCGCAAACTTCTGTCCTACCTTCGGCGCACCCGGCAGTTCGCCTCCTTCGAAAGGAGCCGGCCATGATCCGACGGGCCGCTGCCCTCATGGCCGTACTGCTTGCGGCATCCTCGGCGATGGGTTGCTCGGGTAAGTCCGACCCACCGAAATCCGGGCCGCAGACCACGACGATCGAGGTCTCCTACGACGATCTGCTGAACCAGAAACACATCAGGCGAACCCTGGCCCTCAAAGTCGGTGACACCCTGCAGGTGAGCCTGGGATCCAACCCGTCCACCGGCTTCGGTTGGGCGCCGCAGATGCAGATCACCAACGCCACGGTGCTGGCCCAGACCGGCCACGAGGTTCTCGCGCCGTCGGCCAGCCGGCCGGGCGCGGCGGCCAGCGAGGTATGGGCACTTCAGGCCATGGCGCCCGGCACCGCCGCGGTGTCTAACGCCTATGGCCGACCCTGGCCCGGCGGGGAGAAGGACTCATGGACATTCACCGCCGACATGACGGTGAACTGAAACCCCGCGAGTCACTGGCGTCACTCCAGTCACGGAGTGCGTACTCTGGTCAGGTGCGATTCTCCACCGGGTTGAGAGCCGGCATCACGGCTGTCTGGCTGCTGGCCGCCGCCGCGGCGGGGGCGGGGTGCGCCACCACCGTGGATGGCGCCGCCGTCTGTCCCGGCTGCGGCAACGGCACCGAACCCAATTTCCCCAACGGCCGACCCACCGCGATGCCGGCACCCGGTGCACTGCCGCCGTCAGGTAGCGGGACACTGGCACCCAACTCGGCCGGCTACGTCTACATCGAGACGAAGTCCGGGGTGACCCGCTGCCAGATATCGGCCGACACGGTGGGGTGCGAGTCCACCTTCACCGACCCGCCCACCGTCGACGGCGAACAGGCCACCGGCGTCGAGGTGTCCGCCAGTGGCAGCAACCGCTGGGTGGTCGGCAACCTGGGAGCGATGCCCACCACCACGATCGACTACGCCAGCTATGAAGCGGTGGGCTGGACCATCGAGGCCGACAGCAGTGGCACCCGGTTCACCAATGGCGGGACGGGCCACGGCATGTTCATCAGTACCGAAGCGGTTGAGTTCTTCTAGCCTGCCCTAGGCTGGGCGGCGTGGATTTCCGTGTCTTTCTCGAGCCGCAGCAGGGCGCTACGTATGACGACCAACTCGCCGTCGCCCAGGCCGCCGAATCCCTTGGATTCTCCGCGTTTTTCCGCTCCGATCATTATCTCGCGATGAGTGGTGACGGTCAGCCGGGGCCCACTGACTCCTGGGTGACCCTCGCCGGCATCGCCCGCGAGACATCCTCGATCAGACTGGGCACACTGGTGACATCAGCGACCTTCCGCTATCCGGGCCCGCTGGCGATATCGGTGGCGCAGGTGGACGCAATGAGCGCCGGGCGCGTCGAATTCGGTATCGGTGCAGGCTGGTTCGAGGACGAGCACCGCGCCTACGCCATGCCCTTCCCCGGCCTCGGTGAGCGATTCGATCGGCTCGAGGAGCAACTCGATATCATCACCGGGATGTGGGCAACACCGATCGGTGAGACTTTCGACTACGCGGGAAGCCACTACGCGGTCAACGATTCCCCCGCGTTGCCCAAGCCGGTTCAGCAGCCACACCCGCCGATCATCATCGGCGGCGGCGGCCCCAAGCGGACCCCGGCGCGATTCGCCGCGGAGTTCAACCTCGCCTTCCCGACACTGGATTTCACGGGCGTCCAGTTAGGTCGGGTCCGGGCCGCGATGGACAAGGCCGGACGTGCTGCCGACGACATCATCTACTCCGCGGCATTTGCGGTATGCGCCGGACAGGACGGGGCGCAGGTAGCCCGGCGGGCCGAGGCGATCTCCCGGGATGTCGACGAACTTCGCACCAACACGCCACTGGCCGGCACCCCGGCCGAGATCATCGACCGACTCGGGCCGTTCGCCGAAGCCGGCGTGCAACGGGTGTATCTGCAACTGCTGGACACATCCGACCTCGATCAGCTGGAACTATTCGCATCCGAGGTCATGTCCCAGCTCTGAAGACCCGACTAGGATCGCAACCCGTGGCGCACGATGGTCTTCCCGGCGGTCCCCCCGACGACTCCGGCGTCGAGCCGACCCAGTACGCGAACTACACCGGAACCGGCGGTGCGGCATACAGCGAGTCTGCGGCCTACAGCGAGTCGTACGACCAGCAATCCCCTGACCAGTACGCCTCGCCCCAGCCGTCTCGAGCGTGGTATCAGCGACCGGCCGCTCTCGTCGGCCTCGGCGTGCTGACCGCCGCGATGCTGGCACTGCTGATCTATGCCATCGTCGATTTCAGGACCGCCGAGAAGCCTCGCCAGACGGTCACAACGGTGACCGCGACTCCCACCACGCAGGCTCCGACTACCGAGTCACCGACCACCGAGTCACCGACCACCACCACACCCAGTCCCGCTCCGACCGCGGTTCAGCCGCCCAGGGCCAGCACGACCATCACGGTCAGCCCCCCGGTCACGACCGTCACCGAGACGACGATCGAGCGCCGGTTCCCGAGATGGCCGAACAGGTTGAACC
>NZ_JAEMSG010000157.1 GCF_016462945.1 Mycolicibacterium sp. | reverse complement strand
CGTGACCACTGCGGACGTGCCACAGGCCCACCAGAATGCCGGACCGACGGTGAAGGCCACCGCCGCGGTGGCCACCATGATCGTGGACATCGCCATCAGGACGCGTTTACGGAACCGGTACTTGCGTGCGCTCACCTCAGCCGCGGTGGTGGATTCCAGGCGTCGCTGCCGGTTACCGCGCCGGGGCGCCATCACCGGTTCCTGATCGTCCTCGGCCTCCAAACCTGAAGTGTCGTCGATGTATTCGTAGTCATCGGCGGTGCCGTCCTGCGGGTCGGCTTCAGCGACGGGCTCAACGGCCGGTTCGGGATCCGACATCGTCTCAGTTTCGGTAGACGAGTCATACTCGGCCACGGGCTCAGATCCGACAAACGCCCGCGCGCCGGTCTCGGCCGCCCGCGCGTTCGCGTCGAACAGGCTTTCCTGGACGCCGTTGCCCACCGGCAGCGCACCGGAGTTCTCGTCGACAACATCGACATCGATGTAGACCGGTTCGGTCAGCGCTTCCTCCGTCACCGAGGTCACGACCAACACTGAACTGGTGCGGGTGCCTGCCCGCGCCGCCCGCACCGCATCGTCGTACTCCTCGACGTCGTCCTGCTGATCGGAGTAGTCCTCGTCGGACTCATCGTCGAGCTGCCAGTCGGGGTCATGACGGTGTCCAGTCGCAGGGCCACCGCGCCTGATCAGACGGGACTTGGCAGCGCTGTTGATCACCCTGGTGGCCAGCGCGACGTCACTCGTGCGGCGGATGGTGTCGCGCTTGTTGATGAGCATTGGCACCAAAACGAAGAGCCAGAGAACCACGAGGGCGATCCACAGCAATGACTGAGGGATGCTTGGCATGTGGCCTGCTCCTTTCCCGACCAGGCTAGGTCTGTGACGCCCGCCCTGGGCAACGGCGCGCCGAGCCAATTACACACGTGTAATTCAAGGATGACAAGCACCAACAGTCACAAATGTCACATTGGTAACAGAAAGGACCGGCTTCAGCCGCGGTGGGCGAGTCCGTGGTGCACCAGGCGAGCCACCGCCGAACCCTCGATCTCCTCGGCGGTGATGGCCACCAGAAGGTGGTCGCGCCAGGCGCCATCGACGTCGAGATAACGCTTGAGCAGGCCTTCCTCCCGAAAACCCACTTTTGCCAGCACGCGGCGACTGGCCGCGTTCTCCGGCCGGACGGTGGCCTCGACCCGGTGCAGCATCACCGGCCCGAAGCAGTGGTCCACGCCAAGCGCCAACGCGCCGGTCGCCACGCCGCCGCCGGTGACCTCGCTGGCCACCCAGTACCCGATCCACGCTGAGCGCAGGGCGCCGTGAGTGACATTGCCGATCGTCAGCTGACCGCAGAACTGCCCATCGACCTCGATCACATACGGCAGCATGCGTCCCTTACGGGCCTCGGCGCGTAGACCGGAGTATGCCGGCGGCCAGGCCGAAACGGTATGTCGCGCAGTCCAATCCAACTCCGCTGTCGGCTCCCAGGGCTCGAGTTTGTCGCGCTCGGACACCCGGGTGCGGCTCCACTGCACGGCGTCGCGCATCCGAACCGGCCGCAGCCGAACACAGCCGGCGGGTACCCGCAGCGGCCCGACCGGAGTCGGCCAGCCCGGGTGCGCGGCACCGCCCCCCCACAGGCTCATGGAAATGGTCAGCCCCGCTGAGCCAGGAAAGCGACGTCCACGAACTCCCCGGCTCCGATCTCCGCGACATCGCTGGGCACCATCACCAGGCAGTTGGCCTCGGCCAACGACGCCAGCAGGTGCGACGAGCCGCCGGGCGTGTCGCCTATCGCTTCCACCAGGTAGTCGCCGCTGTCCTGGTCACGCAATAGTTGACCGCGCAAGAAACCGGTGCGGCCAGCCACCGAGGAGATCGGCTTGAGCGTCCGCGCTCTGATCACCCTGCGCATTGCCTGCCTCTTGCCCAGCGACAGCCGGATCAAGGGGCGCACCATCACCTCGAACACGACCAACGCGCTGACCGGGTTGGTCGGCAGCAGGAAAGTCGGAACGCCCTCTGCGCCAAGCTGTCCGAAGCCCTGCACCGATCCGGGGTGCATGGCGATCCGAGTGACCTCCATGTTGCCCAGCCCGGAGAGAACCGTGCGGAGGTTCTCGGCGGCCGCACCGCCGACCGCGCCGGCGATCACCACCACCTCGGCGCGGTTGAGCTGGCTCTCGACCACGTCGGTCAATTCTTTGGGTTCGGTGCTGACGATCCCGATCCGGCTCACTTCAGCGCCGGCATCGCGAGCGGCGGCGGCCAGCGCGTAGGAGTTCACGTCATACACCTGGCCGTTGCCGGGGGTACGGGAGATGTCGACCAGTTCCCCACCCACACTCATCACCGTCACCCGCGGCCGCGGATGTACCAGCACCCGCTCGCGGCCCACCGCAGCCAACAGTCCGACTTGCGCAGCGCCGATGATCGAGCCGGCCCGCACCGCCACGTCCCCGGGTTGAACGTCAGCGCCGACCCGACGAACGTAAGCGCCTGAGCGCACCGCGCGCAGCACCTTCACCCGCGCCTCTCCCCCATCGGTCCACCGCAGCGGCAGTACCGCATCGGCCAGGGTGGGCATCGGTGCACCGGTCTGCACCCGAGCCGCCTGCTTGGGCTGCAATCGGCTGGGCGTCCGCGACCCGGCCTCGATGACCGCCATCACCGGCAACACGATCTCGCCGGCACCACCGACATCGACGCTGCGTACCGCATAACCATCAATGGCGGCCTGGTCGAAGCCGGGCAACGGGTGCTCGGTAACGACCTCCTCGGCACACATCAAGCCATGGGACTCCGCGATCGACACCCGTACCGGCCTGGGCGCCACCGCGGCAGCCATCACTCTGGCCTGTTGCTCATCCACCGAACGCACAGCGCGCCTTTCCGCTTCGAGTCCTCACGCGGGACCGCCGCAAGCCCTACTGTTCGGCCAGACCCAGCCGTTCAACCAACCATCGACGCAATTCCGGGCCATAGTCGTCACGATCCAACGCAAAGTCAACCGCAGCCTTCAGGTAGCCGCCGGGATTTCCCAAGTCGTGTCGGGAGCCCCGGTGGACGACCACGTGTACCGGATGGCCCTCGGTGATCAGCAGCGCGATCGCGTCGGTGAGTTGAATCTCCCCGCCTGACCCGCGCTTGACCCTCCGCAATGCATCGAAGATCGCGCGATCCAGCAGGTAGCGGCCGGCCGCGGCGAATAGCGACGGGGCCTCGGATCTGCTTGGCTTTTCCACCATTGCCTTCACCTTGAGCACATTCGGGTCGGCGGAATCCGGCAGCGCCTCGACGTCGAACATCCCGTAGGAGCTGACCTCCGCGGGCGAGACCTCGATGGCGCACAACACCGTGCCACCGCGCTCGGCGCGCACCTTGGCCATGGTCTCCAGCACACCGGTCGGCAACACCAGGTCGTCGGGCAGCAGCACCGCCACGGCATCCTCGTCAGGAGACAGCACGGGCTCCACACAACCCACCGCGTGGCCCAGACCCAACGGCTCGGCCTGAACCACGGACTCGACCTTGATCAGGGCAGGCGCTCGCCGAACCTTCTCCAGCATCACCTTTTTACCGCGGGCCTCCAGCGTGCCTTCGAGGACCAGATCCTCGACAAAGTGCGCGACGACGCTGTCCTTGCCCTCGGAGGTGATGATCACCAGTCTTTCGGCGCCGGCCTCTGCAGCCTCCTCAGCCACCAGCTCAATGCCGGGGGTGTCGACCACCGGCAGCAACTCCTTGGGAATCGTCTTGGTCGCCGGCAGGAATCGAGTGCCCAAACCGGCCGCCGGGACGATGGCCGTCCGGGGAAACCGAACCTGCGCGGTAACCACGGTCACACCCTAACCGCAACCTTCGGACCGCAACTATGGCGGCACCGGGGCCGATGCTGACAAGGTGTAGCTCATGGCCGCCGACACCAAAGCCGAGCGCCGGCGCGCACTGCTGGCGGCGCGGCGTGCGGTACCCGACGAGGTGCGCGAGATCGAGGCAGAGCAACTACGCAGCCATCTCGCCGTCGTGGTCCGAGGCGCTCGAACAGTGTGTGCGTACCTGCCGGTGGGTACCGAGCCCGGCTCGCCGGTTCTCCTGGATCGGCTGCGTGAGTTGTGCGAGGTGGTGTTACTTCCGGTGACCCGCCCCGGCCCGGACGGCGAACACCTCCCGCTGTGGTGGGGAGAGTACAAACCGGGACACCTGGTTGCGGCGCGCTTCGGCCTCCGCGAACCCACCGAGCCGTGGCTGGAGCCGACGGCGATCTCGGGCGCCGACGTTGTGCTGGTGCCCGCGCTGGCGGTCGACCGCACCGGTGTGCGCCTGGGGCGCGGGGGCGGCTATTACGACCGGTCGCTACCGCTGTGCACACCCGGAACCCGACTGATAGCGGTGGTGCGTGACGGCGAGCTCGCCGAAGCGCTTCCGGAGGAATCACACGATGTGCGGATGACGCACGCCCTGATTCCCGGTGGCGGCCTGCTCGCGCTCGGGGACAATGACCGGGTGGAATAGCCACCTGCGGATAGCGGTTCTAGCACTTGACGCGATAGAGTGCCAATAATTCAGTCTTCCCCGGAGGTTCAGGTGCCGACCTACAGCTACGTATGCACGGAGTGCGACAACAGGTTCGACGCGGTTCAGGCCTTCACCGAAGACGCACTGACCACCTGCCCGCAGTGTTCCGGTCGGCTGCGTAAGCTATTCAATTCCGTCGGCGTGGTGTTCAAGGGCAGCGGCTTCTACCGCACCGACAGCCGCGAATTGGCCAAGAGTCCGGTGTCGAGCGACTCGGGTTCGTCTTCGGGTTCAGAGAAGACCGGATCAGAGAAGACCGGGTCAGACAAGACGGGG
>NZ_JAEMSG010000224.1 GCF_016462945.1 Mycolicibacterium sp. | reverse complement strand
CTGTTCATACAACCGGCAACCGGAAATTAGCCAACTTCGGTCAACACAATGAACAACAAAAAACCAACAACAGAGTTGGTGCAAAGTGGAAACACGTCGGTTGCGGCGACCAGGCACGGCGACAGAGCTGCCCGCTGTTGGCCGACACCGCGACCATGCACTGGGAGCCGCTGTCGAAGGATCAGGAGCCCAAGAGCCCTTTCGCGTGCGCACCCCGGTGCCGGCGCGACGGTAATCTAGCGGTCAGAGCACGCCGTTTTGATCATTGGTGCCGTTCGTGCCGCCTCGACGATCACCGACTGCAAATTGTTGGCCGGGTGCACCCCTACCTGGCGAGTTCGGGCCGCCCGCGGGCCGCGACATGAGATATCCGAACACGATCAGCACCACCCCAGCGGCCACCAGCAACATCCACGTCGTGCCCAGCTGGTCAGCCAGCAAGCCGAGGCCGATTGCGCCGAGCGCGCACCCGCTATCGACGACTACGCTCAACACCCCCACGGATCGCCCGCGCATCTCGAACGGAACTCCGACGGTAGCGGTGGCCATTCCAGCGCTATTGACGAACTCCTGAGCGATTCCGATCAGCATCGCCGCCAGCAGGACCACCAAGATTCCGTACTGGGCCCCGAAAGCGAGTACGACCAAACCCGCAGTCGCGATGAGAAGTCCCAACTGCAGCAGTCGCTGATTCTGCTGACTGCTGTGCTCCTGGCGGCCGATGATCGGATTGGCCAACGCAGCGCCTGCACCGATCGACCCGACGATCACTCCAACCAAAATCGCTGAAGCATCTTCCCCCACGACGGCGGGCATCAAGTGCTGCATCGGCGCCACCAGTATAAAGAAGGCAGTCCCGGTGACCGCGGCCACGCGAAGAAACGGCATCTCACGTAGGACTGTCGCTGCGTCACGCAACTTCGGCGCCACTCGCGATTCGGATGCAGCCGGCCCCGCGGCGACCGGCCCCGCGGCATCCGGTGCCAGTCGCACCCGGGTCAAGGTGGCGGCTCCGAACAGGAAGGTGACGGCATTAAGACCGAACACCAACCACGCACCGACCGAATGCACCAGCAGGCCACCCAAGGGCGCTGCCGCGATCTGGCTGACGTTAACAATCAAATCCGTTAGGGCGATCGCCGAGTGTCGACATCTCATCGGAACAGTGGACAGCCCCACGAGAATCAAGATCGGCCGGTTCAGAGCGCTGGGGATCGCGCCCGCGAAAACCAGCACATACATCCAGCCCATGGACAGGTGACCGGCGAAAGCCATCAGCGCCATCAGACCAACCGGAATAGCCGACATCACATTCAGGACGATCGCCAGACGTCGAGCGTCGAAGCGGTCCAGAAGAACACCCCCGAGCGGGCCACACACCAGGCAGGGCCCGAAAGCCAGGGCCGCCCCGACTCCAACAGCCGCAGCACTACCGGTGACTCCGTGTATAAACAACACAGCCGCGACCCTCTGCATTTGAACCCCAGCCGTGGACAACGTCTGGCCGAAAGAAAACAACCAGAACGACG
>NZ_JAEMSG010000223.1 GCF_016462945.1 Mycolicibacterium sp. | reverse complement strand
TGATAATGCCGCGGCCCTGGTTATCGACGCGCAGCAGATCGGCCGGTTCGATTTCAGGTTCGCCGAAGAAGGTGTCACCGCCTTCAGCCTCGAGGCTGATCAGCGAGCGCAGGATCACCCCCGCCGTCTGGGCTGATACGCCGCCGATCGTCTTCAGCTGTTGTTTGCCTTCATCACTGGTGAGGTGGGTGATCACCGAACGCAGATCCTTGAGGTCCAGCAGCGGCAGACCCTGCTGGTCGGCCCAGTGGAAGATCAGTCCCAGGGTGGATTCCTGAGTCGCGTTAAGCCCCAACACCTTCGACAGCAGGATCGGCCCGAAGGCGGAGATCGTCGCGCGTACCGGCACACCGATACCGCCGGTTCCCAGCGACAGGAACTCCACCGGGAACGGCGATCCCACCCAGTCATCGCCGGTGTCCTTGGCCCGCTGAGCGGTTTTCTAGTTCGCCTCCCCCGGCCGGGTCAACCCCGATAGGTCGCCTTTGAAGTCGGCCATGACCACCGGCACGCCGGCGGCGGAGAGTTGCTCGGCGATCACCTGCAGGGTTTTGGTCTTGCCGGTTCCGGTGGCGCCTGCCACCAGGCCGTGGCGGTTCATCATCGCCAGCGGGATCCGGATCTGGGCCTTCGGGTCCACCTCGCCGCCGATGATGACCGAACCCAGTTCGAGGGCGGAACCAGTGGTGGCGTAGCCGGAGGCGATCTGCTGAGCGGGGGTGCCCGTCGGTTCGGTCATAGCCACCGAGACTACTGCGCTGGACGCGAGGAACGAGGGTGGGCCACGCGTGTGGCTCGCCGGGGCTTAATGTTGTTCGCTGTGCGGGAAGAACTGGTGTGGATCGACTGCGAGATGACGGGCCTGGACCTTGGCTGCGATCGGTTGATAGAGATCGCGGCACTCGTGACAGATGCCGACCTCAACGTCATCGGTGAGGGCGTCGACGTGGTGATCCACGCCGATGACGCGGCGCTGGACGGGATGGTCGACGTCGTCGCCAAGATGCACCGCAGTTCTGGGCTCACCGAGGAGGTTCGGGCCTCGACCATCGACGTGGCGACCGCCGAGGCCATGGTGATGGATTACATCCGCAGCCATGTTCCGCAGGCCAAGACCGCGCCGCTGGCCGGGAACTCGATCGCCACCGACCGCGGTTTCCTGACACGAGATATGCCCACCCTCGACGATTACCTGCACTACCGCATGATCGACGTCAGCTCGATCAAGGAGCTGTGTCGACGCTGGTATCCCAAGATTTACTACGGGCAACCGGAGAAGGGCCTGGCGCATCGGGCGCTGGCCGATATCCAGGAGTCGATCCGGGAGCTGCGGTACTACCGCCGAATCGCCTTCGTCCCACCACCGGGTCCGTCTGCCAGCGAGATCGCCGAGGCGATCATCGAACTAAACCAAACCGCGGGCGAGCCGCCGGATATTGATTCGGCCGCCGGACTCGAAAGCGGTTAGACTCCCCTAGCCGCGCAGTGCGGCGATGGTGGCTGTAGTTCAGTTGGTAGAGCACCAGGTTGTGATCCTGGCT
>NZ_JAEMSG010000062.1 GCF_016462945.1 Mycolicibacterium sp. | reverse complement strand
AGGCCCCGTCCACGGCGGCGATATGCACGGCCGGCGGCAGCCCGACCGCGACGCGGGCAGCCAATTCAGCCTCGGCATGCCCCACCGGATCCCACTTGATCAACGCCTGGACGGTCGGGATCGCCGACTCCGCGACCACGACGACGATGCCACCCGCCGTCCGGGAGTGCACCTGCGCGGATGCAGCCATCCAGCGGCGCAGCGTGTCCTCGGCGGCGCGCAGATCCTGACGTCCCAACAACGACCAGCTGTCCAGTAGCAGCGCCGCGCCATAGCCGTCCGGGGCCCGCGGCTCCGCGCCCGGGGTAGCCACCACCAAGGCTGGACCCGCACCGATCTCGGTATGAATGGAATCGCCGGCCGAGGTGATGACCGCGACGCCCGGGAATGCCCGGCCCAGTTCCTCGGCCGTTCGCCGGGCACCCACCACCACGGCACGGACCGCGTCGGCCCCGCAGCGCCGGCACTTCAGGCCGATATCGATGCGTCCGCACCACCGGCACACCGCTCCGTCCGCGTCGCGGTCCGACAGTGACAGCGGACCCATGCAGTGCCGGCATCGGGCGACGGTGCGGCACTTGGCGCACGCGACAGACGGCACATATCCGCGCCGCGGAACCTGGATGAGTACCGGTGCCCCGCGTTCCAGCGCGGCCCGCGCGGTACGCAACGCCACCGACGGCAGCCGGGCACTCCGGGCCGCGGGGTCGCGCTCCTCGGCGTCACCGGTGTCATCGAGTGCGACGACGCGGGGGGCGTCGGCGCGGACGACGGGCCGCGGTGCCACCAGATCGTGAGCCCAGCCGCTGGCGATCAACGCCTGGGCTTCGGCGGTGCGGGAGTAGCCGCCGATGAGCGCCGCGCAGCGCAATTGGTGGGCGCGCAGCATGGCGACCTCGCGGGCGTGCGGGTACGGCGCACGGGGTTCGGCGAGGCTGTCATCCCCGTCGTCCCACACGATCACCAGGCCGAGTTTGTCCACGGGGGCGAACACCGCACTGCGTGTGCCGATCACCAGCCGGGCCTGCCCGCGCAACACCGAGAGCCAGCGGCGGTACCGGGCCGACGGTCCCAGGCCTGCCGCCAACGCCACCACGACGGACTCATCGATCAGCGCGGTGGCAGCCGGCAACAGTGCGTCGATATCGCGTTGGTCTCCAACGATGATCAGTACACCGTGGCCTCCGCTGACCGCGGCGGCAGCGGCTTCGGCCAACCGGTAGCACCAGGATTCTCCGGGCAGCGCCTGCCACATCGCGCGGGCAGCGCGCCCGCCGTGCAGCGCCTCGAGGAACTTACCGCCGCCGGTGTAGCGGGCCCACCCGGCCGGGTCGACGGGCTCGACCACCGGCAGCAGTGGAACGGCCCGCTGGGTTTTCTCCGCGGCAGCGTGCCGCGGCGGGATGGCCAGCCGGAGCACATCGGGCCGGGTGCCGGCGTAGCGGGCCGCCACCGCGTCGACCAGCCGCCGCACCTCGCCGGTGAGCACCGGCTCGGCCGAGATGACCCGATCCAGCCAGCCCAGCTGTCCAACGTGGTCGGTGTCGGAACGGCGTTCGAGCACGAACGCATCGACGAGCCGGCCATGGAAGCGCACCCGCACCCGCACTCCGGGTTGAGCGTCGTCGGATTGCTCCGCCGACACCAGATAGTCGAACTCACGGTCCAGGTGCGGCACCGACAGCATGGGCAGAACCCGGGCAATGGGCTCGTGTTCAGCGGCCCGCCGGCCGGATGTGCTCACCCCAATCGGCTCTTCACTTCGTTCATCAACGGCCGTGCTCCCGCCCTGTTGTTGCGACTCCCTGGATTGTTAGGGCTCCGCGCGTTACCGCTTCCTGTGCGCCCTGCGGCGCTCGGAATCATCGAACACTATCGAGGCCGCCGGCGCGGCGCCCCGGGACCGCTTGCGACCGGAATAAGCGGCCACCGCTGCGAAGGCCCCCTCGACGCCGTCCTCGGAGGCATCCCAGGTCAGCGACTTCCCCGGGGCAAACCCGAGATTGGTGCCGACGTCGACGGCATCCATATTGGCACCCAGGAACACGAAGTCCCACGCGTAGTCGGTCTCCTGTTGGGAGATCAGCGCGCGCACGGCCTCGACGGTCCACTGGGTGCTGGCGTTCTCATAGCCGTCGGTCATCACCAGCACGGTGATATCGCCGGGGCGCTCGTCGGCGGGCAACTCGGCAAGTTCGCGACCGACCTCAGTGACGAACCGTCCGATCGAGTCAAGTAACGCCGTACAGCCGCGCGGCTCCAACGCCAGCGGCGGCACGCTACCGGCATCCCGGTTCTGGTACACGATCTCGTAATGGTCGTCGAACTGCGCCAGCGTCACCAGTGTGGTGCCCGGCTGGGCGTGTTCGGTGGCGATGTAGGCGTCGAACCCGCCGCGGATATCGTCGGCGATCGTCTGCATCGATCCGGACCGGTCCAGTAGAGCCGCGATCAGGGTGATGTTGTTGTCAGTCATGGTGTTTCCCCCTCAAATTGGTCGTCTAACCGAGAGTAACCACGGGCTCTGACAGAAAGGGCACTCAGCGGCAGTGGCCACCCCGGCTACCCATCACACCGCACGCGTTGCACCTGCGTACCGTGTCCCCATGGCCGAATCTCACGAAAGACCACCCATTGACACCATCCTGCAGAAGGTACTGGAAGCTGTACCGTTTCGACTGACGGTGGACGACGGCGTCGAAGCCGCCCGGCGCGGATTACGCGAATTGCCCCGTCGCCCTTTGCATCCCGACCTCGGAGTCGAAGACCGTCATATCGATGGACCTGCCGGACCGATCCCGGTCCGGGTCTATTGGCCAGACACCGATACCGGAGCGCGCCCGCACCCGGTCACGATGTTCTTTCACGGCGGCGGATTCGCGCTCGGTGACCTCGACACCCATGACGTCACGGCCCGCGAGCACGCGGTCGCCGCCAACTCGGTGGTGGTCTCGGTCGATTACCGGCTGGCACCTGAGCATCCCTACCCGGCCGCGGTCGAGGACGTATGGGCCGCAACCCGCTGGGTAGCTGACCACGCCGATGAGTTCGGGGCCGATTCCTCACGGCTCGCGGTGGCCGGTGATTCGGCCGGCGGCAACCTGGCGGCGGTCGTTGCCCAACTGGCCCGCGATACGGGCGGCCCGGAGTTGGTGTTCCAGTTGCTGTGGTACCCGTCGACCATGTGGGACACCTCGCTGCCATCGTTCACCGAAAACGCCAACGCGCCGGTACTCGATAGTGCCGCCATGGATGCGTTCACCCGCTGGTATGCGGGTCACGTCGACCTGACCGATCCCCCGGCCACCCTGGCCCCCGGCCGGGCGGCCGACCTGTCCGGACTGCCGCCGGCCTACGTGGCTGTCGCCGGGCACGACCCGCTTCGTGACGACGGCATCCGCTACGCCGAACTGCTGGCCACCGCCGGTGGCGATGTCGAACTGCACAATGCCGAGACGCTGGTGCACGGCTATCTGGGCTATGCCGGTGTGGTGCCGGCGGCCACCGAGGCCACTGACCGCGGCCTGGCGGCTCTGCGGACGGCGCTACACCGCTGACCAGCAGTTAGCTGGGAGGGTCAGCGCCGCAGGTAACGTTTATGGAGCACGTGGCGACAACACCTACGACAGCCATCAGCACGACACCACAACTTGGAGGACTACGCCTCATGACCCCCGGCCTCATGACATCCGGCGAAACCGCGCGCGTCGCCCGTTTCTGTATCGGAAGCCTCATCGGCGGCATCGCCCTGGCCGGCCTCGCCGCGCCGATGGCGTCGGCGGCACCCGATTGCAGCCCCGCCACGGTGGACAGCGCCAAAGAATCAGTGGGCCAGCAGGCTCAGGCGTATATGGACTCCCACCCTGACGGCAACAAGGCACTGTTGACAGCGGCGTTGCAGCCACGACCGCAGGCCGAGGCGACCCTGCGCGCCTATGCCAGCTCGAACCCCCAGGAGTACGCCGCCTTCAAGCAGATTCTCGCGCCCCTGGGCACCCTGCAGGCGCAGTGCGGCGTGCAGGTGGTTCCGGCGCAATTCCAATGGGCGTTCGACGCGTTCATCGGCGGCTGAGCCACTAAGGTCCTGGTGTGGTGATCCCGGATGTCGAGACGCTGATCGTCGGCGCCGGGTTCTCCGGACTCGGCGTCGCGATCTCCCTCGACCGGGCCGGGCTCGGCGACTACCGGATCATCGAGGCCGGCGACGGGGTCGGCGGGACCTGGTACTGGAACACCTACCCCGGTATCGCCGTAGACATTCCGTCGTTCTCCTACCAGTTCTCCTTCGAGCAGAGCGCGCAGTGGTCCCGCACCTACGCACCGGGCCGCGAGTTGCGCGCCTACGCCGAGCACTGCGCCGACAAGTACGGCCTGCGACCGAAAATCACGTTGGGCACCCGGGTCCTCGGAGTGTCCTTTGACGACGACGCCGACCTCTGGCGGGTGGAGCTGGATTCCGGCGAGACGGTCACCGCGCGATTTTTGATCAACGCCAGCGGCGCGCTGACCATCCCGAAGCCGCCCGACATCGACGGCGTCGATTCATTCGTCGGTGTGACGATGCACACCGCTCGCTGGGACCACAGCCAGGACCTGACCGGCAAGCGGGTGGCGATCATCGGCACCGGCGCCTCGGCTGTGCAGGTGATCCCCGAGATCGCATCCACGGTCGAGAAGCTGACCGTGTTCCAGCGCACCCCGATCTGGTGCTTCCCCAAGTTCGACGTTCCGCTGTCGCGGGCAGCACGATGGGCGATGCGGATCCCCGGCGGTAAGTCCCTACACCGCTGGATCAGTCAGGCCTACGTGGAGCTGACCTTCCCGATCGCTGCGCACTACTTCACCCTCAACCCGTTTGCCAAACGGATGGACGAGGGCGGAAAAGCCTACTTACGCAGGCAGGTTCACGATCCCGTCGTCCGTGACAAGTTGACCCCCCGCTACGCCGTGGGGTGTAAACGACCCGGCTTCCACAACACCTACCTGTCGACCTTCAACCGGTCCAACGTCGAGCTTGTGACCGAGCCGATCGAGCGCATCACCGCCACCGCGGTCGTGACGGCGGACGGCGAGGCGCACGACGCCGATGTCCTCATCCTGGCTACCGGATTCAAGGTGATGGATATCGACAGCGGCACCTATCCCGTGACCGGCGTGGGCGGGCTGTCGCTGGTGGAGTACTGGGACACCAATCGGCTGCAGGCCTACGAAGGTGTGAGCGTCCCGGGATTTCCGAACATGTTCACCGTCTTCGGCCCCTACGGTTACGTCGGCTCCTCCTATTTCGCCCTCATCGAAACCCAAAGCCACCACATCGCGCGGTGCCTGACGCAGGCACGCCGCCGCGGGGCCAACCGCGTCGAGGTGACACCGGAGGCCAATGACCGCTTCTTCGCCGAGATGCTGAGCAAGAGGCATCGCCAGATCTTCTGGCAGGACAGCTGCAAGCTTGCCAACAGCTACTACTTCGACAAGCACGGCGACGTCCCACTGCGGCCCGACACCACCGTGCAGGCGTACTGGCGCAGCCGCCGCTTCCCGCTCTCGGACTACCGGTTCAGCGCCTGAGTCAGACCGAGTTCTTCAGATCCTCGACTCTGTCGAGGCGCTCCCACGGCAGATCGAGATCGGTGCGGCCGAAGTGGCCGTAGGCCGCGGTCTGGGCGTAGATCGGCCGGAGCAGGTCGAGATCGCGAACGATCGCACCGGGTCGCAGGTCGAAGACCGCGGTGATGGCCTTCTCGATGCGGGCCGGGTCTACCGTTTCCGAGCCGAACGTTTCGACGAACAGCCCGACCGGCGCGGCCTTACCGATCGCATAGGCCACCTGGACCTCGACCCGCTCGGCCAGTCCTGCCGCGACCACGTTCTTGGCCACCCAGCGCATCGCGTAAGCGGCCGAACGGTCAACCTTGGACGGGTCCTTGCCGGAGAACGCGCCGCCGCCGTGGCGAGCCCAGCCGCCGTAGGTGTCGACGATGATCTTGCGGCCGGTCAGTCCCGCATCCCCCATCGGGCCGCCCAGGACGAACTTTCCAGTCGGATTGACCAGCAGCCGATAGTCCGAGACGTCCAGGGTCTCGTGTCCCAACTCGGCGAGTACGGCGCTGACAACCGTGTCCCGGATGTCCGGGGCCAGCCTGGCTTCCAGGTTGATGCCCTCGGCATGCTGGGTGGA
The DNA here is from genome assembly GCF_016462945.1 of Mycolicibacterium sp. Lineage (GTDB taxonomy): Bacteria > Actinomycetota > Actinomycetes > Mycobacteriales > Mycobacteriaceae > Mycobacterium. The sequence continues at coordinate 11,769 of NZ_JAEMSG010000062.1, read as the reverse complement.
CAGCACGACGGTGTCGAGCCGGATTGGGGTGCTGCCGGCGTACTGGATGGTCACCTGGGTCTTGCCGTCGGGCCGCAGGTAGTCCAGCAGGCCGTTCTTGCGGACCTCGGTGAGCTTGCGGGCCAGCCGGTGCGCCAGGGCGATGGGTAGCGGCATCAGTTCCGGGGTGTCGCGGATCGCGTAGCCGAACATCAATCCCTGATCGCCGGCGCCCTGTGCGTCCAATGGGTCGACGGCGCCCTCGACGCGGGCCTCGTGGGCAGTGTCCACACCTTGGGCGATATCGGGCGACTGTGCGCCGATGGCGACGTTCACACCGCAGGATGCGCCGTCGAAGCCCTTGGTTGAGGAGTCATAGCCGATGTCGAGAATACGATCGCGCACGATCTTCGGAATGTCGACGTAGGCCGACGTGGTCACCTCGCCGACGACGTGGACCTGCCCGGTGGTCACCAGTGTCTCCACCGCAACGCGCGAGTGCGGGTCCCGCTCGAGCAGAGCATCGAGCACCGAGTCGCTGATCGCGTCGCAGATCTTGTCGGGATGTCCCTCGGTTACCGACTCACTGGTGAACAGCCGACCGTTATCGCTCACAGTGTCAATCCCCTTCGGCGCTTGGTTCTGCAAATCCTGTTACCGCACGGTCCAGCCGAACCGGCGGCGCGGGGGGGCTATCCCCCACTGCCGCGAAGCAACGCGGCGATCGCGTCCACAATACGGCTCGCCATCAGAGTCTTCGAACCATGCTCGAGTGCCGACTCGGTGCCGTCGGCGCCCAAGAGCCAGCCATCATTGCTGTCGACCTCGAATGCGCGCCCGTCCCCGACTGCGTTGACGACTAGAAGGTCGCAGGCCTTGCGGCTCAGTTTCGCGCGGGCATGAAACAGAACGTCGCCTTGGGCGTCGCCGGTCTCAGCGGCGAACCCGACAATGGCGCGCATATTGGGCAGCCGGCCGTCATCGCGCTGCCGCACCGCAGCGGCAAGCACATCGTCGTTGCGCACCAATTCGACAGTCGGCGCGGCGTCGGCGGCCTTCTTAATCTTGCTCGCGGCAACGTGGACCGGCCGGTAGTCGGCGACCGCAGCAGCCATCACGAGCACGTGCGCATCGGGGGCATGTTTGGACACCGCCTCGTGCATCTGGGCCGCCGATGTGGCGTGCAGGACATGCACGCCTGCCGGATCCGCCAGTCCGGCGGTGTTACCGGCGATCAGCGTGACGTCGGCACCGCGTTGGACCGCAACCCGGGCCACCGCGTAGCCCTGCTTACCGGAACTCCGGTTGCCGATGAAGCGAACCGGATCCAGCGCCTCGCGGGTTCCGCCTGCAGTCACCAGAACCTTGGTGCCACTCAAGTCGTAAGGCAGTGCATCCGAGCGGGCCAGCAACAGCTCGGCGAAGGTGGTGATCTCCTCGGGCTCAGGCAGCCGGCCGGCACCGGTGTCGGCACCGGTGAGCCGTCCGAATGCCGGCTCCAGCACGACGGCGTGCCGCTCACGCAAGGTCGCGACGTTGGCAACCGTCGCGGGGTGCTGCCACATCTCGGTGTGCATGGCCGGGGCGAAGAGTACCGGGCACCGGGCGGTCAGCAAGGTGGCGGTCAGCAGATCGTCAGCGCAGCCGGCGACGGCGCGCGCCAGCAGGTCGGCGGTGGCGGGTGCGACGAGGACGAGGTCCGCCTGCTGTCCCAGGCGAACATGCGGAACCTCGGGGACATCGTCGAAAACACCGGTGCGCACCGGATTTCCGGACAGCGCTTCGAAAGTAGCCGCACCGACGAACCGCAGGGCGGACTCAGTGGGAACCACTCGGACCTCGTGGCCGGCCTCACTGAGTTGACGTACCACCGAACATGCCTTGTAGGCCGCGATGCCACCGGCGACGCCGACGATGATCCGCTTGGGGCTCATGGACACACCCGCGTTCGCCGCGGTTACTCGCCTTCGGTGTGTTCGAGAAGGTCGCCGTGAATCTCACGCAGAGCGATCGACAGCGGCTTTTCCTGCAGACCAGGCTCGACCAGTGGGCCGACGTACTCGAGGATACCGTCGCCCAGTTGGTTGTAATAGTCATTGATCTGGCGGGCACGCTTGGCCGCGTAAATCACCAGTGCGTACTTGCTCGACACCCGGTCGAGCAATTCATCGATAGGCGGGTTGGTGATACCCAGCGGGGTGTCGTAGGCGGTGGCGGCACCGGGGGCCGGATCGTAGTGATCCGAATTGGTTGTCACTTAGCGTTCTCCTGGCGGATAGCAGGGACGTTCCCCTGGTGGATTGAAGGTTCGAGCCGGTGGCCGGTGACCACTCACGCCGACTGCGACGCGTTTCCCACCAGCAAGGTTACCAATTCAGAGCAGGCTGTATCCAATTGGCTGTTCACCACGACCACGTCGAACTCGCCCTGGGCGGCAAGTTCGGCCTCAGCGGTGGCAAGCCGACGGGCCATCACCTCAGCCGTTTCGGTGCCGCGATCGGTGATCCGCTGCTGTAGGGCAGCCCGGCTGGGCGGCGCCAGAAAGACGGTGATGGCGTCGGGCACGGCCCTCTTGACCGCCCTCGCGCCGGCCAGATCCACCTCGATCAGCACCGGGTGGCCGGTGGCGGCCGCACGAACCACAGGTTCCGTCAGGGTCCCGGAGCGGTGCAGACCACCGTGGATTTCAGCCCACTCCAGCAGCTCACCGTCATCGATGAACCGCTGGAAGCGCTCAGCTGAGACGAAGTGATAGTCGATACCGTCGACTTCGCCCGGGCGTGGTGCCCGAGTGGTCGCCGAGACACTGAAGTGCAGGTCCGGAATCTGCTCACGCAGGCGCCGCACGACCGTCGACTTACCGACCGCGGAGGGGCCGGACAGCACCAGGACGCGACCTCGCGCCACTGTCTGACCGCCCGGCCCACCGCCGGCATCCATCGGCCTGCTTAGGAGAAGTCGAACTTCGCCAGCAGGGCCTTGCGCTGACGATCGCCGAGGCCGCGCAGACGGCGCGTCGGGGCGATCTCCAGTTCGGTCATGATCTCCTGCGCCTTGACCTTGCCCACCTTGGGCAGGGCCTCCAGCAGAGCGGAAACCTTCATCTTGCCGAGCACCTCATTGGTCTCGGCATCCTTGAGCACCTGCTGCAGGTTGGTGCCACCGCGCTTGAGTCGTTCCTTGAGCTCAGCTCGGATACGACGTGCGGCAGCGGCCTTTTCCAGCGCGGCGGCGCGCTGCTCCGGGGTCAACTGGGGAAGGGCCACGGGTTCCTCCGTCTCATCACAATCATTGTTTTGCCTGGGCCAGGTTCTTTGGCCAGCGCCGCCGACCGTACCCAGGCTCTCGGACGAAATCTAACCCGCCCCACTCGTCAGAAACGCAAACCCGCAGCACACGCAGCACCAATCGACCCCAGGATCACGCCCTGGGCGAATCATGAACACCCGACTCGGTCACCCCCAAAACACCCGTTATTCGCTGCGGATATTGGCATCTAGCAGGGTTTTTAGCTCCCCGGCCCGGGCCCGGGCAGCGCCACGCATCGGCTCCGGTCCGGTCGCCCGAATGAATTTCACCCGGTTTGTGCACCTCACGGCGTGTCGCGCGTGTCGTGGGCGTCGCGTCGGGCGCAATCCGGACCTCAGGCCAGATAGGCGACCGCGTCGCGGAGCCGTTCACCCGCGCCGCAAATGGCAGCCGGATCAGGCCCGGCCCGCAGAATCTCGCGAGATACCGCCGGCAGCAGCTGGCCCGAGCGCGCGCCGCCCAGTCCGGCCAGCGCCTCTGGGCGGCCACCCTGGGCACCGACGCCGGGCACCAGAACCGGACCGTCGAGTGCCCTCACGTCGGGCACCTGGTCCAGCGTGGCTCCGATGACGACACCCACGGAGCCGAACGCCTGTGCGGCAGCACGATTGGCCGCTCCCGCGGCATCGACCACCGACTGGGCGACCGTGCGGCCGTCGACGACGGCGCGCTGGATTCCGGCACCCTCCGGGTTCGATGTGGCAGCCAGGACGAATACCCCACGGTCGTGCTCGGCGGCGACCTCCAGCAGCGGTGCCAGGGACCCGAAGCCGAGGTAGGGCGATGCGGTCACCGCATCGGCCGCCAACGGGCCCGCACCCACCCAGGCTTGGGCGTAGGCCGCCATGGTCGATCCGATATCGCCGCGTTTGGCGTCGGCGAGTACCAGTACACCGGCCGACTGCAACCCGGCGATAGTGCGTTCCAGCACCGCGAAGCCTGCTGATCCGTAAGCCTCGAAGAATGCGACCTGCGGTTTGACGACGGCGAAGCCCGCGTATGCCTGTACGCAGATATCGCAGAACCGGGCCAAGCCGTCTGCGCTCACCGGCAGGTCCCAGGCCCGCATCAGTTCCGGATGCGGGTCGATGCCCACACATAGCGGTCCACGGGCCGCGATCGCGTCCGCCAGGCGTACACCGAAACCCGCCACCGGCTCAGCCCTTGCCGAAGGATGCGTGGAGTTCCTGCAATGAGCGCACGCCGATATCGCCGCGGATGGCGGCCTCGATACCCTGCACCGCAGCCGAGGCACCCTGCACCGTAGTGATACACGGAATGTTCATCGACACAGCGGCCGAACGGATCTCATAGCCGTCGATCCGTGGTCCGGAATTGCCGTAAGGGGTGTTGATCACCATGCCGACCTCGCCGGCGTTGATCGCGTCGATCGCCGTCATCGTAGGTCGGCCCTCACCCGGGGTCTCGAAGTGCTTTCTCACCACGTCACAAGGAATCCCATTGCGGCGCAACATCTCCGCGGTGCCCTCGGTGGCAAGCACCCGGAACCCGAGATCGGCAAGCCGCTTGACCGGGAAGACCATCGAACGCTTGTCCCGGTTGGCCACCGACACGAACACCGTGCCGTCGGTCGGCAGCGACCCGTAGGCCGCCGTCTGGCTCTTGGCGAATGCACTACCGAAGTCGCGGTCAATGCCCATCACCTCGCCGGTGGACTTCATCTCCGGCCCGAGCAGCGAGTCCACCCCCGAACCGTCGACCCGGCGGAACCGGCGGAACGGCAGCACCGCTTCCTTGACCGCGATCGGGGCGTTGGGGTTCGGGTAGGAACCGTCTCCGGTTCGCACCAGCAGACCCTCGTCGCGGAGCTGGGCGATACTGGCGCCCAACATGATTCGTGCGCAGGCCTTCGCAAGCGGTACCGCAGTCGCCTTGGAGACGAACGGCACCGTCCGGCTGGCTCTGGGGTTGGCCTCCAGCACATAGAGAACGTCATCCTTGAGCGCGTACTGGACGTTGAGCAGTCCGACCACGCCGACCCCGTGGGCAATAGCTTCGGTGGCACGGCGCACTGCCTCAATATCGCTGCGCCCCAGCGTGACCGGCGGAAGCGCACAGGCCGAGTCGCCGGAGTGGATGCCGGCCTCCTCGATGTGCTCCATGATCCCGCCGATGTACACCTCGGTGCCGTCGCACAGCGCGTCGACGTCGATCTCGATCGCGTCCTCGAGGAACCGGTCGACAAGAACGGGATGATCAGGTGAGAGTTGGGTGGCGCGGGTGATGTAGCCGTGCAGGGTCTCCTCGTCGTAGACGATCTCCATCCCCCGCCCGCCCAGCACATAGGACGGCCGCACTAACACCGGATAGCCGATCCGGGCGGCGATCTCGCGCGCCTCCTCAAAACTGGTCGCGGTGCCGAATTTCGGTGCGGGCAGGCCGGCATTCATCAGCACCTGACCGAAACGGCCGCGATCCTCGGCCAGGTCGATGGCCTCTGGCCGGGTGCCGACGATCGGCACGCCGGCGTCGGCCAGTCGCTGGGCAAGTCCCAGTGGCGTCTGTCCGCCGAGTTGGACGATCACCCCCACCACGCCGGGACCGCCTGCACCGGAACGGGATTCGGCACCGAACACCTCAAGGACGTCTTCGAAAGTCAGCGGCTCGAAGTACAGCCGATCAGCGGTGTCATAGTCGGTCGAGACGGTTTCGGGGTTGCAGTTGATCATGATGGTCTCGTAGCCGACATCGCTCAGCGTGGTGGCGGCGTGCACACAGCTGTAGTCGAATTCGATCCCCTGCCCGATCCGGTTCGGACCGGAACCCAGGATGAGCACCTTGGGCTTCTCGATCTGGGGTGCCACCTCCGTTTCCGCCGCCGGGTCGAGCTCGTAGCTGGAATAGTAATAGGGGGTTTTTGCCTCGAACTCCGCCGCGCAGGTATCGACAGTCTTAAACACCGGATGGATGCCGAGGCGCTGACGCAGCGACCGCACACCGGTCTCGCCGGCCAATTCCGGACGCAACGCCGCGATCTGGCGATCAGAAAGTCCGTTGTGCTTGGCGCGCCGCAACAGATCGCCGTCGAGGACAGGCGCCTCCAGCAGTTCGGCCCGCAGCATCACCAGGGCGTTGATCTGTTCGACGAACCAGGGATCCACCGCAGATGCCTCGGCGACCTGCTCAACGCTGGCGCCCATCCGCAGCGCGAGTTCGATGTCGTAGAGTCGGCCCTCGGTGGGAGTGCGCAACCGGGTGAGAACATCCTCGACCCAGCCATCTTCATCAGGTGCGGTCCAGAAGCCGGCGCGGGTGGTCTCCAGGGAGCGCATCACCTTGCCGAGCGCCTCGATGAAGTTGCGGCCCAACGACATCGCCTCGCCCACCGACTTCATCGTGGTGGTCAACGTGGGGTCTGCACCCGGGAACTTCTCGAAGGCGAACCGAGGCGCTTTGACCACCACGTAGTCCAGGGTCGGCTCGAAACAGGCCGGGGTCTCCCTGGTGATGTCGTTGAGGATCTCGTCGAGGGTGTAGCCGATGGCCAGCTTGGCGGCGATCTTGGCGATCGGGAAGCCGGTGGCCTTCGATGCCAGCGCGCTCGAGCGCGAGACACGCGGGTTCATCTCGATGACGATGAGCCGGCCGTCTTTCGGGTCGACGGCGAACTGGATGTTGCAGCCGCCGGTGTCCACCCCAACCTCCCGCAGGATTGCGATGCCCAGATCGCGCATCGTCTGGTACTCGCGGTCGGTCAGGGTCATCGCCGGGGCGACCGTCACCGAGTCGCCGGTGTGCACACCCATCGGGTCGAGGTTCTCGATCGAGCAGACCACGACGACGTTGTCGTTACGATCGCGCATCAGCTCGAGTTCGTATTCCTTCCACCCGTAAATCGATTCCTCGATCAGCACGTTCGCCGAGGGTGATGCCACGAGCCCTTCCCCGGCCATGCGCTCGACGTCCTCAAGTGACTGCGCCATTCCGGATCCGAGACCACCCATGGTGAAGGAAGGTCGCACCACGACCGGGAGTCCGAGCTCGGCGACGGTTTCACGAACTTCGGCCATGGAGTAACACACCGCGCTGCGGGCGGATTCGCCACCGACCTTGGCGACGATATCCTTGAACTTCTGCCGGTCCTCGCCGCGCTGAATTGCCTCGAAGTCCGCTCCGATCAGCTCCACGCCGTGACGTTCCAGTGCTCCGTTCTCGTACAGCGCCACCGCGGTGTTCAGGGCGGTCTGACCGCCGAGGGTGGCCAGCAGTGCGTCGATCGGGTTGCCGTGGGCAGCCTGCTGAGCGATCACCTTCTCGACGAACTCAGCCGTGATGGGCTCGATGTAGGTGTGGTCGGCGTACTCCGGGTCGGTCATGATCGTGGCCGGATTGGAGTTGACCAGGGTCACCATCAAACTCTCGGAGCGCAGCACGCGGCAGGCCTGGGTGCCGGAGTAGTCGAACTCGCAGGCCTGCCCGATGACGATCGGGCCGGATCCGATGACCAGGACGTGGTTCAGGTCGGTTCTGCGTGGCATCTAGCGGTCTCCCCTGTTCATCAGTTCGACGAACTGGTCGAAGAGGTAGTTGGCATCATGCGGGCCCGCGGCGGCCTCGGGGTGGTACTGGACTGAGAAGGCACGCCCGTCGACGAGTTTGACGCCCTCCACCACTCCGTCGTTGGCGCAGGTGTGGCTGACCACCGCCGGGCCGAAGTCGGTGTCGAACACCTCGCCCGCCTCGCCCTCGAGTGCGAAGCCGTGGTTCTGCGCGGTGACCGCCACCCGACCGGTGGCGTGGTCGATCACCGGCACATTGATACCGCGGTGGCCGAACACCATCTTGTAGGTGGCACGCCCCAGGGCCCGGCCGAGGATCTGATTACCGAAACAGATACCGAATAGCGGGATTCCGGCGCCGAGGATCTCGCGGGTGACGCCGACGACCCGGTCGGCGGTGGCGGGGTCACCGGGCCCGTTGGACAGGAATACACCGTCGGGTGCGAGGTCGGCGATCTGCTCGAAGGTTGCCGACGAGGGCAACACATGGGTTCGGATCCCCCGGAGGGCGAAGTTGCGCGGCGTGTTGGTCTTGATTCCGAGGTCAAGTGCGGCGACGGTGAACCGTTGCGGCCCTAATGCTTCGACGATATAGCTCTGGTGTGTACTGACTTCGCCGCAAAGATCAGCACCGAGCATGGCGGGCTGGTCGCAGACCCGACGCAGCAGCTCGGTCTCGTCGGCCAGTGCCGGCCCGGAGAATACGCCGGCCCGCATGGAACCTCGGGTCCGCAGATGACGCACCACCGCTCGGGTGTCCACGCCGGCGATCCCGACGATGCCCTGCCGGATCAATTCGTCATCGAGCGAGCCGGTGGCCCGCCAGTTGGACACCCGCGGCGAGGGATCGCGCACCACGTAGCCGGCCACCCAGATCTTGTCGTCCCGGCTCTCACCGTCCTCGGGGTTCCAACCGGTGTTGCCGATCTGCGGTGCGGTGGCGACCACGATCTGGCGGTGATAGCTCGGATCGGTCAGGGTCTCCTGGTAGCCGGACATGCCGGTGGAGAACACCGCCTCGCCGAGTGTCTGACCGGTCGCACCGAACACGGTGCCGGTACAGACGCGTCCGTCCTCCAGTACCAGGACGGCCTTGTTGTCAGTCACGCTGCTCCTGTCTGTTTCTCCTGCGAGGTCCACCGGGCATAGTCGGCACGGTCATCGCCGCGAAAGCCGCTGTCGATCTCGGTGCCCGACGGCAGCCGCCAGCGCAGCACCAGCAGGCCCCCGGATGTCTCGGTCCGTCCGCCCGGCAGCACCTTGCCGGCCAGACCCTGTTCGGTGCGCACACCGATAAGCGATTCCTGCGAAATCCAGACCGGGCTAGCCCCGGACCGCTCCAGCAGGATCCCCTCCGGGTACCGGTTCAGCACCGCCTTCGAACGGTAGCCGAGATCGCCGACAGCCACCCGCTCCAGCCAGTTGGGCGCCAGCGTGCTTCCGACGTACAGCCCACGGGTGGGTCCGATGACCGCAGAGCCGAACAGATCGGGCATCGCGGGCAGCTCGCCGATCAGGTCGGCCTGCCGTTCTGCCCGCCGCTTCCAGCCACGCAGCATCGACCGAATCACTACCCCGATCCCGATCACGACGGCGCATCCGAAGGCATAGGTCGTGGCGGCCGTGACGGTATTCATGCCGGGTACACGGTGCCGTCGCGGGCGGTGATTCTGCCGCGCAACAGGGTCGCGGTGACCGCGGCCGGCAGAGTCATCGCTTCGTAGGGCGTATTGGCCGAGCGGCTGGCCAGCGCCGCACCACTCACGATCCAGGTGGCATCGGGGTCGACCACCGTGAGATTGGCGGGCTCACCGACCTCGAGCGGCCGGCCTTGATCCTCGAGGCCGACGATGCGGGCCGGGTTCTCGCTCATCACCCTCGCCACACCCCGCCAGTCCAGCAGACCAGGCCCGACCATCGTTGACACCACCACGGACAGTGCGGTCTGTAATCCGAGCATGCCCGGGCGTGCGACGGAGAATTCGCAGTGCTTCTCATGCTCGGCATGCGGAGCGTGGTCGGTGGCCACACAGTCGATCACACCGTCCGCCAGTGCCCGGCGAAGCGCCTGAACATCAGATTCTTCGCGCAGCGGTGGGTTGACCCGGTTGCGCCCGTCATAGCTGGCCAACCTGCTGTCATCGAGCATGAGGTGATGCGGTGTCACCTCGGCGGTGATTGAAATCCCCTGCTGCTTAGCCCATTTCAGAATCTCGACCGTGCCGGCGGTCGACGCGTGACAGATATGGACGCGGGCGCCGGCGTCGCGGGCCAGCAGTGCGTCACGAGCCACGATCGACTCCTCGGCCACCCGGGGCCAGCCGGCCAGTCCCAGCCGGGCGGCGGCGGGCCCCTCGTGCGCGACGGCGTCCACGGTGAGCCGGGGTTCCTCTGCGTGCTGGGCGATGAGCACTCCCAGACCGGCCGCGTACTCCAGGGCCCGTCGCATCACCAACGGGTCGTGCACACAAAGGCCGTCGTCGGAGAACAGTCGCACCTGTGCGAGGCCGGCAGCCATCAGTCCCATCTCGGTGAGCTGGCGACCCTCCAGGCCCACCGTCACGGCACCGACCGGATGCACGTCGACCAGACCGACCTGCTGGCCCCGCTGCCAGACATGGTCGGTGACCACGGTGCTGTCGGCGACCGGATCGGTGTTCGCCATCGCGAATACCGCGGTGTAACCGCCGAGAGCCGCCGCCGCCGAGCCGGTTTCGATGTCCTCGGCATACTCGCGGCCGGGTTCGCGGAGATGGGTATGCAAGTCGACCAAGCCCGGGAGGAGCACCTGACCGACCGCGTCGATTACCTCAGCCCCATCAGGGGCGGTCAGTGTGGCGCCGATATCAGCGATCTGTCCGTCCGCGACGAGAACATCCACCGGATCGCCCTCGCCGTAAAGCCGTACACCCCTGATCAAAACCGGACCCGCTGTCGAGGTGCTCATACGGTCACCGCCTCGTCCGTACCCACCAGCAGATGGAACAGCACCGCCATTCGGATATGCACACCATTGGAAACCTGTTGCAGCACAGCGGACTGAGGTGAATCGGCAACCGAGAATGCGATCTCCATCCCCCGCAGCATCGGACCCGGGTGCAGCACCACGGCATGGTCGGCAAGAACGCTCTGGCGCTGTTCGGAGAGACCATAGAGAGCCGAGTACTCCCGCGACGAGGGAAAGAATCCGCCATTCATCCGCTCCGCCTGCACTCGCAGCATCAGCACTGCGTCGGCAGCAGGCAGTTCGGCGTCCAGGTCGTGCGAGACCGTCACACCGCCCCACTGCGCAACCCCGACCGGCAACAGGGTGGGCGGCGCCACCAGCACCACCTCGGCGCCCATGGTGTGCAGCAGTGCGACATTGGAGCGCGCGACCCGGCTGTGCGTGATGTCGCCGACGATCACCACCCGGCGACCCTCGATACCGCCGAGCCGCTGCCGGATCGTCAGGGCATCGAGTAGTGCCTGGGTCGGATGCTCGTGGGTGCCGTCGCCGGCATTGATCACTGACGGGCCGTCCCCCTCAGCATCGAGCGTCCACTCCGCCAACTGCTGCGCAGCCCCGGAGGCCGGATGCCGGATAATCAGGGCGTCGGCGCCCGCCGCCCGCAACGTGAGTGCGGTGTCGCGCAGTGATTCACCCTTGGCAGCCGAGGATCCCGAGGCGCTGACATTGATCACGTCGGCGCTCATCCACTTGCCGGCTACCTCGAACGACACCCGGGTGCGGGTGGAGTTCTCGTAGAACATGGTGATGATCGTCCGACCGCGCAGGGTGGGCAGTTTCTTGACCTCGCGGCCAACCAGGGCCTGGCGGAACCGGTCGGCGTTGTCCAGGATTGCCGTGGCGTCCTCGCGAGTCAGATCGCTGGCGGACAGCAGATGCCTCATCGCCGCCGTCTCCTCTTCGCGCAAGCGCTCATCGCTGCCTTCTGCTCTTCGCGCAAGCGCTCATCGC
>NZ_JAEMSG010000222.1 GCF_016462945.1 Mycolicibacterium sp. | reverse complement strand
GGATAAGTCGAAGGTGGTCGCCGGTCTGCTGCAACTGCTGGGCCTGGTCGGAGTCCTCGGGGTCGGCCGCCTCTACCTGGGTTACACCACGCTGGGTACCACCCAGTTGGTCGGCGGATTGGTGCTCGGTCTCGTCACCTGCGGGATCGGCTTCATCGTGCCGGTGGTCTGGGGAATCGTCGACGCCGTTCTGATCCTTACCGACAAGGTGCGCGATCCTGCCGGTCGCCCCCTTCGTGATGCCGTCTAGCGGCACCCGAACCCGGCTGTACGCGGGTTTTGGGTCTGGTGCGCTGACCGTCGGCGCCCTGGCTTATATCGGAATGGTCGACCCCCACCGGCCCGGCGCGTTGTTCCCGGTTTGTCCGTTCAAAATTCTGACCGGGTGGAACTGTCCGGCCTGCGGAGGTTTGCGGATGACGCACGATCTCCTGCACGGGGACGTGGCGGCAGCCGCTGTCGATAACGTCTTCCTGTTGATCGGACTTCCACTGCTGGCCATCTGGTCGGCGTGGCGCATCAGGCGCGGACAGCCGGCAGTCAATCCGACCATCATCGCCGTCATCGCGATCGCCGGATTCGCATGGACCGTGCTTCGGAATCTGCCCGGGTTTCCGCTCGTTCCAACGGTGTTCAGCCCCTAGGCATCCTGGGCGTAACCCGACGCGGCTATGCTCGGCCTCGTGACGCGGCGCGGCAAGATGGTCTGCACTCTCGGTCCGGTCACCGGCACTGACGACATGGTGCGGGCCTTGGTGGAGGCCGGAATGGACGTCGCCCGCCTCAACTTCAGCCACGGCGATCACGCCGATCACGAGGCGTCCTATCAGCGGGTGCGCAAAGCCTCCGAGGCCACCGGACGCGCCGTCGGCATCCTTGCCGATTTGCAGGGGCCGAAGATCCGCCTTGGCCGGTTCGCCTCGGGTGAGGCCGTCTGGGCCAATGGTGAGACGGTCCGCATCACCGTGGATGAGTGCGAGGGCACCCACAGCCGGGTCTCCACCACGTACAAGAATTTGGCCCAGGATGCCAAGCCCGGTGACCGGTTGCTCATCGATGACGGCAAGGTGGCCATCGTCGTCGAATACATCGACGGAGATGATGTGGTGTGCACGGTCACCGAGGGCGGACCCGTCAGCAATAACAAAGGTTTGTCTGTGCCGGGCATGGCCGTCTCCGTTCCGGCGCTGTCCGAGAAGGACATTGGCGATCTCGAGTTCGCGCTGAAACTCGGCGTGGACCTGATCGCGCTGTCGTTCGTTCGCTCGCCTGCCGATATTGAACTGGTTCACGCTGTGATGGACCGTGTCGGTCGCCGCGTTCCGGTGATCGCCAAACTCGAGAAGCCCGAGGCGGTCGAGAACCTCGAAGCCATCGTCCTGGCTTTTGACGCGGTAATGGTCGCCCGCGGTGACCTGGGGGTGGAACTTCCGCTTGAGATGGTTCCCCTGGTGCAGAAACGGGCCATCCAAATCGCCCGCGAGAACGCCAAGCCGGTCATCGTGGCCACCCAGATGCTGGATTCGATGATCCAGAACTCGCGACCCACCCGGG
>NZ_JAEMSG010000156.1:1050-4991 GCF_016462945.1 Mycolicibacterium sp. | reverse complement strand
GGGCGGGGTGATTCAAGTCACAATTTTGGACGTTATCCGGGGTTAGGTTGCCACTTAGGTCTCATTTTGGTTACCGTTCTGCAGTCTTGATAACGCTTTGGTCACGACAAGAGGATTCCGTTTTGACACAGCTTGAGTCTGCTCCATCTGAAGATTCCGCGACGTTCGAGGTCGTGGGCTCGCCAGATAAGGACGACAAGCGTGACGCAGCCAGGCTTGATGCGGCTCAGCGCCGCGCCGAGCGGCCGATGTTCTCCAACACCGAGGACACCGACGTTCTGCCCCGCACTCCACAGCATCGCCGCCAGCCGACCAGTGCCGCCAAGGGCCGCGTGCTCATTGCCGCGATGGCCGCGGGCGCCGCTGCCGCAGCCGCCTACACAATGGTCAACCCCCACGCGCCGGACACCACCACCCGTACGGTGCTGGCCGTAGAGAAGGCCCCGATGGACTCCGCGCTTGCGACCGGGTTGCGCGGTGTGGAACTGATCCCGGTCAAGCCGGCCGCCAGTGCAGCGGTGCATGCCGAGGAGCTCGCCAAGGCCGTGGCCTACGCCGCAGAACGAGCTGACCGCGAGGCCCGACTGCAGCGCCCGTTGTTCATCCTGCCGACCCGTGGCCTCTTCACTTCCGGTTTCGGTTACCGCTGGGGTGCGCTGCACGATGGAATCGACCTGGCCGGCCCGATCGGTACGCCGATCTACGCGGCCTCCGACGGCATCATCAAGGAGGCCGGACCCACCAATTCCGGCTATGGCGCATGGGTCCTGATCCGGCACTACGACGGCACTGTGACGCGCTACGGCCACGTCAGCAGCTGGACTGTTCAGGTCGGGCAGCGAGTGTTCGCCGGCGACCAGATCGCCACCATCGGCAACCGTGGCAACTCCACCGGTCCCCATCTTCATTTCTCGGTACTGCTCGGCGGCACCAACCCCTCTGACCCGGTGTCATGGCTCGCCGCCCGGGGCGTGAGCTTCGGCCCGTACACCGGTTAGGTTCTTGAGCCCGACTGGGCCGAGCGCAACTAGAGCTTCTGCAGCGGGGCATGGTTATGCATGAGTTTGACCCGGCCCGCGCTGCCGAAGTCGATCAGCGACATCGCCGACTCCCCCACGCCTGAAACCTCTTCGACCCGACCCAATCCGTACTTGTCGTGATTGACCCGGTCTCCCGGCGCAAGCACCAGCAACGGCCGCTTACCCGCTGCGCTGCCCGGTGCCGGACGCGGCGGGCCGAACCGGCCGGCGACCGGGTAGCTGACCGATTGCGCTGAGGACTCCTCGGTGCGACGCCAGTCGATGAGGTCTTGGGGAATCTCGCCCAGGAAGCGCGACTCCGGATTGAGCATCGGCTGGCCCCATGACGATCGCACCTTGGCCCGGCTGAGGTAGAGCCGCTGGCGGGCCCTGGTGATACCGACGTAGGCGAGTCGGCGCTCCTCGCTGAGTTCGACCGGGTCGCCGAGTGCCCGCATATGCGGGAACATGCCGTCCTCCCAGCCGGTGACGAAGACGACCGGGAACTCCAAGCCCTTGGCGGTATGCAGTGTCATCAGGGTGACCACACCGGAGTCATGCTCAGGCAGTTCATCGGAGTCGGCGACCAGCGACACCCGCTCCAGGAACTCGGCCAGTACGCCGGTCTGCGTAACATCCTCGTCGCGGGAGTCTTCGGGGCCATCGAGCTCGGTTTCCATCGCTTCGGCATTGGCCCGATCGATACTGAATTCATGTGCGACGCTGACTAATTCGTTCAGGTTGTCCAGTCTTGCCAGATCCTGCGGATTATGTGACGACTCCAACTCGCCGCGATAGCCGGTGCGATCGAGTACAGCCTCGACGAGGTCGCCGAGTTCGTCACCGAGGCGCTCGCGCAGACCGTCGAGCAGATCGACGAAAGCTGCAATAGCCTTCTCCGATCGGCTATTGAGCATCGGCACCTTGCCTGCGGCCGCCGCAGTCAGCGCATCGGCGAAGGTGCCACCGGCACTCTCCGCGTAAACAGCAACGCACGCTTCGGCGCGATCACCGATACCGCGGCGCGGAGTGTTGAGGATGCGCCGCATGCTGACCGCGTCGCCCGGGTTGTCCAGTACTCGTAGGTAGGCGACGATATCGCGAATCTCCTTACGCTCGTAAAACCGAACGCCGCCGACCACCTTGTACGGAATACCGGCACGAATGAACACCTCCTCAACCGCCCGGGACGAGTTGTTGGTCCGGTAGAAGACCGCGACGTCGTTGTAGGTGATATCACCTCGGTCGGCGAGCGAGTCGATCTCCCCGGCGACAAACCTGGCCTCGTCGTGTTCGTTGTCGGCCACATAGCCGACGATCAGTTCTCCATCACCGGCATCAGTCCACAGCCTCTTATCGCGCCGACCGGTGTTGCGGGCGATCACAGCGTTGGCCGCCGACAGGATGTTCTGAGTGGAGCGGTAGTTCTGCTCAAGCAGGATTGTTGTGGCGCTGGGGAAATCGCGTTCGAAGTCCTCAATATTGCGGATGGTCGCGCCGCGGAACGCATAGATGGATTGGTCGGCGTCGCCGACCACGCACAGTTCGGCAGGCGGCACCTGATCGGCGCCCTCCACTCCATCTCCCGCGAGCTCACGTACCAGGACGTATTGGGCGTGGTTGGTGTCCTGGTATTCGTCGACGAGGATGTGACGGAACCGTCGTCGGTAGTACTGCGCTATCTGCGGGTGGTTCTGCAGCACCGCGACGGTCTCGCCGATGAGGTCATCGAAATCAAACGCGTTCGCGGTTCGTAAGCGACGCTGATACTCCCCGTAAACCTCGGCCACGATGCGGGCGAGGTCGTCACAATCGGACGCCCGCGCGGCCGCCGCCTGCTCGGGGGTGATCAATTCGTTCTTGAGGTTGGAGATCGAGTTGGACAGCAACCGCGGCGAGTACCGCTTCACATCGATGCCCATATCTCGGCCGATCATCAGCAGCAGCCGACGGGAGTCGTCGGCGTCGTAGATCGAGAAGTTGGAGTTGCGCCCGGGTAACAGAGAGGCCTGATTGCGGAGGATTCGTACACAGGTGGAGTGGAACGTCGACACCCACATGGTGCGGGCTCGCGGGCCGATGAGTTGGGCCACCCGCTCGCGCATCTCGGCGGCGGCCTTGTTGGTGAACGTGATGGCCAGAATCTGACCCGGGCCGACGTCGCGGCTGCCCAGGAGGTAGGCGATGCGGCGGGTCAGCACAGCCGTCTTACCCGAGCCGGCACCGGCCACGATCAGCAGCGGGGAACCCTCGTGCAACACGGCGCGGCGCTGCTCCGGGTTCAGACCCTCAAGGAGTTCGGCGGCCTGCGCACCAGTCGAGCCGTCCGTCGTGTCAACACTCATGTCAGGACCAACCTACCGCCGTATCGAGACGATTTTTTTGCACACGCGGCCGTCGGAGTGGCACACTCAGGTTCGTGCTGGACGCATGGCAGCTACGTCGATTTTTTAGCGGGTACCGGTTTGCGGTACCCGCGGTGGTGTAGCTGCTCGACCCGAGAGCCCCGCGGTCCGCATTCGGATCCGGGGCTCGTTTCTTGTGTGAGGCCCGGACGGATGACAACACAACCCCCACACGAGGAGAACGAGATGACTGTCGACGCCGAACCCGATATCGATGCACTACGCACCGAGATCGACCGCCTCGACGCCGAGATCCTGGCGTCCGTCAAGCGGCGAACCGAGGTCTCCCAGGTAATCGGCAAGGTCCGGATGGCCTCCGGCGGCACACGCTTGGTGCACAGCCGCGAGATGAAGGTCATCGAGCGCTACAGCGAGCTCGGCGTCGACGGCAAGGACCTGGCGATGCTGCTGCTGCGCATGGGCCGCGGCCGGCTCGGGCACTGACGCCGGCCATCAGACCCCGCCGGCTCGGGCACTGACGCCGGCCATCAGACCCCGCCGGCTCGGGCACTGACGC
>NZ_JAEMSG010000156.1:0-950 GCF_016462945.1 Mycolicibacterium sp. | reverse complement strand
CGGCCGGGACCTACTTCGTCAGCGCGATGTACTTGATATCGAGGTACTCCTCGATGCCCTCGCAGCCGCCCTCGCGGCCGAAGCCGGACTCTTTGACACCCCCGAACGGCGCGGCCGGATCCGAGATCACCCCTCGGTTCACGCCGACCATGCCGGCCTCGAGGGCCTCTGCCACCCGCAGTGCCCGGTCCAGTGACTGGGTCCAGATATATGCCGCCAGCCCGTATTCGGTGTCATTGGCCGCAGCGATGCCCTGCTCCTCGGTGTCGAACCCGACGATCGGAGCAACCGGGCCGAACACCTCCTCTTTGAGGATCCGGGCGCTGGCGGGCACGTCCACGAGCACGGTCGCCGGGTAGAAGTTGCCCGGCCCGCCCGGCGCCTGGCCGCCCACGGCCACCTTCGCGCCTTTGGCTACCGCATCGTCGACCAGTTCCTGCACCGTCTCGAGCTGGTTGGGGTTGATCAGCGGACCCAGCTTGGCCGACGGGTCCAGGCCATTACCGATGTTGAGCTCACCCATGCGCTTGACGAACTTGTCGGTGAACTCATCGATCAGCGGGTTGGCCACGTAGAGACGATTCGCCGCTGTGCAGGCCTCGCCACCGTTGCGCATCTTGGCCAGCATCGCGCCGTCGACGGCGGCGTCGACGTCGGCATCGTCGAACACGACAAACGGCGCGTTGCCACCGAGCTCCATCGACGTGCGCAGGAGCTTGTCCGCCGACTGCTTGACCAGTGCCTTGCCGACGCCCGTTGAGCCGGTGAAGGTGAGCTTGCGCAACCGGCCGTCGTCGATCAGCGCGGTGGTGACCTCGCGGGGCTTGTTGGTCGCCAGCACCGAGAGCACGCCGGGGGGCAGACCGGCCTCGGCCATCAGCTTGGCCAACAGCAGCATGGTCAGCGGCGTCTCCTGCGCCGGCTTGACGATCATGGTGCAGCCCGCCGCG
>NZ_JAEMSG010000155.1 GCF_016462945.1 Mycolicibacterium sp. | reverse complement strand
CCGAACACCCATTAAGGAACACCCCCCGAAAAACCGGGGGGTGTTTCTTTATACACAGCTAACTGAATAGTGCCGGCATCACCGAAAACCCATTCACTGATATCAGTCTTTGTTGAAAACCGGTGTGCGCTTCTGCGTAAACGCCGTCATGCCCTCGACCATATCGGGGCTGCCGAGAGTGGCGTGAAAGGCTGCGCGTTCGTCGCGCAGTGATTCAGCCAAAGTCTTTTCATCACCGGTCACCAGGCAACGCAATATTGACGCCACGGCGATCCGCGGCATGTCGGCCAACTCCTGAGCGAGGTCAATTGCGCGTTGCTTAAGTTCAGCATTGGGCCAGACCTCGGTCACCAGGCCGAGCGTCAGGGCCTCGGGGCCGGACAGTGTCTTGGCGCGAAGGATGAGATCCACCGCACGATCGCGGCCGATACGCCGCGCCAACCGCGCACTCCCGCCCCACGCCGGCACCGAGCCCAAGTGCATTTCCGGCAGACCGATGCGCGCACCTTCCTGGGCGGCCAGCCGGAAGTGGCAGGCGAGTGGCAGCTCGAGTCCGCCGCCCAAACAGTGACCGAAGAGCGTCGCGATCCAGGGCTTATCCATATTCTCAATCGCCGCAAGCACCCGCAGGCGCTGGTCGAGGATGGCATCGACTCGTCCGGAGTCGCCCAGGGAGCTGATGAGTTCCTTGAGATTCATGCCCACTGAGAAGTTCTGATCACCAGCAGCGGTGATGACGACAGCACGAATGGCACCGTCGGCTGAGATGGTTGCGACGACCGATTCGAGTGAGTCCATGAAGGCTAATGACATCCGGTTGTACGGAGCGTCATCGATCGTGATGACCGCGACGGGGCCACGCTGGGTGTATTCGAGGCCACTTTCGTTCATCGCCAGATCGTACTGGCGGTTACCTATTTAGCCTTGGCAGCGTCCAGGGTCGAGGTGACGCTGGGAGTTCACCGGTGCTAGTTGATAGCGACAATGCCCGTATCGTGTCTGGCGATGGCTGACGACAGAAAAGGCGACGGTGACCGGCGCCCGGTCCGGGGCCGTCCCGAACGGGGCCGACCCGAGGGCTCGGCGCGCGTAAGGTCCGGACCCGCCCAGCCTGGTCGGGCCCAGCCGGGACGGCCCCAGCCTGGTCGGGCCCAGCCGGGACGGCCCCAGCCTGGTCGGGCCCAGTCGCGGCGAGCATCCGATGCCGAATCCGCGCCCCGCGAGAACAGCGGGCCGGCCATCCCGGCGACGGTGGAGGCCAAGCAACTCGCGCCGGAGATCCGGGCGGAGTTGTTCACCCTGGACAAGTCCACCGCGGACACGATCGCCCGCCACCTCGTCGCTGCCGGTGAGCTGCTCGACTCCGACCCCGAGGCCGCACTCGCACATGCCCAGGCGGCCCGCACCCGCTCCGGGCGGATTGCGGCCATCCGGGAAGCGGTGGGTATCGCCGCCTATTACTGCGGCGACTGGGCTCAGGCGCTCGCGGAGTTCCGGGCCGCCCGGCGGATGGGCTCCAAGTCGCAACTGCTGCCGCTGATCGCCGATTGTGAGCGCGGGGTGGGGCGACCGGAGAAGGCCATCGAACTGGCCCGCGGACCCGAGGCCGCCGAACTCACCGGTGATGACGCTGACGAGCTGCGCATCGTCGCCGCCGGCGCCCGAGTCGACCTCGGTCAGCTGGAACAGGCGCTGGCGCTGCTGTCCAGCCCGCCGCCGGATCCCTCGCGCACCGGCTCCACCGCGGCCCGGCTGCTCTACGCGTACGCGGAAATCCTGCTGGCACTCGGCCGATCCGACGATGCGCGGCAGTGGTTCGTCCACGCCGCGACGGCCGATCTCGAAGGCGACACCGACGCTGAAGACCGGATTGAGGAGCTGGCCCCAGGTGACAAAGTCTGACGCGAGAACGCTTGCCCAGCAGCATGATTGCCTGCTGCTCGATCTGGATGGCACGGTGTTCCGCGGCCATGCGCCGACTCCCGGGGCGGTAGAGACACTCGAGAGTGTGCAGTGCCGCGCACTGTTCGTCACCAACAACGCCTCCCGTTCCGCCGATGAGGTCGCCACGCATCTGTGCGACCTCGGGTTCAGCACCACCGCGGCCGATGTGGCGACCAGTGCCCAAAGTGCGGCCCGAATGCTTGCGGCGCGACTACCGGCCGGTGCGGCGGTTCTGGTGGTCGGCACGGATGCACTTGCCGCTGAGATCGACGCCGTCGGACTTATGCCGGTGTCGTTGGTCGCCGATAAACCTGTTGCCGTAGTTCAGGGTCTCTCGATGAGCATGGGTTGGGCAGAACTGGCCGAGGCGGCGCTGGCGATCCGAGCCGGTGCACTGTGGGTCACCGCCAACCTCGACGTGACGCTTCCCACCGAACGGGGCTTGGTGCCGGGTAATGGATCCATGGTTGCCGCACTGCGGGCTGCCACTGATGTCGAACCCCTGGTGGCCGGAAAACCGGCCCAGGCTTTGATGCAGGACGCCCTGGCGCGTGGGCACTTTCAGGCGCCGCTGGTGGTGGGGGACCGACTCAACACCGATATCGCCGGAGCCAACGCCGCGGGCCTGCCGAGCCTGATGGTGCTCACCGGGGTCAACACGGCATTCGATGCCATTGTCGCCACTGCCGATCAGCGCCCCACCTATATCGCCGAGGACCTGCGGGCGCTCAATGGTGATGGCGCCGCACTGCAGATCGCCGCGCATCCGGCCTGGCGAATCGAGGTCGGCCCCGATGCGGTCACCGTGACGGCTACCGGAGCAGATCCTGGCACCGATGGGTTGTCAGTGGTGCGGGCCGCCGCCCGCGCCGTCTGGGACGCCGACCGCACCGGCCCTCCGCTGGCGGTGCGGGCCGGTGATGACATCGCCCGCGCGGCGCTGGAGCGCTGGGAGGTGCTGCGGCCTGGCGATCGGCTAGCGTGAGCGGTGCCATGAACACCGATCCGCAGCAGATTCGCGCTCAGGTCGAGGCCGTGCTGGTTGACCTGCCGTCCCTCGATCTGGAGTTTTCGGATAGCTCAACGGCCGACGTCACCGATATCGACGCCGTGGGACGCCGCCTCGAAGAAGCGCACCAGATTCTGGTCGACGCGCTGGAATCGGTCGAGAAGGGCTGAGCTGCGCATGACGCGGCGTGCCCGGGTTGACGCTGAACTGGTCCGTCGCGGGCTGGCCCGCTCGCGGCAGCAGGCGGCCGAACTCATTGGAGCCGGGCGGGTCACCATCGACGGAATGCCGGCGGCCAAACCTGCGACCGCGGTCGCGGTGACCGCCGCGCTGGCAGTCGAGGACTCCGATGAGAAGACCTGGGTGTCCCGCGGCGCACACAAGTTGATCGGCGCCCTGGATGCCTTCGGGATTGACGTGACGGGTCGGCGCTGTCTGGATGCCGGCGCCTCCACCGGTGGCTTCACCGAGGTGCTGCTGGATCGTGGCGCGCTCGAGGTGGTTGCGGTGGATGTGGGGTACGGACAACTCGCCTGGTCGCTGCGATCCGATCCCCGGGTGCGGGTCTTGGAGCGCACCAACGTCCGCGAACTGACGCCGGAGGCCATCGACGAGCGAGTCGACCTGGTGGTCGCCGACCTGTCCTTCATTTCTTTATCCACAGTGCTTCCGGCACTGACCGCCTGCGCGGCCCCGCACGCCGATATCGTTCCCATGGTGAAGCCGCAGTTCGAGGTCGGGCGCAATCAGGTTGGCCCGGGTGGCGTCGTGATCGATCCGCAGCTGCGGGCCGGTGCGGTGCTGGCCGTCGCTCACCGGGCTGCCGACCTCGGCTGGCAGACCGTCGGCGCCACCGCCAGCCCGCTGCCGGGACCGTCGGGCAATGTCGAGTACTTCCTGTGGCTGCGTGCCCAGACTGATAACGCGCTCAGCGGCGATGCCCTCGATGCCGAGGTGCGCCGCGCGATCGCTGAGGGGCCCCAGTGACTGAGAACCCGATGACTGAGAACCGGACCGTGCTGCTGGTCGTCAACCCCGGGCGCGACCAGGCTAATGAGACGGCCCGCAAGATCGGAAAAGCGTTGGATGCCAACGGGATCGGACTGCGGGTGCTGGCAACCGAGGCGATCGATCTCGGCGCCGGCGTCGCAGTGGCAGACGGGGACACGCATGTTGCCGACGGCTGTGAACTCGTCCTTGTCCTCGGCGGCGATGGGACTTTTCTGCGGGCCGCCGAACTCGCCCGCAACGCCGATATCCCGGTCCTGGGAATCAATCTCGGCCGCATCGGATTCCTGGCAGAGGCCGAAGCAGAGGCCATTGACAGCATTCTGGAGCACGTTGTCGCGCGCGACTACCGGATCGAGAACCGGATGACTCTCGACGTGGAGGTCAGCCTCGGCGGTGCGGTGCTCTCCCGCGGTTGGGCGCTCAATGAGGCGAGCCTGGAGAAGGGTGGGCATCAGGGCGTGCTCGGTGTGATGGTGGCGATTGACGGCCGGCCGGTATCGGCCTTTGGTTGTGACGGCGTGCTGGTGTCCAGTCCGACCGGCTCGACGGCGTATGCATTCTCCTCGGGCGGTCCGGTGGTGTGGCCGGATCTGGAGGCCATCATCGTGGTGCCCAACAACGCCCACGCATTGTTCGCCCGGCCGATGGTGACCAACCCCAACGCGGTGATTACCGTCGATGTCGACTCCGACAACCCCGATGCGGTGGTGCTGTGCGATGGCCGACGCGAATCGGCCGTACCGGCCGGCGCGCGACTGCAGGTGACCAAGTGCCAGACCCCGCTGAAATGGGTCCGGTTGGACAGTGCTCCGTTCACCGACCGGTTGGTGCGTAAGTTCCGGCTGCCGGTGACGAGTTGGCGCGAGCAGTAGATGCTCGCCGAGATCCGGATCGACTCGCTCGGTGCGATCAGCGCGGCCACCGCCGAGTTCGACCGCGGACTGACCGTTTTGACCGGCGAGACCGGCACCGGCAAGACCATGGTGGTGACCGGCCTGCACCTGCTCGGCGGTGCGCGCGCCGACGCCACCCGGATCCGCTCAGGC
>NZ_JAEMSG010000061.1:6216-18120 GCF_016462945.1 Mycolicibacterium sp. | reverse complement strand
TCGCCGATGACGGCGAGCTCAGCGCCAACGGCGATGGTTTCGTCCTCGCCGACCCGGATGGCGAGGACGATGCCGGCCGCAGGCGAGGGGATCTCGGTGTCGACCTTGTCGGTGGAGATCTCGACGAGTGGCTCGTCGGCCGCCACCGAGTCACCGACCTTCTTCAGCCAGCGGGTGACGGTGCCCTCGGTGACCGACTCGCCCAGCTCGGGCATCAGCACCGATGTCGCCGCGCCGGACGGCGGCGCCGACGCCGGGGTGACGGCCGGTGGCGCCTGCGGTTCGGGCCGGGGGTCGACTGCGACCGGTGCCGGTGCCGGTGCCGGTGCCGGGGGCGCTGGTGGCGGCGGAGGCGCCGCAGCGGGCTCCGGCTGGGCGACCGGCGCCGCCGGGGGTGCGGCGGCGGCTTCACCGGCCTCGCCGATGATGGCGAGTTCGCCACCGACGGGGACGGTGTCGTCTTCGTGGGCGACGATTTTGGTCAGCACGCCTGAGGCCGGGGCGGGGATCTCGGTGTCGACCTTGTCGGTGGACACCTCTACCAGCGGCTCGTCCGCCACGACGGTGTCGCCCTCCTGCTTGAGCCAGCGGGTGACGGTGCCCTCGGTCACGCTCTCACCAAGTGCGGGCATCTGGACGGAGACGGCCATGCGCGTTGACTCCTAAAGATTCAGGTCGGCCTCTGGCTTACCACAGCGTGGTGTCCACATCTTGTCATTAACGGCTGCGGGCTCGCGCGAGAGAGGGCGACGAGAGAGGGCAATGACTCCCCGGTCGCGGGGCCAACGCCCCGCCTTGACACCCCGGCACTGGCGCAGGCAGGGTCGAAGCCCTGATGGGGGCGCGCTATATCGAGACCGACGACGGCATCCGCATCGCGGTCTATGAGGAGGGCAACGCCAGCGGGCCCACGGTGGTTCTCGTCCACGGCTGGCCGGACTCCCACGTGGTGTGGGACGGCGTGGTGGCGCTGCTCGCCGGTGACTACCGCATCATCCGCTACGACAACCGGGGTGCCGGCGGCTCATCAGTGCCCGAGGCGGTACCGGCCTACGCACTGGCCCGCCTGGCCGACGACTTCGCCGCTGTCGCCGCCGCGCTGTGCCCGGACTCGCCGGTGCACGTGGTGGGTCACGACTGGGGCGGGGCGACGATGTGGGAGTACCTGAGCAGACCCGAGGCCAACGACCGGGTCGCCTCCTACACCTCGATCTCCGGTCCGGATGCCGCGCACCTGAGTCGCTTTGTACGCGACGGGTTATCTCGTCCGTACCAGCCGCGGCGCTTCGCTCGCGCCCTGTCGCAGGCGCTTCACTTCAGCTACATGATCGGATTTTCGGTACCGGTGCTCATGCCGGCCGCCATGCGCGCCTTCCTGGCCCGGGCAATCAACCGATGGTTCATCGCACCCGGCCTGCCACCTGAGCAGCGCCAGCGGGCCGATACCTTCGTCGCCGATGCCACCAACGGCCTGAAGCTATACCGCGCCAACTTCTTTGGTGCACTGGCGCACGCCGTGCACGACCGGTTTGTGTCGGTTCCGGTCCAGCTGATCGTCAACACCGAAGACGTGTTCGTCAGGCCCTACGTCTACGACGACACCTCGCGCTGGGTGCCGCGACTGTGGCGCCGCGATATCCGGGCCGGACATTGGTCGCCGATATCACACCCGCAGGTGGTGGCCACCGCGGTCACCGAGTTGATCAGTCACCTCAATGGTGCCCCGGCCAGTCCGGCGTTGTTGAGCGCGCACGTCGTCCGGTCGTGGGGCTAACCGTGAGTCGCGATGTCCTCCAGGACGGCGAATAAGGTGCGAACGGGCACGCCGGTGCCGCCTTTGGGGTTGTAGCCCCACGGCCCGGTGGTGTTGTATGCCGGTCCGGCGATGTCGATGTGAACCCACTGCACGCCCTCGGCGACGAACTCGCGCAGGTACACCCCGGCCACCAGCATTCCGGCGAACCGCTGCGAGCTGATATTCGCCAGGTCGGCGACCGTCGACTTCAGGTCCTCCTTGAGCTCATCGGGCAGCGGCATAGGCCAGCCGTTCTCGCCCTCCCGCTGCGACAGGTCCGCGACCCGATCACGGAACTCGTCGCTGCCCATCACCCCGGGGATCCGGGCACCCAGGGCGACGGTCTGCGCGCCGGTCAGAGTCGAGGTCTCGATCAGGTAGTCGGGGGAGTCCTCGCACGCCCGCACGATCGCATCGGCCAGGATCAGCCGGCCCTCGGCGTCGGTATTGAGCACCTCAACGGTCGTGCCGCCGTACTGGGTCAACACATCGCCGGGGCGCTGCGCGGTCGCCGACGGCATGTTCTCGGCCATCGGCACCGTCGCGATCACGTCGATGGGCAGCTGCTGGCTTGCCGCGAGCACAATGGTCGCGATCACCGATGCCGCACCGGCCATATCGGAGGTCATGTGGTGCATCGAGGCGGCCGGTTTGATGGAGATGCCGCCGGTGTCGAAGGTGATGCCCTTGCCGACCAGCGCCACCTTTTTCGCTTTTTTGCCTTTACCCCCGCGGTAGGTCAGCCGCACCAGCCGCGGTGGATTCGAGGAGCCTTGGCCGACCCCGATGATTCCGCCGAAGCCCGCCCTGGCCAATGCCTTCTCATCGAGCACCTGGACCTCCAGGCCCGCAGCCGTACCCAATGCCTTTGCACGCTTGGCGAATTCGGTGGGGTGCAGGTGACTCGGCGGAGTATTGACCAGATCCCTGGCCGTGGCCACCGCTGATGCGATCGCGACGGCGCGGACAGCGAGCGCCTTGGCGTTGCGGGCGGTGCTGAGCGCCGTGATCTTGGTTAGCAGCGGTTCCTTGGGTGCGGTCCTGGCGCTGCGGAATTCGTGCATCTGATAGGAGCCCAGGATCAGGCCTTCGACCGCTGCTTCCAGGTGCAGGTCGGAGAGCGTGGTGATCACCGCTGCCACACCGTTCAGTGAGCGTGCGGCCACGCCGGCGGCACGCCGGATCGGTTCGGCGGACCACTCGTCACGGGGGGCCCCCAGGCCTACCGCCAGCACGCTGGCCACCGGAAGCGAGCCCACGAGCAGCCGGGTGAGTTGTTCGGCACCGCCCTTGGCGCCCAGTGCCTTCAGCCCCGCTTCGATCTCGGCGATCGCGTCGGCGTTGAGAAAGGAACCGCCCAGCACGACGGGGGCGCCGTCATCTGCGGATACGACGGGGACGATCAGCACCGCCGCAGATGCCCGCTTGCCGAGCGCGGCGGCGACGGTGACGGTGGGGGCCTGGTAACCGGGTTGGGTGCTCACCAGCGACACCCTAGTGGTGTGCCGGGTTTAAGGTTGTGCCCCATGACTGCCGATGTGACCAACACATCCGAACTACTGCACGGCCCGTTGGAGAGCCGACACCGCGACCGGGGCGCCACTTTCGCGCCCTTCGGCGGGTATTTGATGCCGGTGTCCTACGCGGGCACGGTCGGCGAGCACATCGCTACCCGGGAAGCCGTCGGGCTGTTCGATGTCAGCCATCTGGGCAAGGCACGGGTTCTCGGTCCGGGCGCCGCGGATTTTGTCAACTCCGCGTTCACCAATGATCTTGGCCGCATCGGCCCCGGTGAGGCGCAGTACACGTTGTGCTGCACACCCGACGGCGGTGTGATCGACGACCTGATCGCCTACTACGTCAGTGATGACGAGATCTTCCTAGTGCCCAATGCAGCTAATACGGCAGCGGTGGTGGCTGCGTTGCACAAGATTGCGCCGCAAGGTATCTCGGTGACGAACGAACATCGTTCCTTCGCGGTGTTGGCGCTTCAGGGGCCCCGGTCGACCGAGGTGCTGTCCGCCCTGGGATTGCCGACCGGGATGGACTACATGGGTTACGCCGACGCCACCTACGCCGACGTCCCGGTCCGGGTGTGTCGCACCGGCTACACCGGTGAGCACGGTTACGAGTTGTTGCCGCCGTGGTCCTCGGCGCCCGTGGTGTTCGATGCGATGGTAGGCGAGGTCGAGGTGCGCGGTGGCCAGCTTGCCGGCCTCGGGGCGCGAGACACCCTGCGCACCGAGATGGGCTATCCGCTGCACGGTCACGAACTGTCGCTCGATATCTCACCGCTGCAGGCTCGCTGTGGCTGGGCGGTGGGCTGGTCCAAGGGCGCCTTCTGGGGACGCGAGGCGCTGCTGGTAGAGAAGGAGGCGGGTCCCACACGGTTGTTGCGCGGGCTGCGCGCTAGTGGACGCGGAGTGCCGCGGGCCGAGATGACCGTGCTCAGTGGGTCAACACCGGTGGGTATCACCACCTCGGGGACGTTCTCACCGACGCTCAATACCGGCATCGCGCTGGCCCTCATCGATACGAACGCCGGTGTGGCCGACGGTGACGTGGTCAGCGTCGACGTGCGGGGCCGGGCGCTGGAGTGTGAGGTGGTCAAGCCCCCCTTCGTCGACGTCAAGACGCGGTGACGCCCGGTTATACAATTCCTGCCATGTCCGAAGCCCCGCTGAAGTTCACCGTCGAGCGCTCCGCGCATCCGGCGAGTGCGGCCGCGCGCGACGCGATCCTGGCCGAACCCGGATTCGGTAGGTACTACACCGACCACATGGTGTCAGTGCTTTACACCAGCGAGCGCGGCTGGCATGACGCGCAGGTGGTGCCCTACGGTCCGATCGAACTGGATCCGTCGGCGATCGTCCTGCACTACGCGCAGGAAATCTTTGAGGGGCTCAAGGCCTACCGGTGGCTCGACGGGTCGATCGTCTCGTTCCGTCCGGAGGCCAATGCGGCACGGCTGCGCTCCTCGGCACGGCGGCTGGCCATCCCGGAGCTACCCGATGAACTTTTCCTGGAGTCGCTTCGTCAGCTGATCGCCGTCGACCACGACTGGGTGCCGGCCGCCGGCGGTGAGCAGTCGCTGTATCTGCGGCCGTTCGTCATCGCGACCGAACCCGGCCTCGGGGTGCGGCCGTCGACGGAATACCGCTATCTGGTGATCGGCTCCCCCGCGGGGGCGTATTTCAAGGGCGGTATCAAGCCGGTCAGCGTGTGGCTGTCCACCGAATATGTTCGGGCCAGCCCGGGTGGCACCGGCGCGGCCAAGTTCGGCGGAAACTATGCCGCCTCGCTGCTCGCGCAGTCCGAGGCCACCGCGCACGGCTGCGATCAGGTGGTGTGGCTGGATGCCATTGAGCGCCGCTATGTCGAAGAGATGGGCGGGATGAACCTGTTCTTCGTGTTCGGCAGCGGCGGGTCGGCGCGACTGGTCACCCCGGAACTCAGCGGCTCGCTGCTGCCCGGCATCACCCGGAATTCACTGCTACAGCTGGCCGGGGATGCCGGCTTCGCGGTGGAGGAACGCAAGATTGACGTCGAGGAATGGCGCAAGGGTGTCGCCGCCGGCGAGATCACCGAGGTGTTCGCCTGCGGTACCGCTGCCGTCATCACCCCGGTGGCCCACGTCAAGTTCGGCGAAGGGGAATTCACCGTCGGCGACGGCTCGCCCGGCGAGGTGACCATGGCACTGCGTGACACCCTCACCGGGATTCAGCGGGGCACCTTCGCGGACACGCACGCCTGGATGGTGCGGCTCCGCTAGCCGGTGGACTCTGCGTCGGCGACGACCTCATTGCGGCCCGCCCGCTTCGCCCGATAGAGAGCTTGGTCGGCGCGCCCCAGCCAGGACGTCAGATCTTCGCTGGCGCGGAACTCCGCGGCGCCGACACTGACAGTGCATGCGCCCAATGTGCCGAATGGCACTTCGGCGATCGCGGCCCGGATTTCTTCGGCCACAACGAGCGCGTCGGGTAGGGCGCAGTCGCGCAGCAAAACGACGAATTCCTCACCACCCCAACGGGATACCACATCGTTACCGCGCAGCGACCTTCGCACGCGACTGGCGATCTCGATGAGCACATGGTCTCCGGCCTGGTGGCCGAAGGTGTCGTTGATCACCTTGAAGTGGTCGATGTCCAGCATGAGCAGCGATAGCACCTGGCCGGGTCGGCGAGCGGCCAGATCCTCCGCGAGCAGACTCTCCCCGTGTCGCCGATTCCACACCCCGGTGAGGGTGTCGGTGACGGCCAGGTTGCGCAGTTCAGTCTCCGCGGCTTTGCGCGCGCTGATGTCGCGGGTGACGCCGATTAACTCCACGACCTGTCCGTCGGTATCCACGTGCGGGATGACCTGGAGTTCGCCGGTCAGGATCGATCCGTCCTTGCAGTAGTACTCCATCTCTCCGCGGAAGGCGGGCGGCCTAGTTTCGGCCTCGATCGCGGCGAACACCTGCCGGAAGTATTCGGCGACCTTGGCCGCCGACTCCGGTGGATTGATCTCCTCGGGTGATTGGCGCATAGCCTCTTCGGGGGTGAAGCCGCGCATTTGCTCAACTGCGGGGTTGATGTAGGTGACTTTACCGTCGAGGTCCATCGTCCAGATGACCTCCCAGGCGTTCTGCGCAAGTAGGCGGCTGCGTCGTTCCGAACGCATCAACCCGGTCTCCGCCTCGTGCAACTCGGTGATGTCGGCCAGTGCGCCTTCGATCACGACCGAGCCGTCCGCGCGTTGTCGCGATCGAATGGAACCTCGGCCGTATGTCGACAGTCCGTCAAAACGGTTCCACTTCAACTCCACGTCGGTACCGGTTCCGGGCGGAAGTGCGATCACTTCGGCAAGCCGGTCGGCGTAGTCCGGGTCTATCTGTCCCAGAAGAGATTCGGCGCCGAGATCGTTGGCACTGCCGGGTTCAGTCCGGTCGCCTATCAGCACTGCGCCGGGTGCATTGTTGACGAATTCCAATGCCACGTCGGGGTGCACCCGCAGGACGAAGAACATCATGCCGCTGCTGCTGGCCATCTGCTCGAACCATTCCGAGTCGGGCGTGCGATCGTCAGCACTCATAGCGACTGCCTCGCCGCGTCGACCTTCTCAAACCGCCCGGTCTTGGTTTCCGGCCGAATCCGATAGACCGTCCCGCGATGCGGGCCGGCCGGATTCTGGTCGCCGCATTCTGCGAAGATGCCGCAGGCGATGACACTGCGCCAGTTGGACAGGTCGTCGACGTGCTCCACTTCGACGCACACCTGCGGCTGGGTACGCATTGCCGCGAGCTTGGCGCCCTCCATGGCGTGCCCCCGTACGTAGGTTCCGTCGTAGACCTAGGTGACCGGGACCACGTACGCCCAGCCGTCGCTGATGAAGCCTAGGCGGGCGATCACCTCGTTGCGTAGGAGATCCTCGATCTGGCCCGTGCTCAACTCACCCAACATGCGGATTCCCCCGGTCGATCACGGCCGAATCACCAGCCCGATGGCGGTCAGCGTGGTCGTCACCTCGATCGCGGCTCCCAGCACATCGCCGGTGATGCCACCGAAGCGGCGCACACAGTGGGCGATGAGCGCGGCTGAGACTGTCAGGGCAATCAGCACCACTACCGGACCCTGCCAGAGCCTCGGCGTCGCCAAGCCCGCCAACCCCGTCACCAGCACCACCCATGCGAACACCACAGCGATCGACTGGGTACCGGCCACCTCGGCGCCCAGAACACTGCCTGCCGCGGCAGGAATGCGGGGCCGGCAGCTCAGCACCGCAGCGACCCTGGCTGCGGTCACCGCTGTCACGGCGGCCGCCAGCCCGGTCAGACCCGGCGGCATCGCGGCGAACGCCACCGCTTGGGACGCGATAGCCAGCACCACCGCCGCGACTCCGAATGGTCCGGTTGAACCCTCGCGCATCACCTGCAGTGCGCGATCGGGCGGGCCGTAACAGCCCAGTCCGTCGACGGTATCGGCCAGACCATCGATATGCAGACCGCGGGTCAACAACCCCAGCACCGCAACGGCAAGCAATCCGGCCAGCAGGCTGTGCGGTCCGAAGGCCCAGAAGCCGGCCCACAGTGTTCCCGCCACGGCGAAACCCAACACCACACCGACCACGGGCAGCGCGGTGACCGCGGACCGACCCGGGCTCCTGCCCTGCCGTCCGACGGGTACCACCGTCCCGAACCCGAAAGCACTTGCCAGCGAGGCGATCACGAGGTATCCGGTCCACTGCGTTCGGACACTCCGGCCTCGCTGAAGGTGGCCATCGAGGACAACAACGACACCGCGGCGCGCAGGATCGGCAGCGCCACCGCGGCGCCCGTGCCCTCACCCAGTCGCAGGCCCAGATCGATGATCGGTTCCAGACCCAATTGGGTGAGGGCCAGCGCGTGTGCCGGCTCGGGGGAGCGGTGTCCGGCCCGCCACCACGACCGGGCACCGGGCGCCAGCTGCTCGGCCACCAATGCCGCCGCCGTCACGACCAGTCCGTCGAGCAGCAGCGGGGTGCGCCGAACCGCCGCCTGGGCGCAGAAGCCGGCCATCGCGGCCAGATCGGCTCCACCGCACGCGGCCAGCAGTGCGACCGGATCGTTGCGCCGCTCACCGGTTCGGTACAGCGCGTCGCGCACCGCCGCGGTCTTGCGCGCCCAGGCCGCATCGTCGATGCCGGTGCCGCGGCCTACGATGGCCACCGGTTCGGTGCCGGTCAGCGCGGCGATCAGCGCCGTGGCGGCGGTGGTGTTCCCGATGCCCATATCACCGGCGATCAGAAGATCCGCCCCGGCGTCCACTTCTTCATCGGCGATCCGGCGCCCGGCTTCGATCGCCGCAACCGCCTCATCGGAACTCAACGCGTCTTCGGTCGCGATATTGCCGCTGGAGCGGCGTACCTTGTGCGCTGCGGTCGCATCAGTGCCGGAGGTGTCGCGGTCTACCGCCATGTCCACCACTCGCACCGTGGCCCCGGCGGCCTCAGCGAGCACGTTGATCGCAGCCCCGCCGCTCTCGATATTAGCCACCATCTGGGCAGTGACCTCCGCGGGGTACGCCGACACACCTTCGGTGGTCACCCCGTGATCACCGGCGAACACCACGATCCGGACGCGTTCGAATTGCTGTGGCGGACAATGGCCTTGGCACGAAGCCACCCAGACTGACAGGTCTTCAAGTCGGCCCAGTGCGCCACGCGGTTTGGTCAACAGGTCCTGGCGTCGGCGCGCCGCCGCACCGGCCCGTCCGTCCGGCGGTGGGACCTCGGAGAATTCGGTCAGCATGTTGCCGTCGTTGTGGGGGGTTTGACCCAGACCGGTTGACCGGCGACCACCAATACGACTCGCTCGCAGCAATCGGCGATTCGCTGGTTCACTGCACCCAACTCGTCGGCGAACCGGCGGCCGGACTCGGTGGCCGGGACCACCGTCAGACCCACCTCCGGACTCACCAGAACTAGTGGCGCACCGAAGGCGCCGATTGCCGCGACCAGGTCATCAACCTCGGCGGTGATCGGTCCGCCGTCCCAACCGCGGCGGTCCAGGGTCGTGGTGAGCCAGCCACCGAGATCATCGACCAGTGCCGGGGTGCCGGTCTCGGCCCGCAATTGCGTTGCCACATCGGCGCTTTCGATGGTGCTCCAGGTCGGTGGCCGCCGGTCCCGATGATCGGCGACGCGTCTGGCCCAGGACTCATCCGAGCCCGCTGCCGACCCGGTGGCGATGTAGCGCACTGAAATCTGCGCTGCGATTGCCGCCTCGGCCCACTGCGACTTACCCGACCGGATCCCGCCGAGCACCAGTGTTCGCATGGTGCGGGGACCTAAATGACTTTGGTGCCGAGCGAGACAGCCGGCCGCGGCGCGCGCATCCGGCGCATCTGGGAGGCCCGACTGGCCGCGTACAACCCGAGCTTGAAACGGGTTTCGGCGTTCTCCGGGTACTTGGCATCGACGGCCTTATTCACCTTGCGCGCCAACAGGAGTGCGTCGACCGCCATCACACCCATCAGCAGCAGCATCACCGGGGAAATCAGAATCTGCACCTTGGGCATGGCCAGCATGATGAAGAGCATCACCAGTGCCGAGGGCATGAACAGGCCGAGCACGTTGCGTCGGGAGTCCACGATGTCGCGCGCGTAACGGCGAACCGTCCCCTGGTCGCGCGGTAGCAGATAGGCCTCCTCGCCGGCCATCATTCGCTCACGGCGCTGGCCCATGGCGGCGCGCCGCTCGAGCTTGTCAGCCTGGCGTTCCTCCTTGGTCATGGTGTTGCGCAGCTCTTTGCGGCGCTTGCGGGCCTCGGCCGCCGTGGCGGGAGCGGGTGCTATCGGACCTCGGCGCTTGGTGCCCGCATTGCGCTTGGGAGTCGGCCGGCCTTTCGGTGCGGTGGCGCGTACCGCGGTCGTCGCCTCCGCCACCTCGGCGGGCTCGACCGCAGATGTACCGTCGGCGTCGTCGTCCTTACGTCGGCCCAGCAGTTTCACGAGTCCCAGGTTACTTCGCCGCGGTCCTCTCCCGGTATGCGGTGGCAGATGCCGGGCCTTACCCTGCTGTAATGACGGGCTCGCAGGCCGCCGCGGCCGGGTTGCGGGTGCTGATCGCCCCGGACTGCTTCGGCGACAGCCTCACCGCGGTCGAGGCTGCCCGGGCCATTGCCGGGGGCTGGCGCCGGGCCCGTCCCGGCGACAGCCTGACCGTGGCGCCCCAGTCCGACGGTGGACCGGGGTTCGTCGACGTGCTTGCCGCCGGGCACCCGAGGATGCAGGTTCGCCGCACCAGTGTCTGCGGCCCGCTCGACGGTGATGTCGACGCGAAGTGGGTATTCGACCTCGACACCACCACCGCCTATATCGAGTCCGCGCAGGCCTGCGGGCTGGCACTGCTGGGTGGCGCACCCACCGTGCACACCGCAGTCGCCGCGCACAGCAGAGGTGTCGGACAGTTGATCGATGCCGCGCGGAGCAGTGGTGCGCGCGCCATCGTCGTCGGACTCGGCGGCAGCAGCTGCACTGACGGCGGCCGCGGAATGGTGGAGGCACTCGGCGGATTACCCCAAGCCGTTCAGCGGCTTTCCGCACTGCAGCTCGTCGTGGCCACCGATGTTGAGCACCCGCTACTGGGTCCCCGCGGAGCGGCACGGGTGTTCGGCCCGCAAAAGGGCGCCGATGAGCCCACCGTGCTACTGCTGGAGAAAAGACTGACCGAGTGGGCCGCCGAACTTGAGGCCGCGGCGGGCCGTGCGGTGAGCACTATTCCCGGGGCCGGTGCCGCCGGCGGACTCGGTGCGGCGCTGCTGGCACTGGGCGCCCGCCGGGAATCGGGCGCCGGCATCATCGCCGCGTACACCGGTACGGCCGATCGGATCGCCGCGGCCGACCTGATCGTGACCGGCGAGGGCCGCCTCGATGACCAGTCGCTGCACGGCAAGGTGGTCGGCGCTCTGGCCGCAGCAGCCAGGCCGTATGCCGTACCGGTGCTGGTGCTGGCGGGTCAGGTCGCCCTGGAGCCGGTGGTATTTCAGGCGGCCGGAATCACCGCGGCTCACGCTCTCGCCGACTACGCCGGATCGATCCGCAGAGCGATCGACGACGCCGCCGGGCAGCTGGCGGGCCTGGCTGAACGCACCGCGGCCGAGCTGGTGGGGGAATAGCAGGCACACCAGGTACCGTTAACCCGGTAGGAGTTCCACCAAACCCCACCCCAGTGCATTAAGGGAGACGTTATGACGGTGTCCGATAAGTCGATGACCGATGAGTCGCTGGCTGTGTCCGATGAGTCGGCCGCCTCGACTGAAACCCACGGCGTGATCATGACCGAAGCCGCCTCCGTCAAGGCCAAGGCCTTACTGGACCAGGAGGGCCGCGAGGATCTGGCGCTTCGCATTTCGGTGCAGCCTGGCGGCTGCTCCGGTCTGCGCTACAACCTGTTCTTCGACGACCGCGCCCTCGACGGTGACCTGCACGCCAATTTCGGAGGGGTTAGGTTGACCGTCGACCGGATGAGCGCGCCGTATGTGCAGGACGCGTCGATCGACTTCGTCGACACCATCGAGAAGCAGGGCTTCACCATCGACAACCCGAACGCCACCGGATCCTGCGCCTGCGGCGACTCGTTCAACTGATCTG
>NZ_JAEMSG010000061.1:0-6116 GCF_016462945.1 Mycolicibacterium sp. | reverse complement strand
GACAACCCGAACGCCACCGGATCCTGCGCCTGCGGCGACTCGTTCAACTGATCTGAACTGCGCTCAGGCCAACGTCAATATTGGGCGGCCGTACGGCGCAGATACGAGCAGACCAGCAGTTGTTTGCCCTGCCGGAGCAGTTGGGCGACGCCCTGCTCCTCCTCGCGAGCCGGGCGTGAGTTCGCTGCCGGTATGGCCTTCATGGTGAACAGCACCTGTGCCTGATAGGACGACACCAGCACGGTCTCATCAATCGACGTGACATCGGCGCGCTGGAACTGTTTACGGAAGGCGTCGCTGGCCAATCTGGCCAGCGCCAGATCGGACTTGCGGTCCTTGATCGCATCGAACATGCCGCACGCGTTATTGCGGGCGATCGTTTCGCTGTCGCCGGTCGACAGCGCGGTCAGATAGCCCTGAATCGCGGCCTTGGATGCGGAGTCGCTGAATCCCGCGGTGGACGTCCGATCACCACCTACGGTCAGCACGGCAGCGATCAGTGCCCCGACGAGTGCAATACCCAGCAGACCCCCCCAGAGCACCTTGCGGGATCTGGCCGGCTTGGAAAACCCAACCGGAGGTGGCAGCTGACCGGGATACGCCCCGGGGTATGCCCCGGGATAGGGGCCGGGATAGGAGCCAGGATAGGGATACGCCTCGGGGCTGCCGTACCCCGGCGCGGTGACCGGGTGCCCGTCGGTGCCGCCAGGCCGGTACGGCGGATACGGGCCAGCCATCGCTTTGTCTCCTGGAGTGTGTCGGGTCTCGCGGTAAGTGGTCGGCCCGTGTACGGAGGCTAGCGCACTGCAGGCAGGGATAGGGGCGGCGTTACCGCGGGTATTGTGAGCAAACTCAGCTCAGAAGATGCTCAGCTCAGAAGATAGAGGACATGCTTCATGGCCATCGCGGTGACCGGATCCATTGCAACCGACCACCTGATGCGGTTTCCCGGGAAGTTCTCCGAGCAGTTACTGGCCGAGCACCTGCAGAAGGTGTCGTTGAGCTTCCTGGTTGACGACCTGGTGGTGCACCGTGGCGGCGTCGCCGGAAACATGGCCTACGCAATCGGCATACTCGGTGGACGCCCCGTACTTGTGGGTGCGGCGGGCGTCGACTTCACCGACTACCGCGAATGGCTGGAAGCCGCCGGCGTTAACTGCGCCCACGTTCTGATCTCTGACACCCAACACACCGCGCGGTTCGTGTGCACCACGGATGTCGACATGGCCCAGATCGCATCGTTTTATCCCGGTGCGATGTCTGCGGCCCGAAACATCAAGCTGGCCAACGTGATCGCCGCCACCGGTAAGCCCGACCTGGTGATCATCGGAGCCAATGACCCGGACACCATGTGTGCCCACACTGACGAGTGTCGGGCGCTGGGCCTCGCATTCGCCGCCGATCCCTCCCAGCAGCTGGCCCGACTGAGCGGGCTGGAGATCACTCGGCTTGTCGATGGCGCGACCTACCTGTTCAGCAACGACTACGAGTGGGATCTGATGCTGTCCAAGACCGGCTGGACCGATGCGGCCGTGCTCGACCAGGTGGGCCTGCGGGTCACCACGCTGGGTGCCAAAGGTGTCGACCTGGTCGGCGCCGACGGAACCAACATCCACGTTCCGGTGGTGCCCGAGACGGCTCAGGTCGACCCGACCGGGGTCGGCGATGCGTTCCGGGCCGGGTTCCTCACCGGCCGGGGCGCGGGGCTTGATCTTGAACGCTCCGCCCAACTGGGCTCGCTGGTGGCGGTGCTGGTGCTGGAAACCACGGGTACCCAGAACTGGACCTGGCACCTACCGACCGCCAAGACCCGTCTCGCCGATGCCTATGGCGCCGAGGCCGCGACGCAGATTACCGCTGCCTTGGCGGCGCGCTAGATCTGGACCGGGTAGTGCGGCTCGCTGATCCGCGGCACCACGCTGCCGTCGACGAATATCGCGTACCAGAGCAGGAAGATCAGCACCGTCCATAGCCGGCGGCTGTGATCGGCGCCGCCGAGACGATGTTCGTCGAGCATGGCGCGCACGGCCCCGAGGTTGATCAGATGGCCGGCCGCCGAGGCGTCGATCATGCCGTAGGCCCAGTCCATCAGTTCCCCGGCCCGCAGCCAGTGCCGGATGGGTACGGGGAAGCCCAACTTGGCGCGGTTGAGCACATGCGGCGGGACGATCGGCTCCAGGGCGCGGCGCAGGGCGTATTTGGTGGTGGTGCGGGTGATCTTCTGGTCAAACGGTAACCGGGAGGCCACCGCGAAGACCTCCGGGTCGAGGAACGGAACTCGCAACTCCAACGAGTTCGCCATCGTCATCTTGTCGGCCTTGACCAGGATGTCTCCGCGAAGCCAGGTGAACAGGTCGAGGTACTGCATCCGGGCGACAGGATCCCAGCCCGCAGACTCGGCGTAGATCCGTGCGGTCACGTCGATGTGCGTCCACGCCGGGTTGAAGTCCGGTAACACCGCCCGCAGTTGCTCATCGGAGAAGCTGCGCGCATTGCCGTAGTAGCGCTCCTCGAGGGTCAGTGATCCGCGGTGCAGCAGGCTCTTGCCGCGCATCCCGTCCGGCAGCGGCCGTGCTCCTCTACCCAGCGACTTGCGTAACTGGCGGGGAAGGTAGTCGAATCCTCTGAGCGACAACGGTTCTCGATAGATGGTATAGCCGCCGAAGAGTTCATCGGCGCCCTCTCCGGACAACACGACCTTGACGTGTTTACGTGCTTCGCGGGCGATGAAGAACAGCGGTACCAGCGCCGGATCGGCCACCGGCTCATCGAGGTACCAGACGATCTCCGGAAGAGCGGCGACGAATTCCGATTGGCTGACCACTTTGGTGACGTGGCGGGCGCCGATCGCCTCCGCGGATGCGACGGCCACATCCACCTCCGAGAAGCCCTCGCGCTCGAAGCCGGTGGTGAAGGTGATCAGTCGCGGGTTGTGCCGGATCGCCAGCGCGGCGATCGCGGTGGAGTCGATGCCACCGGATAGGAACGCCCCGACGGTGACGTCAGCGCGCATGTGTTTGGCGACCGAATCCTCAAGCACTGCGGTGATCTCGTCATAGCGGGCCTGCTCGCCGCCGCCGCGAAATGGCACGGCGGTAAAGCGCGGCCGGAAGTATCGGCTCACCTCGGGTTCGCAGCCGGGGCGGATCACCGCATAGCTTCCCGATTCCAGCCGGCGCACACCGCGATGCAGTGTTTCGGGTTCAGGCACGTACTGCAGGACGGTGTAGTGCTGCAGAGCCCTGGTGTCGATATCGAGATTCAGGCCAAGGTTGGCGGCCAGGTCCAGCAGGCACTTCTTCTCGCTGCCGACGGCGGTACCGCCGGGCCCGGTCGCCATGAATAGCGGTTTGATGCCGAACGGATCGCGCGCGCAGAACATCTCCCGGCGCTCGGTGTCCCAGAGCGCGAAGGCGAACATGCCCCGCAGGCGGCCCAGCGCCTCGGTGCCCCAGTAGTGGTAGGCCGCGACGATGGCCTCGCCGTCGCCGTCGGTGGAGAAACTTCCACCATGGGCTTCGGCGAGCTCGGCACGAAGCTCGAGGTAGTTGTAGATCTCGCCGTTGAACACCAGTACATAACGCCCGGGTTGGCCCGGCGGCCCCCAGCGCAGCGGCTGGTGCGAGTGGGCGATATCGATGATCGAGAGCCGGTTGAAACCGAGCACCACCTGATCATCGGTCCAGGTGCCCGGCTCGTCAGGGCCGCGGTGACGCATGAGGTGCGATGCCCCGGCCACCGCGTCGACGGTCTGGGTGGTGATGCTGCCCGCGGCACGTCCTACCAGGGCAAGCAGTCCACACACCCGGCCTAGTATGCCCGAACCGCGGGGTGGGCCTGGACTTGCGACCAACCGAATCGGCAGGCGTGTCGGCTCGCTCTTGATCGGTGGTCTACGCTGCGTAGTATTGGGGCGCAGATGCGTTTTCGGGTGACTCCTGCCGGTGCCAGACGCCGGGTCGTGGACCGGGTCATTCCGAGGCCATCGGCGCAGCTCGTGACACAGGAGGTGCCAAGGTGACATCACGCGGGCTCAGCCTTACCGCGACCGGCCCACGTCGACGTAGAACCGCGGCGCTGATCACCACGTTTTCGGTGTTGGCGCTGACCCTGAGCGGCTGCAGTTGGCAGCATGCGCTCGGGCTGGGGTGGCCGAAAGGCATCACCCCGGAGAGCCACCTCATGCGGGAACTGTGGCTCTGGTCGGTGATCGCCGCGCTCGTCGTCGGCGTGATGGTGTGGGGTTTGATGTTTTGGACCGCCGCTTTCCACCGTCGTAAGAAGGGCCAGAGCGAGCTGCCGCGCCAGTTCGGCTACAACATGCCGCTGGAACTTGTGTTGACCGTGGTTCCGTTCGTCATCATCTCGGTGCTGTTCTACTTCACCGTCGTCGTGCAGAACCGGGTGCTGGACAAGGAATCAAACCCCGAGGTTGTCATCGACACCACCGCATTCCAGTGGAACTGGAAATTCGGTTATCAGAAGATCGCGTTTGCGGACGGATCCTTCAACTACGACGGCGCCGATCCGGCCCGCAAGGCCGCGTTGCTCTCCAAGCCCGAGGGCAAGGATGCCCACGGTGAGGAGAAGGTCGGTGCAATCCGGGGGTTGAACCCCGAGGACCGCAGTTACCTGAACTTCGACAAGGTCGAAACCATCGGAACCAGCGACGAGATCCCAATCCTGGTGCTGCCCGTCGGGAAGCGAATCGAGTTTCAGCAGGCCTCCGCCGACGTGATCCACTCGTTCTGGATCCCGGAGTTCCTGTTCAAGCGCGACGTGTTTCCGGATCCGGTGGCCAACCACACGGAGAACATCTGGCAGGTTTCCGAGATCAGTCAGACCGGTGCCTTCGTCGGTCGCTGCGCTGAGATGTGCGGCACCTTTCACGCGATGATGAACTTCGAGGTGCGGGCGGTCTCGGCTGCCGACTTCAAGACCTATCTGCAGGCGCGGATCTCCGGAAAGACCAACGCCGCGGCATTGCAGGCGATCAATCAGCCGCCGTTGGCGATCACCACCCATCCGTTTGATACCCGTCGCGGTCAACAGGTGATTCCGCCGGCGCAGGTGTCCCCGCAGGCGAGCGATTCACAGGCGATCAGGTAGAGGCGGCGAATCCCAATGCGTATCGAAGCCAGACTGTTTGAGATCCTCACCGGGTTCTTCGTCCTCACCGCGATCGGCTACGGGGTTCTGACGGCTCTTTTCGCGCACGGCGGCCTGGAATGGGCCGGCACCACCGCTCTGGTTCTCACCGCGGGCCTTGCGTTGATCATCGGAACGTTCTTCCGTTTCATCGCTCGTCGTCTCGATACCCGGCCCGAGGATTACGGCGATGCCGACATCGCCGACGGCGCCGGGGAACTGGGTTTCTTTTCTCCACACAGCTGGTGGCCCATCCTGATCGCGCTGTCGTTCTCGACGGCGGCCGTGGGCGCGGCGCTGTGGCTTCCCTGGCTGATCTTCGCCGGGATCGTCTTCGTCCTCGCGGCGGTGTCGGGACTGGTCTTCGAGTACTACGTCGGGCCC
Source organism: Mycolicibacterium sp. (assembly GCF_016462945.1). GTDB lineage: Bacteria > Actinomycetota > Actinomycetes > Mycobacteriales > Mycobacteriaceae > Mycobacterium. The sequence continues at coordinate 584 of NZ_JAEMSG010000061.1, read as the reverse complement.
GAGAAGCACTGAGCGCACAGGTCACAATCCGGGCGGTATCCGGCCGTCATACGGTGTGCTCTGCAGCCTTTTTGCCATCCGGTTGGGTAATGTTCTGCCGGGATGGGGCGGGTGCCTGCGAGTCGCGTGCCGCCACCGCCTCTCGGATGCTGTCGAAAGAGGATAGGCAAGGATGAGCGGGCCAAATCCGCCGGATCGGGAACCGGGCGGTCAGCCGACCGAGGAGTATCGGGAGGAACTGACCGACACCGGTTTTTCGCGAGCGTATTCAGCGCCGGAATCCGAGCAATACACCATCACTCCCTATCTGCCGGCCGAACTCGAGTTGTACGCCTACGCCAGCTACGACCCGGCGGGCACTCCCGCCGACCTGTCGCCGCCTCGATGGCCGTGGGTGGTCGGTGTGACCGCGATCATCGCTGCCATTTCACTGGTCGTCTCGGTGTCGCTGCTGGTGACCAGAACTGACACCACGGACTTGGCCTCCCCGACGACGACGGCGGCGGCGCCGCCGGTCCAGGATGAGATCACCACAACTGCGCCGCCCCCGCCGCCGCCACCAAGCGAAGTTCCGCCACCGGAAC
>NZ_JAEMSG010000008.1:23700-51638 GCF_016462945.1 Mycolicibacterium sp. | reverse complement strand
CTCCGAACGCGGCCTCAACGAAGCACGCTGGGCCGCCGACCCACCACCGTTCTAGTTTCGTAGTCCTAGCTCAGGTAGTCGAACGTCGTCGCCATGCCAGCTTCGGCGTGATACGTGTTGTGGCAGTGCAGCGGCCAATAGCCGGGGTTGTCGGCGAGGATCGCCACCTTGATCGACTGGTTGGGGATCACGATGACGGTGTCCTTGCGCGCGCCCAGTTTGCCGTCCGGGTTGAACACCTGGAATGTGTGGCCGTGCAGGTGCATCGGATGCCACATTCGACTCTTATTCGCGAACGTCAACGTGGCCTGCTGACCCTGTTTGATCGTGAAGGGCTTGTTGTTCGGATAGGGCCCGTTGATACCCCACTCGTAGTTGGCGCCTTGGATCATGGTCAGATCCGCTGTCATCTCGGTATCGGCCTTGGTGAACTTCAATTGGGCTTCCGGGGTGGCAGTGAACATGTCGACCGTGCCGACCAGACCATTGAGTTCGGGTGGTTCATATCCGATCGGGGGAACGCTGCCCGCGCCGGTGGACAGAAGTGCCCGTGCCGAGGCGTTCTTACCTTCAGCCAGGGCCACCATGGGGAAGATGCCGTCACCGGCGGTGACGATGGCGTCATAGCGTTCACCCATTCCCAGCAGCAGCGCATCGACCTCGGTCGGCACCACCGGGAAACCGTCGGTATGGGTGACCGTCATCCGATGACCGGCCAGTGCGACCCTGAAGGCGGTGTCCGAGCCGGAGTTGATGAACCGCAGCCGGATCCGCTGTCCGGGTTTTGCGGTGAAAGTGGTTGGTGCTTCCGGGATTCTGCCGTTGATGACGTAGTAGGGGTAGGTGACATCGCCGGGATCGCCGCCGAGCAAACTGGCGCCACCGGCGCCTCCCATGCCTCCCATGCCGCCACCCATCGCACCCATGCCGCCCTTTTTGAGATCGTCGAGGATCTGCTGCGGTGACTTGCCGACGCCATCGGTCCAGTCGTCGAGCATGACGATCCACTCCGTGTCGTAGTCGGCTGGCGCCTTCGGGTCATCAATGATCAGCGGGAGGTACAGGCCGGTATCGGAGTCGACGCCGGTATGCGGATGCGCCCAGTAGGTCCCAGGATCGGGAACCGAGAACCTGTAGGTGAACGATCCACCGGCGGGGACGTTCGGCGTGGCTGGCATGGCGCCATCCATATTGTTCTGCAGGGCCAGGCCGTGCCAGTGCATGGAGGTTTCTGTGTTCAGTTTGTTGGTCAGCGCCACCTCGAGTTCATCACCGACATTGGCGCGGATCAGCGGACCGGGAACGGTGTCGGCATAACCCAGGGTGTTGACCACCTTCCCGCCGAGATCCACCGTGACGGGTCGCGGGGTCAGTGTCATGCTGACGGTTCGCCCGGTGTGCGGTCGGGCAGCTTCGGCGGCCTTGATCGCCGCATCAAGGCTTACGGGTGTCGACATCGGCTGGGAGTCCAGGGTTGCGGCGGGTGCGGCGGCCTTCCCGCACGCGGCGAGCGCTGCGCCGACAGCCAGACTGCCGGCGAGGAATCCCCGCCGATTGAGTTCCCTGCGCTGCGAACTGGCTTCGGTCATTGTCGCCCCTCTCATCGTATTCGGTGCTTAGATTTGCATACCGCTGCGAGGTCGTGGATGTAGCCCGATCGGCGGTTTGCCTGGCGGAATAGGGGGTCATCCGATCGGGGGACCCTCGACCGGCCTGCTGCGAATCCGGCAGAGAGACACCTTCGGTGCGTCTAATGTTCTTGATGTGAGCACTCGACCAGAGTCCGTCGATTTCCACTTCGACGTCATGTGCCCGTACGCCTATCAGACCTCGCGGTGGATTCGCACGGTCCGCGATCTGAATGGACTTGACGTGAACTGGCGGTTCTTCAGCCTGGAAGAGATCAACCGGCAGGAGGGCAAGAAGCATCCCTGGGAACGGGACTGGTCCTACGGCTGGTCGATGATGCGCATCGGCGCGCTGCTGCGCCGCCGATCGATGGCCGATGTGGACGCCTGGTACGAACGGGCCGCGCGAGCATTGCATGTGGAGGGGCACAAGCCGCACGAGAAAGCGGTCGCTCGGCATCTGCTCGAAGAGCTCGGATTCGACCCCGGATTGGTTGACGAGGCCATCGCCGATCCGACGACCAACGATGAGGTCCTGGCCGATCATCAGCGGGTGGTGGCCGCCGCCGGTTACGGCGTTCCGACGCTGTTCTTCCCCGACGGCCAGTGTCTGTTCGGGCCGGTTCTGGTGGATCCGCCTACCGGGGACGCCGCGCTGCGTCTCTGGGATGCAGTCGTGGCCTGGACGGAGTTCCCCCATCTCTATGAACTCCAGCGACCCAAGACCGATGCCGACGCGCTGGTGATTGCTCAGACGTTTCGGCCCTACCTCGAGGCCCGCGACTGGGTTTCGATCAACCGTGGCGAGGTCATCACATTCGATCAATCGGGCGAGTAGCTACGTGACGCCGACCGCCACCGCATCGTTGCTGTCGTACCGCGACCGCATCATGGTCGCCGTCACCGTGATCTCCGCGGTCGCCGCCGGAGTTCTGCACTACGCCCACGCCAATTCCGTGGTCTCCTTCGTGGTGGCCACCGTCGCGCTGGCCACACTCGCTTCATTGGTCGGCCGCTCGGTGGAGGCACTGGGGGACCGCCTCGGCCCGAGTGCCACCGGCGTCCTACAGTCGGCGCTGGGCAATCTGCCCGAATTGTTCGTGATCCTGTTCGCCCTCAAGGCCGGGCTCTACGGCGTGGTGAAGGCCACCCTGGTCGGGTCGATCCTGGCCAACGTCCTGCTGATCCTGGGGTTGGCTTTTGTGGTGGGCGGACTCAAGCATGGCCGACAGCGATTCGCCGCCGACGACAGCCGCACGTTGGGCCTGATGCTCACCCTGGCGGTGTTCATCCTCGCGATTCCGTCGCTCACCGCTTCGTTGCACACGCCCGTTCCGAGCCCGGAGTCGACGGCGGCAGCCAGCAAGGCGGACGCGCACGGGCAGTGGCCGCTGGCAATGGCGATCGGGATGCTCGCCGCGACCGCTGTCGGGGCGGCATCCAGCTGGCTGCCAAGAACCAGATGGACTACGGGGTGCAGGTGATCTTGCAGTCGCCGGTTCAGATCGCGCTCACGGTGGCGCCGATCGTCTGTCTCGCGGCGGGTTTTCTGGGCCAACCCGGTTTCGACCTGGTGCTGTCCCCGCTGCTGTTGGCGGCGATGGTGATGTCTGCTCTGGTGGCGGTCCTGGTGACCTTCGACGGGGAATCGAACTGGTTCGAGGGCGCAGCCCTGATCGCGCTGTATGTGGCGATCGCCACCTCGTTCTGGTGGGGCTAGCGGCCGGTGCTGGTTCGGTTTGCCGCCGTCGCGGTACTCGTAGCGGGCTTGGTTTCACTGGCACCGCCGGTGGCCGCGGACCCGCAGCCGTCGGCCGCCGACACCCTTGCCAAACTCGATTCCCTGCCGGTCAAGGGACGTGCGCCGAAGACCGGATACTCACGCGGGCAGTTCGGAGACTCCTGGACTGACGATGTGACGGTGCCTCTGGGCCACAATGGATGTGACACCCGCAACGATATTCTGCGCCGAGATCTCATCGATGTGGTCTTTAAGCCCGGATCCAATGGCTGCGCGGTTCTCAGCGGAATCCTCGATGACCCCTACACCGGCACCACCGTTGAGTTCGAGCGTGGTCGGGCCACCTCGGCGGAAGTTCAGATCGATCACATCGTCGCATTGTCCGATGCCTGGCAGACCGGCGCGCAACAATTGGATCTGTTCATGCGAACCAACTTCGCCAATGATCCGCTTAATCTGCAGACCACGATCGGGTGGATAAACCAGGAGAAGGGGGGCGGTGATGCTGCATCGTGGTTGCCGCCCAACAAGTCCTACCGGTGCCCGTTCGTCACGCGCATCGTCGATATCAAATCCGCCTACGGCCTGTGGGTGACACCGGCCGAACATGACGCGATCGCCTGGGTGCTCGGCGACTGTGTCGAGTGACTACACCGCAATCTCAGTTGGCGCCGGGGTCGGCCCGGAAAGGCCTTTCAGAGTGAGGCTGAAGCTGTTCTGACGTTGCCCCATGGCCCCGCTGCCATTGTCCGATACCAGCAGCACGGCATATGAACCATCGCTGAGTTGGGGCCCCAGAGTGATGCCCTCGAAGTTACTGAATCCGGTATTGCCCTGCCAGAGAAGCGCTTTCCCGACCGCCGTGAAACCGCCGGAACTGAGACTGGCCACGTTCGCGACGTCCGACGCTCCGATGAAATCAACCAGGTAGATCCGGGTGCGGTAATGCGGGAGGAAACCCCCCAGTTCCCGCTCCAGGGCCATGACATCGCCGTTGGGAAGAGCAAGAAGATCAACGAGCCCGCTGCGTTCGACGGTGACGAACGGAGATAGTCGGGAAATCGGATCGGTGCGATAGGCATACTGGGTTCCCGGCGTCAGATTCGGTCCGTCGAACTCCTGAATCCGGACCCAGCTTCCTTCCGATGTTGTGGCCAGCGCCCCGTCTGGTTTCAGCGCTTCCTCGTTGGCTGTCCATAGCCTGCCTCGGCCGTAGCTCAGCGATTCGAGTCCCATGTTGTTTTGAACGTTGGACGGTCGGTAGATATCGGGCACCGCGACCGAACCCACCATCAGACCGGTGATAAGGCTGAATTGGTTGATGCTCGAGGCGACTTCATCGGAAATCCAGACGTTGTTCCCGTCGGGTGCCAGGGCGATCCCCTCCGAGTCGATACCCATACCGGGCGCGTTGATGCCTGCGGTGACGAGACTCGATCTGATCTGGCCGGTTGCGGAATCCAGTGACGTGTAGACCTGCCAGATGGTCCTGGCACCGTTGTCTCCCACCGCGTAACAGGTGGTGTCACCGGCGTAGGTGATGCCACTGAGTTCAGCCGCCCCGGTGGCTCCGCTGCTGAGCATGAAGGGACTCTGGCCGGAGCGGGTGATCGACAAACCGGGTTGGGCAGTCGCGCCGGGTGCGACAAACCCGTGGCGCGCGTGCGCAGCGGGGGTGGGCTTGGCCACACCGGACGTTGTCGCCTTGATAGCGGAGATCCGTGTGGCAGCAACCCGTTGGGCCGGGCGCCCCTCTGATGCGCGCGTGTGATTCGCCGGCGGCGCGCCGGCACCACCGGTTGTGTCAGCCCATGCTGTCGGTGCCTCGGCGGCCAACGCCGCGCCGATACCGAGCGCTACCGTCAGCGCCCCGAGGTACCCGAGGCGGTGTAGAGCAGTAGGCCCCACGGCTAGACCAGTGTGGTCTTCAGCGCCGTGATATCGGTCTTCATCAACACGACGTTGTAGTTGCCCCACAGCGACATGTTCCAGTACAGGTTGCTCACGTCGGGGTCGCCGGCCGCGTCGGTCAACTCACCGGTGCCTGAGAGCGGGTGGATCATCGGCGCGTACAGACCCGGGTATTGAAACGACGTGGCGACGGTGATCGGATCGGACCACGGTCCCTCAGGGGTCTCGGCGGTGCGAAGGATCACGTTGTTGGCGCCGTTGCCATACATCACCACGTACTTGCCCAGGTAATCGTTGTACTGCACCGACATCTCGCTGACGTTGCCGCCAGTCTTAGCACCGGTGAGGCCGGCGAACCAGCCGCCGAAGAAGTTCGGGTTGTTGGCCAGGTCGCGTACGAAGCCGAAGAGCCCGGCGGAGTTGGGTGAGTCACCGATGATCGGCGCGGCAACAGCAGGCTTGTCAGGAACCCAGCTGCTGCCATCCCAGTACTCGTACTGCTTCAGGTCGGTGATAGCACCCTCGGGCACCCGCGACAGGAAGGCCGATCCAGACCGGCCGGACGGGGTGCCGAAGGCGTAGACGTAGCGGGTGCCGCCGGGGGCGACCTTGCTTTCCGGCTCCAGAACGTAGGCGGCCTGCTGGAAGTTCTGGCTGCCGGCCACGTAGGGGGTTGAAGATCGGAACCAGCCCGCCGAGCGCACGGTCGAGGGCTGCAACTCCCACTTGTCGGTTGCCGGGTTGTACATCGAGATCGCCGAGTAGTTGGTGGTCCAACTGCCGGGGATGTCCCATGACTTCACCGAGAAATAGTTGACGTAGTTCTGGCCGTTGGCGTACACGGCTGCGGATGGGATGTTGGTGACCTCGGAGCCGATGAAGAACACCTGGTTGCGGGCCGCCGGGATGAACTGATAGGCGTAACCGGTGTTGATCAGGTCCAGCCCGTCGTAGAGCTGGGTGTCGCTGCTGAGCAGCAAGACATTCGACCGCCAGTCGCCGCTCATGTTCACTGCGCTGAAGGTGTCGCCAAAGGCGAGTTGCGTCAGCCCGTTGTCGCCGTTGAACCACATGACGCCCACATCGGTGCCGTAGACGCCCGCCCACTTGGTGTTGTTGGTCTGCGTCCAGTTCAGACCCGGATAAGCCGAATTCCGTTGACCCGTGACCCAGCCGATCGGCGCCGAGGGCAGGTTGGTCGGCGGAGTGGCCACAACCGCGGCGGTGGCGACACCGGCCGCCGGCGACGCTGACAACGGCGACGCTGCCAATGACGATGCTGCCGCCGCCCTGGCCGCGACCGACCTTGCGCCGGGCCCGGCGAGGTCCCGTCTGGACCAGGTCGTCAACGCCCACGGCGCCCGCGAGTTCACCGGGGTTCCCGGGGCGGAGTCGGCCGATGGGCCGACGGCGGGTGCGGGCGGCGCTACGGAGTCACGGGCGGGGGTGCGGGTAGCCGCGGATCGGGAGGCACGCCGATGTGCCGAGGGGTTGGTGGCCGATGTCGATTGCTGTGCTGCGGGGGATCCTTGATCGGTGGTGTCGGCGGATGCGACGCCGGTGCTGGACGCCAATGCGTGCCCCACGCCCAGGGTCACGGCCAACGCACCGATCCGGCCGATGTACATGGCGGCACGCTTCGGGCAAGTCATCGGGTGTTCTCCTGCTTCTGGCTAACTGCGAATCCTGCGGCTGGCAAATCCGAAGCCCGGATAGTCGGGCAACGCGTTTACTAAACTCTACTCACACTGGCCCCAAACTCGCCAGAGGCGTTTCCTACGCCCGAGGCGGAGAACTCGGCCCTGGTAGGGCTCGATTTACGGCGTTGTGGGCGCGGCCCGGACCTGGTGAATCCAGCAAAACCGGAGATAGCGAATGGTCACATCTTGGCAACGGTCACAGAAGCAGGAAACCGAGGCGTACGGCTTCGCCGGCGAGGACGACGAGGAGCATCGAGTACGCCCACCGACTGGCATGGGGCCCCACTGACACCCGGGCGCCCACCTGTGAACCTGCCATCGCGCCCACCGCCAGTGGTATCGCCCAGAGCCAATCGATCTGCCCCTTCACGGTGAACAGGATCACGCCTGACAACGCGACCAGTCCGAGGGAGAACACCTTGATGGCATTGGCCTCCCGAAGTGGGAAGTGAGCCATCAGAACCAGAACAGCCAGCATGTAGGTCGCTGAATCCAGAACGATCAGCCCCGCCCAGGCTCCAACCACGAACACGGCGACCGCGATCAGAGGACCCGGGGCGCGATCCGGTTCGGCGATGTCGGCTGACAACCACTTCGACGGGTTGAGCACCACCAGCAACGCCGCTATACCCAGTGCGAAGACCGTCACCCTGATGGTCCGCATATCGCTGAGGTTCTCCGCCGCGATCAGACCGACAACTGCGCCGGCGAGCAGCGGAACCGAGAGCCGGAGTGCAGGTTTCCACGGCATCTGGCCGGCCTGGTGGAATTTCCATACCGCCACTACACAACCCAGCAGGACGGGCACCCGGTTGGTGGCATTGGCGATCATGGGGTGCAGGCCGAGGCCGATCATCACCGGGAGGGTCACCGCGGTGCCACTAGAGGCGACGGTGTTGAGAAAGCCCGCCGCGAGTCCCGCTGCGATTAGCAGCAGTGCGGTGGTGACTCCGAGGTGGTGAACCATCGGGCGACGGCCGATTCGCTCCGGCTCACTGAGCCGCGAGCAGCTCCGCCATTTTCGCGATGACGACCTGGAGAGCCTTGAACGGGCGGACCATCACCTTGACCGAGGTCAACTGGCCCTCGTCGTTCCAGTGCAGGATATCGACGCCCTCGATCGAAATCCCATCCACCTCGGCGGCGAACTCCAACACGGCGGAGTGGGTGTCGATCCACGTGTTGACGTAGTGGAATCCGGTGCCGGCGAACATGTGTTCCGCGGCGCGCAGATACGCCGCCGCCGTGGCTCGTCCGCGCTGGGGCGTGAAGACCGCGGGGGAGTAGAACACCACGTCCTCGGCGAGCATGTCGTCGAGATCAGCCGTCTGCCCGTTCTCGATGACATCCAGCCAACGGTCGATCACGGGCGCGCTCATGGCGTCACCACACCCACAGTGACATGTCACCCGCCGGGTACCGCTGGCAGATGTCGGTGGTGTTGGCCGCCACGCCCTTGTTGTTGAAGAACAGTTTGGAATGGTTGGGCCACTGGAACGCCAACGGATCGGAGAAGGCGTTGGTGGCTAATTCCTCCGACCAGGCCCGGCGGTCGGCGGGCGACTTGGCGAAGAAGTCGTGAATGTAATCCTGAGCCGCCTGCTGGATCTCCGGCGACTTGTTGTTGTAGTCGATCATGTATCGCTCGTAGTAGATCGGCTCCACGTCGCGTGCTGCCGCCATGATCTGCTCGGCCGTGCATCCGGTGATAATCATGCGGTGCGGGATGGGGTAGTCGTCGCTGGCGTCGGCGGATGCGGTCGCGGGTAGGAGTGCGGCGGCCGCGGCGGCGATCACCGCCACCGTGCCGGTCCATCGGCTCAGTCGGTGTGCGTTCATATCTCTCATCATGAGCCTCCTTGCGAGCTTGCGCTCAGGGTCAGTTGATCCGGATATACCGGGTGCTCGGGTTCGGTGGTGGACTCGGCCGGTGGCGGCGTCGGGTCGGGCCAGGGTTGCGGCACCGGCCGTGGCCGCACCGCCTGCGGCCACCAGAACCACCGGCCAAGCAGGGCCGCAACAGACGGTGTCATGAAGGAGCGCACCACCAGGGTGTCGAACAGCAGGCCGAGTGCGATCGTACTGCCCACCTGGCCGGCCACGATCAAGTCGCTGACCATCATCGAGGCCATTGTGAAGGCGAACACCAACCCGGCTGACGTCACGACGGCACCGGTGCCGGCCATGGAACGGATGATGCCGGTGTTGATCCCGGCGTGAATTTCCTCTTTGAACCGCGACACCAGCAGCAGGTTGTAGTCAGACCCGACGGCCAGCAGGATGATGACCGACATCGCCAGCACCATCCAGTGCAGTGGCATCCCGAGGATGTGCTGCCAGATGAGTACCGACAGGCCGAATGACGTGCCCAGCGACAGCGCGACGGTGCCCACGATGACCGCCGCGGCCACCACGCTCCGGGTCAGGATCAGCATGATGATGAAGATCAGGCAGAGCGAGGACAGTCCGGCGATCATCAGATCGTAGTTGGCGCCGGTTTGCATGTCCTTGTAGGCCGACGCCGTGCCGCCGAGGGAGACTTTGGAGCCCTCCAGGGGCGTTCCCTTGATCGCCTCGAACGCGGCGTTACGGATTTTGTCGATCAGCGCAAGGCCCGTCACAGTGGCGGGGTCGGTTTCGTGGGCGATGATGAACCGCACGGCTTTTCCGTCCGGCGACACGAACATCTTCATCCCGCGCTTGAACTCTTCGTTGTTGAAAACCTCGGGCGGCAGATAGAACGTGTCGTCATTCTTCGACGCATCGAAGGCCTGGCCCATGGCGGTCGCGTTGTCCTGCATGGCCTGCATCTGGTCCTGCAGACCACCCATGGTGGACTGCATGGTCAGCATCATGGTCTTCATCGACTTCATGGTTTCGATCATCGGCGGCATGATCGTGAGCATCTGCGGCATCAGGGCGTCGAGACGGTCCATATCGACGGTGAGTGCACCGAGATCGTCACTGAGCTTGTCGATGCCGTCGAGGGAGTCGAACACCGACCGCAATGCCTGGCAGACCGGAATATCGAAACAGTGCGGTTCCCAGTAGAGGTAGTTGCGGATCGGACGGACGAAGTCGTCGAAATCGGCGAGGTGGTCCCGTATTTCGTTGGTGTCGAGAACCATCTGCTTGGTCTGGCCGACCATATCGTGGGTGACGCCGGTGAGCTTGGTCATCAGCGCATACATCTTCTCCATCTGATCGACGGAGACCTGCATATCGTCACCCATCTTCAGCATGTCCTTCATGCGGTCCTGCATATAGGACATGTTCAGCGTCTGGGTGGCGCCGGACATGCTGATGATGAACGGGATCGAGGTGTGTTCGATCGGGGTTCCCTGCGGTCGGGTGATGGCCTGGACCCGGCCCACCCCGGGGATGTGGAAAATGCTCTTGGCGACGCGATCGATGACCAGCATGTCCGCCGAGTTGCGCACATCGTGATCGGTCTCGATGAGCAGCAGCTCGGGGTTCATCCGGGCTTGCGGAAAATGCCTGTCCGCGGCGGCGTACCCGACGTTGGCCGGGATGTCGGCCGGCAGGTACTCGCGGTCGTTGTAATTGTTCCTATACGACGGCAGCGCCACCAGGCCGATCAGGGCGAGTGCGATGGAGGCGACGAGAATCGGCCCCGGCCATCGCACGACGGCCGTTCCAAGCCGCCGCCAACCGCTGGTCTTCATCTGGCGCTTGGGATCGAACAGTCCGAAGTGGCTGCCGACGGTGAGCAGTGCCGGCGCCATGGTCAGTGCCGCTACGACGGCGACGAGCATGCCGATCGCGAGGGGCACGCCGAGGCTCTGGAAGTACGGCAACCGGGTGAAGTGCAGACAGAACGTCGCGCCCGCGATCGTCAGACCGGAGCCGAGGATGACGTGCGCCGTGCCGTGATACATGGTGTAGAACGCTGTTTCGCGGTCCTCGCCGTCCAGTCGTGCCTCGTGATAGCGGCCCAGAAGGAAGATGACGTAGTCGGTCGCCGCGGCGATCGCCATGGTGGTCAGAAGGTTGACCGCGAATGTCGACAGGCCGATCAGGTCGTGGTAACCGAAGAACGCGACAATGCCTCGGGCGGCGCCCAATTGGAGGAAGACCATCATCAGCACCAGCACGACGGTCACGATCGAGCGGTAGACCAGCAGCAGCATGACGAAGATGACGATGAGGGTCACCGCGGTGATCTTCTTGACGCCCTTATCGCCGGCGTGGTGCTGGTCGTAGGTCATCGCGGCGGGGCCGGTGACGTAGACCTTCACGCCGGCTGGCGGCGTCATCTTGGACACGGCGTCACGCACGGCCTGAATCGATTCGCCGGCCAGCGTCTGACCCTGGTTGCCGGCCAGATAGAGCTGGACGTAGGCGGCCTTACCGTCGGCGCTCTGCGATCCGGCGGCCGTCAGGGGGTCGCCCCAGAAATCCTGGATGTTCTGAACGTGGGTGGTGTCCGTCCGAAGTTTGCCGATCAGACCGTCGTAGAAGTCATGGGCGTCGGCGCCCAGGGGCGCGTCGCCCTCCAACACGATCATCGCCGAGCTGTTGGAGTTGAACTCATTGAAAACCTGGCCGACCCGCTTCATCGCCTGCAGCGACGGCGCGTCATCGGGTGCCAGCGACACCGAATGCTGCTCACCCACCACCTCAAGTTGCGGGAGGGTGACACTGAGCACGACCACCAGGCCGATCCAGAAGAGCAGGATCGGCACCGAGAACAACCGGATGAACCTCGGGATCGCAGGATGGGCGCCGATATGGCGGTTGGTGGCCTTGTTCTCGGTCAGCGCGAATGAGGGTTTGTCGCCCCTCAACAGCTTGACCATGGGATTCCCTGCGATAGTGGAACGAATGCTGACCAAGAGATTAGCTCATGTAACTGTTCGGCTTACAATCGTGGACATGAGTTCCGCGAGGCGTGTTCTGGCCGCAGTGGCGGCCGCGTCGGCGGTGTTGGTTCTGGCCGCGCCGGCCCAGGCTGACCCCGATATCGACTTCGCCGACCAGTTGCACGCTTTCGGCATTTACGGTGCGCGCGACTACAACGCCTGGCTGGGCAAGATCACCTGCAAGCGCCTGTTCAACGGTGTGGACGGCGACGCCTACGCCTCGGCTGAGTTCGTATCGCTCAATTTGGCGCGCGACGCCTCCCAGGCGCAGGCTTTCCAGTTCCTCGGGGCCGCCATCGGGATCTACTGTCCCGATCAGATCGGTGTCTTGCAGGCTGCCGCGCAGTAAGCGTTGAGTGCGGTAACCGGTGAGTGGGGCCCGGGAACGCACACTGGTCGAACGGATTCCGGGGGCGCCGGAGGCGGTGCGGCGATACTACGTCGACTTCGACCGGATTGCCGAGGTGCATCCGCTAGTGGTCGCCGTCAACACCCTGTCACACCGAATCACCGATGAAGGCTATGAAACGATCTATCGCGTCAAAGACCCTATCCCGCTTAGGTTCTTGTCTCTGCCCATCACCTACACCGCGACGCTGACGGTGCCCACGGCCGGTGCCGGTTCGCCAAGCGGTCGCGGCGCATGTCGAGCTGCTCGCCGGTATCCGGCGCCACTTCCAGCGGTAGGTCAGCCGGCCAACTTGCCGTTGTCTATCGGATAGACCGCACCGTGCACGGCGGCGGCGTCGTCACTGGCCAGAAATGCGATGACGGTGGCCACGGCGAGCGGTTCCATCAGCCCGCGGGGTGCGGCGATACGCATGATCAACTTGTAGTCGGCGTTATCCGGTGCTGAGAAATCGGTTACCTGGGGCGTCAGCATCCCGCCGGGGCACACCACATTGATCCGCAGGCGTTCCCTGGTGAACTCCACCGCAAGTGCCCGGGTCAGGCCGACCAGACCGTGCTTGGCGGCGCAGTACCCGGCCGAGTAGACCTCGCCCTCCACCCCGGCAACCGAGGCGACGTTGACGATATTGCCGCCGACGCCCAGCAGGTGCGGTAAAGCGGCGCGGCACAGGTAGAACGGGCCATTGAGGTTGGCCGCGAGATCGTCGGCCCAGTCCGCATCGGTGACCTCCGCGGTATGCCGCATCTGATGAAAGCCGGCCGCGTTGACCAGCACGTCAAGCCTCCCGAACCGTTGCACGCACTGCTCGACGGCGTCGCGGCAGGCCTGCGGGTCGGTGATGTCAACCTGGGCGTAGTCGCCGCCCGGCACTTTCTCGAAAACCGTTGCCAGCCGTGCGGTATCGCGGGCGATGCCGAACACCGTTGCGCCGCGTTCGGCGAACAGTTGCGCCACTGCCGCACCGAGTCCTGACGATGCCCCGGTCACCAGGGCGACCTTCCCGTTCAGTTGAGTCATATCCGACCCTTCCCGCCGGGTTTTCACAACCGGCTATGCGTGCGCGTCACGCATCCCTGGCGCGTTGCGCAGTCCCGAGCAGTTGTAGCATCCGACGCAGTCCGCGGCATCGGGCACAGGCCACGCAACCCGCGCAGCGCCGCACTGTCGGCCGTGGACCGGAAGTCGGCGACCGCGATGGAGCTTTTCCCGGCCATGTGACCATTCCAAGTTATTGAGGTCCTGGGCGCGACATCTTCCGGGTCAAAAACGAGAAACCCGAGCTCAAAGGGGTCGTGGGTGGTCGGTCCAATCATTACGCGAGGATGACCATGTGGGTCCGGACGGGCGCCGGACGCTGGTTTCCACTTGAATGAGAGGGGTAGCGCTAGGGGAGGCTGCCCTGGGACCGACGATGAGGAGCGGGAATTGCGCGGGAATGACGCCTCGTCACCGAGGGTCGCCATCACCTCGTCCCAGGCGGGCGCGGTAGGGGCACCGCCGAGCGCCGAGTTTGAGATCTGGCGAAACGGGGTTCGCCAGACGGTGCTGGCGCATCTCGCTGATTTCGTCGATACCGAGTGCGTGCCGCAACTCGACCGCACCGGTATCGATATCGCTTCTGAGGTCCTGATCCAGTTCGCCGATGCCGGTAAGTGCCTGCGCTCGACGTTCATGTACCTGGGATGGCTGAGCGGAGCCGAGCCTGACGGGGCGGCACTGCGGGCCTGCGCCGGACTGGAGCTGCTGCAGGCCTTCGCCCTGCTTCAGGATGATGTCATGGACGACTCCGCACTGCGTCGCGGCCGGCCGGCCGCGCACGTGCAGTTCGCCCAGTGGCACCGCGACCACGGATTGTCCGGATCGCAGGCCCGCTTCGGCGCATCGCTGGCAACTCTGCTGTCGGACCTGTGCCTGGTGTGGGCCGAGCAGATGATGCGCGAGAGCGGGGTGGATCAGGATGCACTGTCCCGGGCCTGGCCGCGTTACGACGTGATGCGCGTCGAACTGGCTGCCGGTCAGATGGCCGATGTCGCCAACGACGCAGGGGCTCTGCCCGACCTGGATACCGTGCTCGACCTCGCCCGCCGCAAGTCCGGGAACTATACGGTGCGGCGGCCACTGGAGATCGGCGCCGCGATGGCGGGCTGCCATGAACTCATCGGCGCCCTGGGCCGCTATGGAAACGCGGTCGGCGAGGCGTTCCAGTTGCGCGACGATATTCTCGGGGTATTCGGCTCGCCCGCGGTCACCGGCAAACCGGCCGGCGGTGACCTCGCCGAGCGCAAGGCCACCAGCGTGGTCGTCGCGGCGCGGCACATGGCCGACACCACCATTCGCCGGCAGTTCACCGACCTGATGAACGCCGAGGAACTCACCGAGTCCGATATCGTCCACTGGCGCAACCTGATCGTGGCCACCGGTGCTCCGGACTGGATCGAAGACTTGATCAACGAGCGTGTCGCCGAGGCCATCGAGCACATCTGCGATGTCCGGATCGACGACTGGGTGCAGTCAGCGCTGGCCGATATGGCCTCGGTGTGCACACGGCGAGTGACCTGAGTAAGAGGAGTCGATGATGCGTACTGTCCCCGGTAAAACCGACCACGTGGTGGTAGTGGGCGCTGGTCTGTCGGGGCTCTCGGCGGCGCTTCAGTTGGCCGGGCAGGGCCGCTCGGTCACAGTCGTGGAGCGGTACGGATTCCCGGGAGGGCGGGTAGGCCAAGCCGATATTCGGGGCTACAAGATCGACACCGGCGCGACCGTGCTGACAATGCCCGACATCATCGAGGACGCTTTCAACGCCGTCGGTGCGTCAATGAGCGATTACATCGAACTCATGCCGTCCGACCCCGCCTACCGTGCCTCCTTCGCCGATGGCAGTGTGTTTGATGTCCACTCAGATGCCGCCGCGATGACGGCGGCTATCGAGGAATTCGCCGGCCCGGCCAACGCCGCCGGTTACCAGCGGTTGCGGGACTGGCTGACCGAGCTCTACGCGCTGGAGATGAGGGGATTCATCGCGTCCAATTTCTCCTCACCGCTGTCGCTGCTGACCCCGCAGCTGGCCCGGCTGGCCGCCATCGGCGGCTTCCGCGGCTGGGAGAAAATGGTGAGCCGTTTCATCGCCGATGAGCGCTTGCAGCGGATATTCACCTTCCAGGCCCTCTACGCCGGTGTGCCGCCGCAGCAGGCGCTCGCCGCGTACGCCGTGATCGCCTATATGGACACTATCGCCGGGGTGTACTTCCCACGCGGGGGCATCCGGGCCATGCCCGAGGGGCTGGCTGCCGCAGCGGCCGATGCCGGGGTGCAGTTCCGCTATCGCACCACGGTGACGCGCCTGGAACGGTCGGATTCGCGGGTGACGGCGGTGTGCACCGACTCCGGTGACCGGATCGCCTGTGACGCTGTGGTTCTCACCACCGAACTGCCACTCACCTACGAGTTGCTTGGCCGTACGCCCCGCCGTCCAATCAAGTTCCGACCCTCTCCGTCGTGCGTGGTCATACACGCAGGTGTGCCCTCGGTCCAGGGTGCGCTGCAACACCACAACATCAGCTTCGGCGCCAACTGGTCGAAGACCTTCGATGAAATCATCGATAAGGGGGTGTTGATGAGTGACCCGTCGCTGTTGGTCACCATGCCTACAGCTGTCGATCCGACACTCGCGCCGGCTGGGCGTGATCTGCTCTTCGTGCTGGCTCCCTGTCCAAATCTCGAAGTGGGCAAGGTGAATTGGGCTGTGCAGGGCGATACCTACGCCCGCCAGGTACTCGCTACGGCCGCCGAGCGGCTGTTGCCGGGACTTGACCAGGATGTCGATGTGCTGGACGTCGTGACCCCGGCCGACTGGGCGCGTCAGGGAATGTTGGCCGGCTCGCCGTTCGCCCTGGCGCACACTTTCTCCCAGACCGGACCGTTCCGTCCGGCCAACCTGGTGCGCGGTATCGACAACGTCGTGCTGGCCGGATCATCGACGGTTCCGGGAGTGGGTGTACCGACAGCGCTGCTGTCCGGTCGACTGGCTGCCGAACGGGTCACCGGCGCCATGGCGGATCATTCCAACAAAACGATCATCAGCTCATCGAAGCAGGTTGGGGCATGATTCATACCGAACTGCACGCCGCCGGGATATCCGACGAGCGCTTGCGCGATTCCTACCGTTACTGCCGCACGCTCAACGCCGAGCATGGGCGCACCTACTTCCTCGCAACCCGACTGCTGGCCCCCTCGCAGCGGCCGGCCGTACATGCCCTGTACGGCTTCGCCCGGTATGCCGACGACATCCTCGACGATCTGAACTCCAATGCCACTGTCGCTCAACGGGAGGCACGCCTTGAGCAGTTGGCGTCGAAGTTCTTCGACGGCGCCGACGATGCCAGTGAGCCGGTGCTGCCCGCCGTCCTGCACACCGCACGCACCTACCGCATCCCGCTGAACCTGTTCGACGATTTCCTCACCTCGATGCGGATGGATCTGACCGTCACCGACTATCCAGACCGCCCGGCGATCAACCGCTACATGCGTGGCTCCGCGGAGGTGATCGGGCTGCAAATGCTGCCCATCCTCGGCACCGTCGGGCCGCTGTGCGACGCCGAGCCCTGTGCTGAGGCGCTGGGCCAGGCTTTCCAGCTGACGAACTTCCTGCGTGACATCAACGAGGATCTCGATCGCAACCGGGTCTATCTTCCCGCCGACGAACTCGCGGCTTTCGGTGTGGATCGCGAGTTACTGATGTGGTGTCACGACAACGGCCGCACCGAGCCCCGCGTGCGCAAGGCATTGGCCGCACAGCATGAGATCACCCGTCGTATCTACCGTGAGGCGCACAAGGGTATTGCTCTGTTGGCACCGCAGTCGCGGCCATGCGTAATGACGGCGTTCACGCTCTACTCGGAGATCCTTGACCGTATCGAGGATATCGACTTCGCGGTTTTCAGCGAGCGAGCCTCGGTTGGTCTGGGCCGCAGGATCCAGGTGTTCAGCGGAGGATTGTTGCGAGCCAGGCGGGCTCGGCGGGCCGCAGCCACCTCGAGAGGTGGACTGTCCCAGGGCGCGTCCTGATGGACCGTTGGCAATACCTGCTCATCTTGGGGGGCTGTCTGCTGACCACCCTGCCGTTGGAGTTCTTCGGTGATGGCGTCTATCGGCAACCGGCTCGGTTGCTGCGCGCGCTGACCCCCGTGCTGGCGGTCTTCTTCGTCTGGGATGCGATCGCGATCGCGCTACACGTGTGGCATTACAACCCGAAATATGTCAGCGGGATCAAGGTGCCGTTCATGCCACTGGAGGAACTGCTGTTCTTCGTGGTGATCCCGCTGTGCGGGCTGCTGACCTACTCGGCTGTCAACGCAGTACTGGGCATACTTCGCCGATTGCGTGACAAGACGGTGCAACGGAGCCGTCGGTGATCGGGCCGGGATACACGCTGCCCGCGATCATTTCTGTCCTCGTGGTGTGTGTGTTGGAATGGGCGGTGTTGCGCACCGGGCTTTTCCGCAAGCCCGCCTACTGGATATCAATGGTGATCGTGTTCGGGTTTCAGATTCTGGTCGACGGCTGGCTGACGAAGCTGTCCGCACCGATTGTCATCTACAACGAATCCCATACCTCGGGACTGCGCTTCCCGTGGGATATCCCGGTGGAGGATTTCCTGTTCGGCTGGGCGTTGGTGACCGGGGTGCTGCTGCTGTGGGTTAGACAGCGACCGGACTTGGAGGAGAGCTGATGACGGGTGTCGGTAACACGGGCCTGCCGAAAGCAGAAGTGCCCGGTGCCTTCGATGTCGGCGCCGGCGCCTATGACCGGTTGGTCGGTGCGAACCCCGG
Source organism: Mycolicibacterium sp. (assembly GCF_016462945.1). Taxonomy (GTDB): domain Bacteria; phylum Actinomycetota; class Actinomycetes; order Mycobacteriales; family Mycobacteriaceae; genus Mycobacterium. Next base: position 33,535 of record NZ_JAEMSG010000008.1, on the reverse strand, counting down.
CTACCACGACCATCTGCGGATCTCGGCGCGCCGGCTGCGGATTCCCAACGGTGGCCGCGGTCTGCGACTGCTTGACGCCGGATGCGGAACGGGTGCTTCCACCGCTGCGCTGCTGGAGGCCGCGCCGCACGCTGAGATCGTTGCCGTCGACGCATCCGCGGGCATGCTCGAGCAGGCGACCGCCAAATTCTGGCCGGATTCGGTCCGATTCGTACACACCCCGATTGAGGCGCTTGCCGAGGTCGGCGTTGACGGTCCGTTCGACGGAATCCTCGCGGCCTACCTGCTACGCAACCTGGCCGACCCGGATGCGCAGCTACGCAGGTTCGCTCAGTTACTCCGCCCGGGTGCCACCCTGGCCGTGCACGAATACTCGGTGCGTGACTCGCCGGCGGCGAAGGCCATCTGGAACGCGGTCTGCTGGGGCATCATCATCCCGCTTGGCTGGCGGCAGACCGGCGACAGCACCCTTTATCGCCACCTGTGGCGCAGCGTGAATACCTTCGACGGAGCCTCCGACTTTCAACGGCGTCTGGAAACAACAGGTTTCATCGGTGTGCATAGTGAGACCATGCCCGGCTGGCAGCGCAATATCGTGCACACCTTCCTGGGGGACGCTCCAGGGGACGCTCCCAGGGATTCTCCCGGGGACGGGCCACGATGAAGGATCCGCGCCGGGTTGCCCACGCGGCGCCACGTGGGCTCCCGCATGTCAGCGCATTGCCGTCGATCCCGCATGTCGTCGTCATCGGTGCGGGCATCGCCGGTCTGGCTGCGGCCGCCGGTCTGGCCGAGCGCGGTGTCTCCGTGGATGTTCTGGAGCGCCAATCCAATCTCGGTGGGCGCGTCGCGGGATGGACCGAACACCTCGACGACGGCACCGAAACCACCAACAACCGTGGGTTCCATGCCTTCTTCCGCCAGTACTACAACCTGCGGGCACTGCTGCGACGCAGCGACCCGCAACTGGAGCGGCTCCGGGCGGTCGAGGACTATCCGCTCATCGATGATCAGGGCCGGCGCGACACCTTTCGTGGACTGCCCATGTCTCCGCCGTGGAACGCACTGGTCTTCGCGCTGCGCAGCCCGACCTTCCGATTCCGGGATCTGGTGCGCATCAACGCCAAGGCGTCCGCACCGCTTGCAGCGGTGACAGTGCCCGGCATTTACGACCGCCTCGACCACCTTGACGCCGAAACCTTTCTGACCGATATCAACTTTCCGGTTGCCGCCCGCCATCTGGCGTTCGAGGTGTTTGCTCGCAGCTTCTTCGCCAGGCCGGAGCGCCTGTCGGCAGCGGAACTGGCGGCGATGTTCCATATGTATTTCCTGGGCTCCAGCGAGGGACTGGTATTCGACGTTGCCGACTCAAACTTTGACACCGCGCTGTGGAATCCTCTGGGGGAGTATCTGATTGCCCAGGGCGTCAAATTCCACACCGGGGTGTCGGCTGCATCGATCACGACCGGCGAAACCAAGAAACTCCGGGTGCAGACCGACGACGGAAGGCTGATCGATGCCGACGGTGTTGTGCTGGCCACCGATGTAGGCGGTCTGCAACAGATTATCGGCGATTCACCGGATCTGGGAGACGAACCATGGCGGCAGCGGGTTGCGGCCATGGAAGTCGCCCCGCCGTTCGTGGTGCAGAGACTGTGGTTGGACCGGCCGATGGATGCAGGACGACCCGACTTCCTCGGTACCGGCGGGCTGGAGCCGGTCGACAACATCAGCGTGGTGAGCAACTATGAGCGTCAGGCCGCCGACTGGGCCCGCACCCATGGTGGCTCGGTGGTTGAGGTGCACTCCTATTCGGTTATGGATCCGCCACCGTTCGAGGGTTTGCGGGAGAAGATGCTGGCCCGGTTGCATGCGATCTACCCGGAGACCGCCAGGGCCGGCATTGTGACCGAACGCATTCTGTTCAAGCAGGACTGCCCACTGTTCTCGCCGGGTTCGCATGCGAGTAGACCGACGGTGGAGACTCCGGTCCCGGGCCTGGTGCTCGCCGGTGACGGAATTCGTATCGACCTACCGGTAGCCTTAATGGAACGTGCGGCGACCACGGGCTGGTCGGCGGCCAACCGGCTGCTGTCGGGCTGGGGGATAAACGGGCACACGTTGTATACGGTGCCGGTGCGCGGGCGCTCGCCGGTACTGCGTCGGCTCGCGGAGAGAGGCATGCGCTGAGATGAGCCTGTGGTCTCGGGTAGCAGACCGCATTCCGAAGGACTCGCCGATAAAGGTTCTTCCGAAAATCGGCTGGTCCGATCAGACACCGACCTTTCAGCAGGCCGAGCCCGCGATCATCGACGCCGCGCTGCAGCGCGCGCACCGGCGCCCTAGCGGCAACTGGTATGTGTTCGGCGCCAGCACCGACGTCCGCGCCGACCGCCCGCTCGGAACTCAGGTCGCGGGTAAGGAGATCGTCGCCTGGCGTGACGAGCGTGGTGGCCTGCATGTCGGACCGGCGGCATGTCCGCACCTGGGAGCGGATCTGGCGACCGGAAAAGTGGATTGCGGCGCGCTGGTCTGCCCGTGGCACGGGCTGCGGCTCGACGGTGGTCGTGAGTTCGGCTGGAAGCCGCTACCGGCCTACGACGACGACATACTGGTGTGGGTACGGCTGGATGAGATCGGCGGCGAAGTGCCACTGGATACCCCGGTGCTGCCGGTGCGACCCGGCGGCCCTCAACTCGCCGCGGTCACCCGGCTGGAGGGAGCATGCGAGCCTGTCGACATCCTCGCCAACCGGCTCGACCCGTGGCACGGCGGGTGGTTCCACCCCTACTCGTTTGCCCAACTGGAGGTGCTCAGCGCGCCGTCGGTCGATGCCGACGAGGACTCCGACGTCTTCACGGTGGCCGTGACCTTCCACCTCGGACGTATCGGTGTACCGGTGATGACCGCCTTCAGCGTGCCCGAACCGCGAACCGTCGTGATGCACATCATTGAAGGCGAGGGCGTCGGCAGTGTTGTGGAAACCCACGCCACACCCTTGGGTCCGGGACCGGACGGACGTCCTCGGACGGCAATCACCGAGGCCGTGATCGCGGCCTCCGGTCGCACCGGATTCCAGCTGTCGCTGCTGGGCGCCCCGTTACTACGGCCACTGATGAAGCTCGGCGCCACGCGACTGTGGCGCGACGATCTTGCATACGCTGAGCGGCGATATACCCTGCGCGCCAAGGAGACTCAGCAATATGACTAAACGTGTTGTGGTTTGGGGAACCGGATTCGTCGGCAAGATGATCATCCCCGAGGTACTCATCCACCCTGAATTCGAGCTCGTCGGGGTGGGCGTCAGCGACCCGGCCAAGGTCGGTCTGGATGCCGGTGAGATCTGTGGCTTGCCGCACACCGTCGGAGTCACCGCCACCGATGACGTCGACGCGCTGATTGCGCTGAAGCCCGATGCGCTGGTGCACTACGGACCGACGGCCGTAAAAGCAGACGCCAACATCAATGTGATAGGCCGATTTCTGCGGGCCGGAATCGATGTCTGCTCCACCGCGATGACGCCGTGGGTCTGGCCGAAGATGCACCTGAACCCGCCGCACTGGATCGACCCCATTACGGCGGCGTGCGAGGAGGGTGGCTCGTCATGCTTCACCACCGGCATCGATCCGGGGTTCGCCAATGACCTATTCCCGATGACGTTGATGGGCTTGTGTTCACAGGTCCGCCGGGTGCGCGCCTCGGAACTGCTGGACTACACCAACTATGAGGGTGACTACGAGTTCGAGATGGGCATCGGCCGCGAGCCGGAGTTCACCCCGCTTCTGCAGAACAGCGACATTCTGGTGTTCGCGTGGGGTGCCACCGTGCCGATGATCGCCCACGCCGCCGGCATCGAACTCGACGAGATCACCACCACCTGGGACAAGTGGGTGACCCCGACCGAACGCACGACCGTCAAAGGCGTGATACCGGCGGGCAACGTTGCGGCGGTGCGGTTCACCATCAATGGCGTATATCGCGGCGAAACGCGCATCCAACTCGAACACGTCAATCGGATTGGCCGTGACGCCGCTCCGGATTGGCCGTCGGGCGACAAGGATGACGTCTACCGCGTCGACATCGAGGGAACGCCCAGTATCTTCCAGGAGACGGCATTCCGTTTCACCGACGGCTCCGGCCGCGACGCGGCCACCGCTGGCTGCCTGGCCACCGGCCTGCGCGCGCTGAACGCCGTGCCGGCTGTCAACGACCTGCCGCCCGGCTGGGTTACCGCGCTGGACCTGCCGCTGATCCCGGGTCGCGGCACCATCCGCTGAGCGGGGTCAGCCGCGCCGACCCCGGGTCGGCAGGAGTCCCACCGCGCCCCCGGTTTGTCTGCCGCGTCCATCAGCGGCCATGTTTTTCTGCCCGAGTTTGTCGTTCACGATCAGACGGTAGCCGGTGGCGTACAGCGGTATGTTCGAGACCGGTTGGAACGCTCCGCCGTAACCGCCGGGAGGCACCGTGGCACACAAACCGACGACTCTGCTTGATCGGCTCGGGGCGCTGCGGGGCCTGCTCACCATCAGCGATGTGGACTACACCGCCTACATGCGGTCCTACGGGGAGCTGTTCGTCGACTCGCCGGAGAACACCAGGGCCGACTACGAGCACGGCGTGCCGCTGCGCGGGTACCCTCAGGGCAGCAGCAGTGAGCTGACCCAGCTGTACAAGGTCATCCACCTGATGTGCACGCTCGGCTCGGTGGAGAAGATGTACATGCCGCCGACCATCGACCCCGAGCAGTCCGTACTGCAGAACCAGATCCTGTTCGAGCGGATAGTCGCCGATGACCTGAAGCTGCGTCCAGGAGATAAGGTGCTCGAACTAGGCTGCGGCTGTGGTGCGATCGCGGAGCACATTGCGGAGTTGACCGGGGCGAGGCCCTACGGCATCAACCTGGACCTGTCACAGATCGAGAAGGCCTGGCGTAACCCGAACCTGCCGAGGGACAACTTCGCTGTCGGCGATTTCAACAAGGCTCTCGAGTTCGACGACGCATCCTTTGACGCGGTGTACGCAATTCAGCCGATGACGTATGTCAGTAACCACGACTACACGTTCTCCGAGGTGTTCCGGATCCTGAAGCCCGGAGGCAGATTTGTGATCAATGACGTCGCGGCCCTCGACGCCTATGACCGGGCCGATGAGCATCAGCGGACCCTGATCCAGCACACCCGCGAACTAACGGTGTTCGGAGGGTTCTGGTACTACCGGTATTGGGAAGATCTCTACCGCGCCGCCGGCTTCGAGTTGGTGTCATCGGTGGGCCGGCCCGCCGTGGAACTGATCAAGAAGGAAGTCGCCCTGTTCGACAAGTACGAGGCGGCGTTCAAGTTCCTGGCGAGGTTGCATGCCATCCCGAAGAAGACCAATGCTTTGATGCAACGCATGAATGCGAACAGCATGTCTTATATCCGGGCCGAGGAGGAGGAACTACTGACTCTCAATTGGCACTGCGTGGGGCAGAAGCCAAGTTCGTGAAAGCAGTCAGTTGTGAGCACGGAAACCTGTCCGTGGTCGATCTGCCGGACCCGCGCCCCGGCGCGGACCAATTGGTCTTGGACGTGCGGGCCTGCGGTATCTGCGGATCGGATCTGCACGCCAAGGAGCATGCTGACGAACTGACTGACGTCATGGCCGAGATCGGCTACCGCGACTTCATGCGCGGCGACACCCCGACGGTGATGGGACACGAGTTCTGCGGCGTGATCGCCGGACGTGGTCCGAAGGCCCCCAAGGCGCTCAAAGAGGGTATGCCGGTGGTCTCCTTCCCGCTGGTTCGTTCGCACGGCGCGGTGCAATTGACCGGGCTGTCCCCACTGGCCCCCGGTGCCTATGCCGATCAGGTTCTGGTGGAGGCATCGCTGACGTTTCCGGTGCCCAACGGTCTGTCAGTCGACATGGCGGCGATGACCGAGCCAATGGCTGTGGCACTGCACGCCGTGCGGCGCAGCGAGATCACGAAGCGCGACACCGCGATCGTCGTGGGCTGCGGCCCGGTTGGGCTTGCGGTGATCTGCCAACTCAAGGCCCGCGGGGTGAGCACCGTCGTCGCCAGTGACTTATCGGCGGGCCGACGCGCCCTGGCCCACCGCTGCGGCGCCGATATCGTCGTGGACCCGGCCGTCGATTCTCCGTATGCCAAGGCGGCGTCGAAAGGCGTACTGACCAATATCCCTGACCTCTACGAACTTGCGCTGGGCACGATGGGAAAGTTGCGCAAGCTGCCCGGGTGGTCACACGTCTACCGGGCAGCCGAAGCCGCCGGCGCAGCCGGACCGAAACGACCGGTGATCTTCGAATGCGTCGGGGTGCCGGGAATGATCGACGGTGTGCTGGCCGCCGCGCCACTGAGCTCTCGGGTGATTGTCGTCGGTGTGTGTATGGGCGCTGACATGATCCGGCCGACAATGGCGTTGAGCAAGGAGATCGACGTGCGGTTTGTGTTCGGCTACACGCCGCTGGAGTTCTACGACACCCTGCATATGCTGGCCGACGGAAAGCTCGACGCCTCGCCGCTGCTCACCGGCAAGGTGGGACTAGGCGGAGTCGCCGCGGCGTTCGAGGCCCTCGGTGACCCTGATCGGCACGCCAAGATACTCATCGACCCCCGCAGCGCTACGACCCAGCTTTGAGCGTGCGCATCCGGCGGTAGATGATGCCGGCCGATACCGCGGCGACGGTGGCCAGGACGGCGAAAGACAGGTCGGCCCCGGCCACGTCGTGGCAGACCCCCGCGAGGATCGCTCCGAGCGCGGCGAACGGTCCCCAGGATAAGTTCACCAAGAATGTGGTTGCCGTGGCGCTGCCGCCGAGCGACTCGACCCCGTCGCCGACGAGCGCAAATCCGGGACCATCCACCACTGAGAAGAACGACCCCGCGATGGCGATCAGTACAACCAGTGCCGCTCGCTGGTGGATCGGTATCAGCATCGACATTGCAATCGCAGTAATCAACAACAGGATCAACAGTGGCCGAGGGCGGCCCCACTTGTCGCTCACGCGGCCGAGTATTGGTTCGAGGATTGCGGTGAGCACCGCCATACCGCCGAAGGCGATGCCGATCATCAGTGCCGAGGCGCCGGCTTCGTCGAGGAGATACGCGCCGGACACCACTATGACTCCGCCACCGAAGGCGGGCAGGCTCGTGATCCAGAGGCCGAGCCGCACCCGTCCGGAGCGCAGATAGCCGCTTATGGCGGCAAGATTCACCGCGGGTGGGGCGGGGACGGTCGGGAGCCGCAGTAGGAGTGCTGTGACAGCCAACGGAGCTGACGCCAGCAGTCCGAAGACAGGCATTCGTCCGAATACCGTTGCGGCGGTGCCGATCAGCGGTCCTATGGCTGCACCTGCGTAGGAACCGCTGTAAATCGTGCCGATCGTGGCACCCCGGTGCTCGTCGCCGACACCGGTCATAGCTAGTGCAATGCCGCCGCTATAGATCACCACGCTGCCGAAGCCCGCCAGCCCGCGACCGGCGAACAACAGACCGGCCAGTCCACCCATCGCAAAGCACAGTGTTCCCGCAGCAACGCAGGCGATGCCGATCATTGTTGTCGCGCGTGGGCCTATCCTCGAGGTGAGTTGCAACGCGGGATACGTGCCGACCGCGAACCCGATTGCGAAGGCCGCGACCAGAACACCGCCCATGGTGTGGCTCAAGCCGAACTGTCTCACGATCGACGGCAACATCGGCGCAATCGTGCTTTTGAAGAGTGCCTCGGTCAGCGCGGCCAATGCGCAGATGATTACGACGTACCGTCCACGGGTTGATCGCATAGTGCCCCGGCCTTCGGTTCAGTGGCCTCTGGCCACCGGTTCGATTCAGTGGCCTCTGGCCACCCAGGCGTCGTAGTTCACGATCTCGCCACCGATGGTCGTCGTGTCACCGTGGCCGGTGTAGACGACGGTGTCGGCCGGCAACGTGCCGAGCTTGTCCTTGATGGACCCGAGGATGGTGGGGAAGTCGGAGAACGAACGCCCGGTGGCGCCCGGGCCGCCCGCGAACAAGGTGTCACCGGAGAACACCGCACCCAACGCAGGTGCGTAGAGGCAGGTCGATCCGGGAGAGTGGCCCGGGGTGGCGATGGCATGCAACTCGATACCGTCGGCCTTGAGTACCTGAGCGTCCTGCAGTGCGCGGAACGGTTTGTCGCCGTGGGTCGTCTCCCACAGCATGGTGTCGGCAGGGTTCAGAAAAACCGGTGCGTCAAGATCGGCGCTCAATTGCGGGGCGACGGTGATGTGGTCATTGTGGCCGTGGGTGCACACCACCGCGACGACGTGACGGCCGGCCACCGCGTCCTCGATGGCCTTCGCGTCATGCGCCGCGTCGATCACGATCACCTCGGAGCTGTCACCGATAATCCAGATATTGTTGTCGACGTCCCAACTGCCACCGTCGAGAGAGAAGGTGCCGTGGGTGACGATCCGCTCGATACCGCTCTGATTTGCGCTCACAGCACGACCACCGAGCGCAGTACCTCACCGGCGTGCATCTTGTGGAATGCATCCTCGATGCCCTCCAGCCCGATGCGTTCGGACACGAACTTCTCCAGTGGCAGGCGTCCTTGACGGTAGAGGTCGATCAGGGTGGGGAAGTCGCGCTCGGGCAGGCAGTCGCCGTACCAGGAGGACTTCAGCGAGCCGCCGCGGGCGAAGAAGTCCACCAGCGGCATCTCCAGGCGCATATCGGGTGTCGGAACGCCGACCAGCACGACGGTTCCGGCCAGATCGCGGGCGTAGAAAGCCTGCGTCCAGGTTTCGGGCCGGCCGACGGCGTCGATCACCACATCCGCGCCGTTGCCGTCGGTCAGCTCCTGGATGGTTTCAACGACATCATGGTTACGGGCGTTGACGGTGTGGGTGGCACCGAACTCACGAGCCCACTCGAGTTTGGTGTCGTCGGTGTCAACGGCGATAATGGTGCGCGCACCAACCAGTTTCGCGCCGGCGATGGCCGCATCTCCCACCCCGCCGCAGCCGATCACCGCCACGGTGTCGTCGCGGCTCACCGCGCCGGTGTTGATCGCCGCGCCGATGCCGGCCATCACGCCACAGCCCAGCAGTCCGGCGACGGCCGCGTCGGCCTCGTCATCGACCTTTGTGCACTGTCCCTGGTGCACAAGGGTTTTGTCGGCGAACGCGCCGATGCCCAATGCCGGTGTCAGCTCGGTGCCATCGGTCAGCATCATCTTCTGGGTGGCATTGAAGGTGTCGAAGCAGTACCACGGTCGGCCGCGTCTGCAGGCCCGGCACTGGCCGCACACCGCGCGCCAGTTGAGGATGACAAAGTCGCCGGGGGCGACCTGTGTTACTCCCGGTCCGATCGATTCCACGACGCCGGCGGCCTCATGGCCGAGCAGGAAGGGATAGGAATCGTTGATACCGCCCTCGCGGTAGGTCAGATCGGTGTGGCAGACGCCGCACGCGTGCACCGCGACAACCACCTCGCCCGGACCGGGATCGGGAATCACGATGTCGACAAGTTCGACAGGTTGGCCCTTGCTCCGCGAGATCACGCCACGCACCGTTTGACTCATGGGTCAAACGATAGTCGGGCCGCTATCACCCGAACAGGGGGATACGGTGGCGGCGATGTCTGAAGCCCTTGACCTGATCGCCGACTGGCCCGTGTCGGCCGCCTCGGCCGCCGTGGTGGGCCCAACCGGAATGCTCGCCAGCCGGGGTGACCTGACTCGGCCCTACCGGCTGGCGTCGGTGACCAAGCCACTGGTCGCTCGGGCGGTCCAGCTGGCGGTCGAGGAGGGCGTCGTCGACCTGGATACCCCGGCCGGCCCGCCTGGCTCAACGATCCGTCATCTGCTCGCAC
>NZ_JAEMSG010000008.1:0-23690 GCF_016462945.1 Mycolicibacterium sp. | reverse complement strand
GCAATCGAGGAGGGTGCGATCAACTTCGACACCCCCGCCGGGCCGCCCGGTGCCACGGTTCGCCATCTCTTGGCGCATACCTCCGGGCTGGCGATGAACTCGGCTGAGGAACTGGCTCGGCCGGGCACCCGCCGGGTCTACTCCAACTACGGGTTCGGGGTGCTGGCCGAAACAGTCGAGCGGCAGTCCGGCATCGAGTTCGGCCGCTACCTGACCGAGGCGGTCTTCTCCCCACTCGGTATGACCGCATCGCGGCTTGACGGCGGTGCGGCTGCGGCAGGTTTCGGCGCGGTCTCCACGGTGGCTGACCTGGTGAGCTTTGCCGGCGATCTGCTCCGTCCGCGCATGGTCTCCGCTCAGACGCACGCCGAGGCCATCAGCGTGCAGTTCCCCGGGCTGAACGGCGTATTACCGGGTTTCGGGGTCCAGCGACCCAACGACTGGGGCCTGGGTTTCGAGATCCGCGGCGGCAAGACGCCGCACTGGACCGGTGGGGCCAATTCGCCCGGCACCTACGGGCATTTCGGGCAGACCGGGACGTTCATCTGGGTCGATCCGGCCGCCGATCTGGCCCTGGTGGTCCTGACCGACCGGGACTTCGACGAGTGGGCGAAACCGCTGTGGCCTGCGTTGTCGGACGAAGTCCTAAGAGAGTTCATCTCGGACTAGCGCAACAGGGGTATCAGGGGGCACAATAGACCCGTACGGCACAACTGCATCTTCGGAAACACCAGGTCGTCGGGGAAGACGTCCCTAGTGGAACCGAAGGAGTAAGTGATGCGTACGTCGAATCAGTTCACCGACGTTACGACGGGTGTGGTGTATCTCCACTCCTCGCCGGCGGCGGTATGCCCTCATGTCGAGTGGGCGTTATCGTCGGCCCTGGGTGCAGGGGCGAATCTGAAGTGGACCCCGCAGCCGGCGATGCCGGGCCAACTGCGCGCGGTGACCAACTGGGTCGGCCCGGTCGGCACCGGGGCGCGGCTGGCCAGTGCGCTGCGGTCGTGGTCGGTCCTCCGGTTCGAGGTCACCGAGGATCCCAGCCCGGGAGTGGACGGCATTCGGTTCTGCCACACGCCCCAGTTGGGGCTGTGGAGCGGGGCGATGAGCGCCAACGGCGACATCATGGTGGGCGAGATGCGGCTGAGGTCGCTCATGTCCGAGGGCGCTGACTCGTTGGCGGCCGAGTTGGATACCGTGCTGGGTACGGCCTGGGACGAGGCGTTGGAGCCCTACCGCGACGGTGGCGACGCCGGCGAGGTGAGCTGGCTCAGCCGGGGAGTTGGTTAGCCCCGGGTACGATCGCCCCGACGAAAGAAGGGGCCAGTCCATGTCCGAGCGCGCCCGGCACTGGTTGCAGGCCGGCAGTCACTTCTCATGGGTTCCGAGCGAGCCACTTCAGCACACCGACCGCCTCGATATCTTCCATGCCGAATTCGGCGACCGTGAGGCGCCGCTTCTGGTCATGGTGCACGGGTTTCCGACGAGCAGTATCGACTGGTGCGACGTCGCAAGCGAACTCAGCGCCACCCACCGGGTGTGCGTGCTGGATCTGCCCGGATTCGGCTTCTCCGACAAGCCGGCCGACGAGAACTACACGCTGCGTCGCGACAGTGAACTCCTCGGTTACTACGTCGAGGAGATCCTGGGCGCGAGCACCGGCGCGGTCGTCGCCCATGATCGTGGTGACAGTGTCGCGCTGAGTTTCGCGATCCGATGCGCGGCCGGCGAATTTCCCTTCGAGTTGACCAACCTGGTGCTCGGCAACGGCAACATCTTTCTGCCCTTGTCGAACCTCACCGACTACCAACGCCAGTTGCTGGATCCGCAGACCGCGCCGGCATTGAATTTCATGACCCCGGAGGTGCTCGCGGCCGGGTTGGGGCGGAGCACATTCACGCCATCTCGGGTTCCGGATGATCCGGTGATCGCCGCGCTGGCGGACACCTTTGCGTACGACGACGGCATGGCGGTCATGCACGGCACCATCCAGTACCTGGTGGAGCGTGCCGAGAACGAGCAGCAGTGGCTGGACGGACTGGCTGCACTGCCGGTCAAGACCACGTTAATCTGGGGACTATGCGATACCGTCGCTCCGCTGCGGGTCGCGGCTCATGTGTGGGATAACTACCTGGTGAACAAGCCGGGCGCTAACGAGTTCTGGGTGCTGCCACGCGCGAACCATTACCTTCAGAACGACCAGCCCCGGGAGTTTGCGTACGTTCTGCAAGCAACACTGTCCAATACGTCACCGGAGGCTCCGGGGCCGCTGTCCGCAGATGTGGGCGCGCCGGTCTTCGTCGACCGCTCACGGGTCCAATTGGCCTCGGCGGGCGAGGTTTTGAAACGACAGCAGGGTTAGAGGAGAGGATTCCGTTGAGTAGTCTCGGCAAGGAGTTGCCCGCGCGCGCCCGCGTCGTCATCGTCGGCGGTGGTGTGACGGGATGCAGCATCGCCTATCACCTTGCGCACCTGGGCTGGACGGATGTGGTCCTGCTTGAACAACACGAACTGACGGCGGGCACGACCTGGCATGCCGCCGGCCTGATCACCTCGGCGGGTATGACTGACGAGACTGCACTGTTCTTCAGCCGGTACTCGCGCGACCTCTATGCGCGCCTCGAGGAGGAAACCGGCCACTCCACCGGGTTCAATCCGGTCGGCCATGTCAGCCTTGCCACCAACCCGCAACGGCTCGACGCGTTACGCCGCTCATCGGCGTGGATGCATGGATTCGGTGTTGCTGAGCACGAGATCAGTGCGCGCGAATTACAGGATATGTGGCCGCTGCTGGATACCTCGGACGTGCTGGCCGGATTCTATGTGCCCGATGAGGGCCGTGCCGACCCGGTCGGTGTGGCCACGTCAATGGCCAAGGGCGCCAAGGCTCTTGGTGCGCGTGTCATCGAAGGCGTCACAGTCACCGGTGTCGAGACCAAGCGTGGTCGGGTGACCGCAGTGCTGACTGATCAGGGTCGGATGGAGACCGAGATCGTGGTGAATGCCGCCGGCATGTGGGCTCGTCAACTCGGCGCGATCAATGACGTCTGCATCCCACTGCAGGCGGCCGAGCACTACTACCTGATCACCGATGCCGTTCCGGGCATGGATAAAGACCTTGCGGTGATCGAGGATCCGGAACGCTACGGCTATTACCGGCCCGAGGGCGACGGCATGCTGGTGGGTCTGTTTGAACCGGTTGGTGCGCCGTGGTCGCTGGACGGCGTCCCGGACAGCTTCGCCTTCGGCACGATGCCGCCGGACTGGGACCGGGTGGGTCCGTATCTGGGTACCGCGCTTGAGCGGATCCCGTCGCTGTCCGAGGTCGGCGTCAGACTGTTCTTCTGCGGTCCGGAGTCATTCACCCCGGATATCCGGCCGATGCTGGGACCCGCGCCCGAACTGGACGGCTACTTCGTCGCGGCCGGAATGAACTCGCTGGGCATCCTGATGGGCGGTGGCATCGGCAACGTGATGGCGCACTGGATCGTCGACGGCGTCCCACCGGTGGATGTCACCGGCTACGCCATCGACCGGGCCGCCACCCACGAGACGTCTCGGCGCTTCCGCGCGGAGCGGACCGTCGAGCAACTCGGTGTGCTCTTCGGTGACGCGGTCTGGCCGGCCTGGAAGCCGGGTTCGGCGCGCGATGTCCGCCGGTCGGTATTGCACGACCGATTGGTGGCCGCCGGCGGGCATTTCAACGCCTCGGTGGGTTGGGAGTTCGCCGAGTGGTACGACACCGACGGAATCCATCCGGAGAGCACGCTGGACTTCGCCAGGCAGGCGTCCTTCGACATCGTGGGCCGCGAGCACCGGGCGGTACGCGAGGATGTCGGCGTCCTGGACATGAGCCTGATGGCGAAGTTTCTCGTTCAGGGTCCCGACGCGGCGAAGGTGCTCGATCGGCTCTCGGTCAGCGTCATCGACCGTGAGATCGGACGGCTGATCTACACGCAATGGCTGAACAGTGCAGGCGGTATCGCGACCGACCTGACGATCACCCGACTCGGCGAGGAGAAGTTCCTCGTCGTCACCTCTGACCTCATCCACCGCCGTATCGAACCCATGATCCGCCGCGAAACCCGCTCCGGCGAGGTCCTGGTGGTCACCGAGACCACCTCCGCGACAACGCTGCTGTCGGTACAGGGACCGAAATCGCGCACCCTGCTGTCCCGGTTGACTGATGCAGACCTGTCCAACGAGGCGTTTCCCTATCTCTCGGCCAAACAAATCCACGTTGGCTACGCGCCGGTGCTGGCGGCTCGGGTCACCTATCTCGGCGAGCTGGGCTGGGAGTTGCACATCCCCACCGAGTACGCGGCCGGTGTGTATGACGAATTAGTCTCCGCCGGTGCCGATCTCGGTTTCCGTCCGGTCGGTCTGGCGGCGATGTCGAGCCTGCGGTTGGAGAAGGGCTACCGGGATCTGGGCGTGGACATCGACAACACCGACAACCCGATCGAGGCCGGGCTGGGATTCACCATCGCGTGGGACAAGCCGGGTGGTTTCGTCGGGCGCGATGCTCTGCTGGAGTTCAAGGCTCAGGGCACACCGCATAACCGGGTCGTCAACCTGTTCGTGGACGACGAGGGCGCTGACCTGTTCGGCAATGAGCCGGTCATGATTGACGGGAAGTGGGTCGGTTATGTCCGGGCCGCAGCCTACGGCCACACCCTCGGTGGTCCGGTCGGGCTTGCGCAGGTGGCCCATGAGGGCGGTGTCACCGGGGACTGGTTGCGCGAGCAGTTGTTCACGGTTGCCACCCCGCAGGGCGATCTTCCGGCGCGGCTGCAGATGGCGCCGTTCTACGATCCGGCGCGTACCCGGATCCTCGCCGACTCCTAGGGCGCCGGGCGCAGGATCGTCAATGCGCCTGGCATTGCTGAGATCTCAGCCGGCAAAGGGCAGGCGTATTCGCCGTCGGCGTAGGCATTGATGCCCGGGCACTCGACCTTGATGTTCCTGGCCCGCGCGGTCGTCACCTCGTCGAGTTCGACGTGGGTGCCCTTGAAGATGGTGGGGAAGAGCCGGACCAGCTTCAGTCGGGACCCACTGCTCACCATCGTGATGTCGAGCATTCCGTCAGCATGATCGGCGCCGGGACAGATCAGCATTCCGCCGCCGTAACTGCGGGTGTTGCCGAACGCCGCCAGCGTGAGGTCGGTGACGATCTCGCGGTCGCCGTCGAGCACCAACCGGAATGGCAGCGGACGCAGCTGTGACAGTTCGGCCACGATGGCCAGGTTGTAGCGCATCCGACCGTGCGGCCAGCGCATCCGATTGACCCGGTCGCTGACAAGCGAGTCGAACCCGGTTGCGGCGATGGTGCCGAACCAGGTGCCGGTGCCGTCAGCACCCCGGATATGTCCGAGGTCGATGGTCTCGGTCTGGCCTGCGATGATCACGTCGACCGCCGCCGCCGGGTCACCGACCGGTAGGCCGTACTCGCGGGCATGGTCGTTTCCGGTGCCGGCCGCGACGATTCCCAGTGGAATATCGCTGTGCGCCAACGCCTGGAGCGCCAGCGAGATGACACCGTCACCGCCGACGACCACAAGGGCATCGGTGCCGTGAGCTAGGGCCTCGTCAACCAATTCGCGGGCGTGAGTGGGGTCGCGGCCGACGATTTCGGTCACGTCCACGCCGCGTTCGCAGAAGCGCGCGACCGCGCGTTCGGCCGCATGCGGGGCATTGCCGTGACCTGCCATCGGGTTCGTCAACAGCGTGACGCGGCCGATCTCGGTCATGGAATGAGCTTGCCCGGGTTGAGGATTCCGGCTGGGTCCAGCATCTGCTTGACCGCGCGCAGCACCCGCACCCCGAGATCCCCGATCTCGTCGGCCATCCACGGGCGGTGATCGGTGCCGACCGCGTGGTGATGGGTGATGGTGCCGCCGCGGGTGACGATGGCGTGCGCCGCGGCGGCCTTCGCGGCGTGCCACTGCTCGGCGACATCGCCGCGTTGTCCCGCGACCACGGTGAAATACAACGACGCGCCGGTGGGATACACATGCGAAATGTGGCACATAACCAAAGCCGCTGTGCCACTTTCGGTCAGAGCCGTCCTCAGGGCTTCGGTGACCGCGACCTTGAGCACCGCGAGGTTCGACCACGACGTTGCGGTCTCCAGGGTTTCGCACAACGCGCCCGCCGACAGCAGTGCGTCGCGCAGATACGGGGCGTTGAAACGGCCGTGCTCCCAGGCTTTCGCGGGACCCTCGCCGAGCGACGTGCCGCCGTGGGCGGCGAGCACGGCGCTCGTTTCCTCATGGCGGCTCTCCGCGTGAGCGTGGCTACCTTCGAACATCGTGATCGCCAGGCAGCCGCCGGTGATGCTCTGCTCGCCGATGTTCGATGTGGTGGCCAGGTTGATACCCGTCTCGGCCTCGTCGGAAAGCCGAAGCACAGTGGGGCCGGTGCCGGTCTGGATGACGGCGCGCAGGGCGTCGGCCCCGGTGGTGAAATCCGGGAATGACCACGCCTCATATCGCACAGCCTCGGGAACCGGATGAACCCGCACCCGCACCCGGGTGATGATGCCGAACACACCCTCGGATCCGGCGAACAGTTCGCGAAGGTCCGGCCCGGCGGCCGAGGCGGGGGCGCGGCCGAGGTCGAGTACGCCGGCCGGGCTCACCACCCGCATCCCGCGGACCATGTCATTGAAGCGGCCATAACCGGCGGAGTTTTGACCCGAGGATCGGGTGGCGGCGAAACCGCCAATACTGGCGAAGCGGAAACTCTGCGGGAAATGACCGAGGGAGAAACCGCGCTCACCGAGCAGACGTTCAGCTTCCGGCCCGGTGACACCGGCTCCGAGTTCGGCCTCGCTCGAGGTCTCGTCGAGCCAGTGCAGTTCGTCGAAGCGGCGCAGGTCCAGCGTGACGACGGCGTCGAATCCGTCTCGGATCGGGTCGAGTCCGCCGACCACGCTGGTCCCGCCGCCGAACGGCACCACTGCGATGCGATGCTGGGTGCAGTAGTCGAGGATCGCAGAAATATCGTCTTCGCTGCCGGGCAACATCACGGCATCGGGAGCATCCTGGCGAATCTGCTTGCGCCGCAACAGATCCAATGTGGATTTACCGCCGGCATGGAGCAGCCGATCACGGTCGCCGGTGCGCAGATAATCGCTGCCGACGATGGCGGCCAACCCGTCGCGGTGATTAGGCACCAGGGCGCTGGAGGATAGCTGAACCTCGTCGATACCGGGTGCGCCGATTTCGGTGCCGGTCACACCGAGTGCCTGCTCGAGCAGTGCGCGGATACCGGCAGACAGCGGTTTGGCCAACCCCGGGTCACCCCAGCCGTCCCAGGCCATGGGTGGTAGCAGGTGATTTCCGGCGTCGGTGTCGACCATGGATTACAGTATTACAGATGTTGTCAATCAGTAATGTGGAGTCGGTGGATGTCGGCGACCGGATACTGACGGCCGCGGCCAGTTGTGTGGGTGACTTCGGCGTGCAACGTGTCACGCTGGCCGAGATCGCCCGCCGGGCCGGGGTGAGTAGGCCGACGGTGTATCGGCGATGGCCGGACACCCGGACCATCCTGGCCGCACTGCTGACCGACCGGATCATCGGAGCCTGGCGCGAGGTGCCGATGCGCGGGATGGGCCGCGACGCCCTGGTGCAGCGGATCACCGCGGTGGCGGGCCGGCTGCGGCGCGACGAACTCGTCCGTACCGTCTTGCGCTCGGCGCCGGAACTGGCGATGGTCTACATCTCCGAACGGTTGGGTACCAGCCAGCAGATGCTCATCGATGTCATTGCCGAGGAACTTCGCAAAGCCCAGGCCGACGACAGTGTTCGTCGAGCAGATCCCCGGGCGCTGGCGGCCATGGTTCTGCTGATCGCCCAGTCCACCATCCAGTCCGGTCAGATCGTCGAGCCGGTCCTCGATGCCGACGCACTCGGTATCGAACTGTCCCACACACTGAACGGATACCTGTGCCCGTGAGAGATCTCACTGTTCTTAACGCAGCCCGACGCAGTGCCGACCTGAGTGCAGTGGGTGCGGATGGAGCGACAGATGTCATCGTCATCGGTGGCGGTATCACCGGCGTCGGCATCGCGCTCGATGCCGCCAGCCGGGGCCTGTCGGTCGTGCTGCTGGAAAAGCACGATCTCGCCTTCGGCACCAGCCGATGGAGCTCGAAGTTGGCTCATGGCGGCCTGCGCTACCTGGCCAGCGGCAATATCGGTATCGCCCGCCGCAGCTCGATCGAGCGCGGCATCCTGATGTCCGTCAACGCGCCGCACCTGGTCAGGGCGATGCCACAACTGGTGCCGCTGCTGCCGTCGATGAGTGGGTCTCAGCGGGCGCTGGTGCGAACCGGTTTTCGGGCCGGCGATGTCTTGCGCGCACTGGCCGGTACCCGGTCGTCGATCTTGCCGCGGTCCCGCCGGATCAGCGCAGAGCAGGCGGCGGCGATGGCCCCGACCGTGCGCCGCGAGGGACTCGACGGTGCGTTGCTGGCCTTCGACGGACAACTGATCGACGACGCCCGGCTGGTGGTGGCTGTGGCGCGCACTGCCGCCCAACACGGCGCGCGCATCCTCACTCGCACCCGCGTCTCCGCTGCCACCGGAACCTCGGTGCGCGTCACCGATGAGTTGACCGGCGAGTCGATGGATCTGGCGGCCCGAGTGGTCATCAACGCGACGGGTGTGTGGGCCGCGGAGGTGGATACCTCGATTCGGCTGCGGCCCAGCCGCGGTACTCATCTGGTGTTCGACGCCGCAGCGTTCGGCAATCCGACCGCGGCGCTGACGATTCCCATCCCAGGCGAGACCAACCGGTTCGTCTTCGCCCTTCCGGCCCAACTGAGCCGGGTCTACCTGGGCCTCACCGACGAGGAGGCGCCGGGTCCGATACCGGATGTGCCGCAGCCGACACCGGCCGAGATCGGCTTTCTGCTCGACACGGTGAATACGGCGCTGCAGACCGAGTTGACCACCGCCGACGTCACCGGCGCCTACGCCGGCCTGCGGCCGCTGATTGATATCGGGGGAGAAGGCGGCGGGCGCACCTCCGACCTGTCCCGCGATCACGCGGTGCTGGAATCCGATGCGGGGCTCTTTAGTGTTGTGGGCGGCAAGCTCACCGAATACCGGTACATGGCCGAGGATGTCCTGGACCGCGCAATTGCCGCTCGCGGGCTGATGGCGCAGCCCTGTCGCACCCGCAATCTGCCATTGGTCGGTGCACCTGCTAATCCCGTTGCAGCGCAGCGGAATAGCGGCATACTGCGAACCAGCGGGGATCTTCCGGGTTCGCTGGTGGCTCGCTATGGTGCGGAGTCGCGGAACGTGGTCGCTGCCGCGCGTTGTGAGCGCCCGGCTGAGCCGGTGTCAGAGGGCATTGACGTGACGCGAGCGGAATTCGAGTTCGCCGTCACGCATGAGGGCGCACTCGATGTCTCCGACATCCTGGACCGGCGCACCCGTATCGGGTTGGTCGCCGCGGACCGGGAGCGCACGGTGGACGCGGCGCAGGAGTTCCTCGCCGCAACCTGGTGAGCAGACGCAAAATCGCACGAATCGCGGCGATTTCGTGCGATTTTGCGTCTGCTCGCGAGGGAGACCGGTGGGACAGACCGCCTACAGTGGAATGTTCTTGTGGCGGCCGCGCCGGGCCGGCGCTTCGGCCAGGGTCTGCGTGAGCTTGCTGCGGGTGTGGGCGGGGTCGATCTTCTCGTCGACCACACCGATCTCGATGGCGGCGTCTACCCCGCCGGCGATCCGCTCGTGCTCGTCGGCCAACTCCTCGTGCAGGGCCTCACGC
Source organism: Mycolicibacterium sp. (assembly GCF_016462945.1). GTDB lineage: Bacteria > Actinomycetota > Actinomycetes > Mycobacteriales > Mycobacteriaceae > Mycobacterium. Next base: position 13,901 of record NZ_JAEMSG010000008.1, on the reverse strand, counting down.
TCGTGATCGGGTGCCGCGGCGAGTTTGCGCTTGTGCAGAATGCCCACGGCCGCCTTGGCGCCCATCACAGCGACTTCGGCGTCCGGCCAGGCGAACACCTTCGTCGCACCCAATGAGCGGGAGTTCATCGCGATATAGGCCCCGCCGTAGATCTTGCGGGTCACCAGTGTCACTCGGGGGACCGAGGCCTCACCGAACGCGTGCAGCAGTTTCGCGCCGCGACGCACCACACCGCCCCACTCCTGGTCAACACCGGGCAGGTAACCCGGCACGTCGACGATGACCACAAGCGGTATGCCGAACGCGTCGCAGAGACGGACGAAACGCGCTGCCTTCTCGGCACTTTCGGAGTTCAGACACCCGCCGAGGCGCAGCGGATTGTTGGCCAGCAGCCCGACGGTGCGTCCCGACAGTCGGCCCAGACCGACCACCATCGACGGAGCCCATTTGGACTGGAACTCCTCGAACGGCTCGTCGGAGTCCAGTAGCGCTTCGACGAGGGGATGTACGTCGTAGGCTCGCCTCGGCGAGTCCGGCAGTAGGGCGTGCAGATCGACGTCGCCGGCCTCGGCCTTGGCACGGTCGAAAATACCCTGCTGGCAGAACAATCCGACCAATCGGCGCCCGCGGGCGTAGGCGTCAGGTTCACCGTCGGCGACGATGTGGCACACCCCGGACTTACGGTGGTGGGTGTCCGGCCCGCCGAGGGCGGCCATGTCGACGTCCTCGCCGGTCACGCTGCGGACAACGTCGGGCCCGGTGACGAACACCCGGCCCTCCGGTGCCATCACGACCACATCGGTCAGCGCCGGCCCATAGGCCGCACCGCCGGCGGCGAAGCCGACCACCAGCGAGATCTGCGGGATGTAGCCTGAGGCCCGGATCATTGCCTCAAATACCAGGCCGACCGCGTGCAGTGCCTTGACACCCTCGGCCAGTCGGGCGCCACCGGAGTGCCAGATGCCGACGATCGGGCTCTGCTCCTCGATCGCGAGGTCGTAGGCGTTGACGATGTGGCGGCAGCCGTCCAGGCCCATGGCACCGCCCATGACGGTGCCGTCGGTACAGAACGCGATGGTGCGCAGGCCATTGACGGTACCGGTCGCGGCCAGGATGCCGGATTGGTCGCGCTCATGCAGCAGTTCGATACTGTCGTCATCGAAGAAGGCTCGCAGCCGCAGTAACGGGTCACGCGGGTCGAGCGATTCGCCGACCGCCTCAGGGGCCATGATCGTCATCTATACCTCCTTGTGCGCGCCGGATATCGGTGGGGTGCCTTTTCGCTCTTCGGTTTTCAGTACTTCCCGAAGGCGATGGCGACGTTATGTCCACCGAATCCGAACGAGTTGTTGATCGCGTACCGGTAGTTACCCGACCGGGGTTCCCCGGCCACCACGTCTAGGTCGATCTCCGGATCGAGGTTGTGCAGGTTGCGTGTCGGCGGGATCACGCCGTCGCGCAGTGCGAGCACAGTGAGGATGGACTCCACCGCGCCGACGGCCCCCACCGAGTGGCCCAGCGCCGACTTGGGCGCGTAGACCGCGGGCCGGTGGCTGCCCATTGCGTTGTTGATCGCCCTGCCCTCGGCGACATCACCGACATTGGTTCCGGTTGCATGGGCGTTGACGTGGTGGATGTCGCCGGGTTGCAGGCCGGCGAGCTGGATTGCCCGGGTCATCGCCTGGCCGGCCTGCACGCCATCGGGATCCGGCGCCACGATGTGGTGGCCGTCCGAGGTGACTGATGCTCCCATGATGCGGGCCAGGATGGCGGCGCCGCGAGCCTTGGCGTGCTCCTCGGTTTCGATGACCATCAGCGCGGCACCTTCGCCGAATACGAAGCCGTTGCGGTCGCGGTCGAACGGACGACAGGCACCGGCCGGGTCGTCGTTGGTATTGGACAGCACGATACGCATCTGAGCGAACGCGGCGATTGGTACCGACTCGATCTTGGTTTCCACGCCACCGCACACCGCGATATCGGCCTCGCCGTAGACGATGTTGCGCCATGCGTTGGCGATCGCCTCCGAACCCGACGCGCATGCCGAAATAGGTGTGCACACACCGGCTTTGGCGCCCAGGTCAAGCCCGACGACCGCGGCCGGGCCGTTGGGCATGAACATCTGCACGACCAACGGTGAGACGGCCCGCAACCCCCTGGATCGCAGGCCGTCATAGGCGAACACCAACTCCTCGGAAGAACCCAAACCGGTCCCGATGGACACCATCAGGCGCCGGGTGTCGACCTCGGGTGAGCCGGCGTTTTGCCAGACCCGCCGGCCCAGCACCGTTGACATCTTCTGCAGATACGACAGTCGGCGCTTCTCCACCCGCTCCAGATCGGACTCGAAGTCCTCCAACAGGTGCCCACCGATCCGCACCGGCAGTTCGTACTCCTCGACGAAAGGGTCGTCGAGGGTGCGGATGCCGCTTTGCCCGTCGAGGAGTTTCTTCCAGGTGTTCTCGGCATCAACGGCCAACGCGGTCGTCATGGCTATGCCGGTGACGACCACGTCGGGAAGACCGTTGCCCGTTGTCAGCGGTGCCATTGCCCGGATTGTTCCCTTCTCGGTACTGCCCGACGGTTTAGTAGCGCCCGAAGGCGAGTGCGACGTTGTGTCCGCCGAATCCGAACGAGTTGTTGATTGCGTACCTGTAGTCGCCGTAGCGCGGTTCGCCCGCGACGACGTCCAGGTCGATCTCAGGATCGGGCGTCTCGTAGTTCAGCGTGGGCGGGATGACACCGTCACGCAGGGCGAGCACCGTCAGAATCGACTCCAGCGCACCGACCGCTCCGATCGAGTGACCCAGCGCTGACTTCGGCGCGTAGACCGGCGCATGCTCCACACCGGCGACCCGGATGGCATTGGCTTCCGCCACGTCGCCGATCGAGGTCGACGTCGCGTGTGCGTTGACGTGGTCGATGTCCGCAGGCAAAAGTCCCGCCGTTTCCATCGACCGCTTCATGGCGCCACCGGCCCGCAGACCGTCCGATGCCGGAGCCACCATGTGGAAGGCGTCCGAGGTGATACCCGCACCCAGCAGTCGGGCCAACGGTGTGGCGCCGCGGGCCTTGGCATGCTCCTCGGTCTCGATGATCATCATCGCTCCGGCCTCACCGAAGACGAACCCGTCGCGGTCGCGGTCGAACGGACGAGACGCGGCGGTCGGATCCTCGTTGCGGGTCGACATCGCGCGCATCATCGAGAACGCCGCGATCGGCAGCGCCTCGATCGTTCCTTCGACGCCACCGCAGACCACAATGTCGGCGTCGCCCATGACGATGTGTCGCCAGGCGTGGGCGATTGCCTCCGACCCCGATGAGCAGGCCGACACCGGGGTGATGACCCCGGCGCGGGCGCCCAGTTCGAGACCGAGGACTGCGGCCGCGCCGTTCGGCATGATCATTTGAACGGCCAGCGGTGACACCTTGCGGATGCCGCCCTCATTCATCAGGTCATAGGTTTCGACGATCTTCTCGCCGCCACCCAGGCCGGTTCCGATAACGACCGCGAAGCGGTCCGGGTCGATCTCCGGCTTGCCGGCTGACTCCCACATCTTCATGCCGAGGTACTTCGACAGCCGCTGGACATACGACATGCGTCGCAGGTCCAGTCGGCCCATGTGGTCGTCGACCGGATCGACGAGGTGCCCGCCGATCCGTACCGGTAGGTCCCATTTGGTGATGAAGTCATCCTCAAGGACCCGGATTCCGCTCTCGCCGGCCAACAGGGCCTTCCACGTGCTGTCGATGTCAGCACCGAGCGCCGTGGTCGCCTCGACGGCGGTCACCACGACATTCGGGAAGCCGCCGTTAGCAGTGGAAGGCCTGGTCACTTGTCTGTACCGAACTTGTCGCGCAGCGCGGCCGCGGCCTCGGGGTTCTCCTGCTCAAGCTTCTGGATGTAGGCCACGACGTCGCCGACGGTGCGCAGACCGGCCAGATCCTCATCGGGAATCTTCACGCCGTACTTATCCTCGGTCTGAACCGCGATCTCAACCATTGACAGCGAGTCGATGTCGAGGTCGTCAACGAACGACTTCTCCATGGTGACCTCGGACGGCTCGATACCGGTGACCTCTTCGATGATCTCGGCGAGACCGGCGATGATTTCATCCTGATTGGCGGCCACAGGGTGGCTCCCTTCGTGTGTTGTATTGCTGGGTAATCGGTTGTGTTACTTGATAAATCGGTGATAGTGCTTCTTTATGTGGTTGTCCTGATCGGTGCCGGCGGGTCAGAGCCCGGACAGTCCGTCCAGATCTGCGGGTGTCTTGACGGCGTGCGTTGCGACGCCCCGAAGTTCTCTTTTGGCGATGCCGCTCAGCGCGCCCGCGGGCGGGAACTCGATGATCGCCGTGATGTTGAGCGTGCGGATGGTGTCGTTGCACAGGTCCCAACGCACCGGACGGGTCAACTGCGCGACGAGCTTTTCGATGGCGTCGGCTGCCGAAGTCAGCGGCCGACCGTCGAAATTGGACAGCAGGGTGGTGGCCGGATCATGCGTGGCAACCTCGGCGGCCGCGGCTGCGTAGCCGTCCTGCGCCGAGGCCATGTAGTGGGTGTGGAACGCCCCGGCGGTGGCCAACTGGCGCACCCGGGCGTTGGCAGGAGGATCCTCGGCCAGCTTCTCCAACGCGGCAATCGCACCGGCAGCCACGATCTGGCCTGCGGCGTTGCGGTTGGCCGGGATCAAGTCGAGGGCTTCGAGCCTCGCGAGCACCTCGTCCTCCTCGCCGCCGAGCACAGCGGACATGCCGGTGGGTTCAGCGGCACAGGCCTTGGCCATTTCGGTGCCGCGCACCGCGGCGAGTTTGATCGCGTCGTCCTCGGAGATCACCCCGGCCATGGCGTAGGCCGCGATCTCACCGACCGAATGACCTGCGATGACGGTGTCGGCGGCGGCCGGTAGGCCGCGCTCGGCCAGCACCGAGTGGGCCAGCAGGGTGGCTGCCACCACCAGTGGCTGGGTGATCGCTGTATCGGTGATTTCCTCGGCGGTCGCGGTGGTGCCGAGCCGGGCCAGATTCAGGCCGCTGATCTGCGACCAACGGTCGATGCGGTCGGCTGCGCCGGGGAGGTTCAGCCACTCGGCAAGCATGCCGGGTTTCTGGGAGCCCTGTCCGGGCGCGAGCAGCGCGATCACATCTCTAAGAGAACACTGTGATTGCCGTTTTGCGGGGTGTAAAGGATTATGAACCTTGTCTTAGGTTTTTGTGGGATACCTACAAATGACCCCGTGGATGCGATGTTATCGAGACCGTCCTGCGATCTAGCTCTCGTCACTGGTGTGATGGCCCGACCCGACCAGGGGTGGGGTGAGCTGTGTCACCCAGGTGTTTGTTCTGTTCTGGGCGACAGTCTGCTGCGGTGTTGGGTAATCGAGCCGACCGACCGTGGTGGCAACCCTCAGGATGTAGGCGTCCCTGGGCACGGTGGGATCACGTCCGGTGAAGTCGGCGATCCGCTTGAGGCGGTAGCGCACCGTGTTTGGATGAACGAACAATTTTCGCGCGCAGGCCTCGATTGCGCCGCCGCTGTCGATGTAGGCGTCGAGCGTTTCAGCGAGCACCGGACCGGCATCGGCCAGCGGTCGCATGACCTCGTTGTACAGGGCCGCCACGGCTGATGCGTCACCCATCAGCGCGCGCTCGGGCAGCAGTTCGCGGGCCGGCACCGGCCGCGGCGCCCCATTCCAGCCGGCTACCGCGTTCATTCCGGAAATGGCCTCGCCGGCACTGTGATAGGCCGCGGTGAGCATGGGGGCGGCGGGCCCGATCACGACCGGGCCCGGGGAAAAAGCGGTGAGCAGGTCATTGAAGAACCGGTCGGTAGGTGTCAGCGGACCGGAGATGATCGCGATCAGCCAGGTGCCGTGCACGTCGGCCAGCGCCGCACGGTCGTGCCGCTGCGCGATCTCTCGGATGTCCTCGCTCGCCAGGTCTTCGCGCCCTGGCGGCGGTGTGCCGACCACCACGGTCGTGGGCGCGGTGGTGTCCCAGTTCAGCGCCGCCGCGCGGGACAGCAGCTCCGGGCCGCTATCGCCGCGGACCACCGCATCGACCACGCTGGCCTCCATCCGGCTATCCCAGGAGCCGCGCGCCTCGGCGGCGTCTGCGTAGGCGGTCGCGGCCGCGAATGCCAGATCGCGGCTGTAGCGCAGGATGCCGACCGTCAGAGCCGTCAACTGCTCCTCGGTGCGGGCCAGCATCGGGACTACCTCCTCGAAGAACTCCATCGTCACTCGAACCATGTCGACGGTTTGGGCCAGCGCGATCTTGCGGGTCAGGTCTTGGGGCACCAGTTCGAAGGCCTGGGCGGTGTAGCCCACCTCACTGGACGGGTCGCGCATCCATTCCACGAAGTTGACCACTGAGGCCTGGACGACCAACTGCACACTGGCTCGCTGGGACGCTTCCAGATCGTTGAAGAACGGCAGCCGTTCGCCCATGACGTGTACCGCCTGGGTGGCCAGCCTGCCCGAGTACTGCTTGAGCCGGCGCAGTGTCGGCTCGGGAACGTCGCTGAGCAGTTCCATCGGTGAGCGGGGCCGCTCAGATTGGGTATTGTCGGGCACCTCTAAAAGTTACGCCATTTTTTAGCTGCATCTGCCAAATATCGTGGCCTAAGCCACTCCGGGGTCCGAGGTCTGCTCAGGGGCGGCCATCACATCGTCGATCCGGTACTCCCGGGCCGCCGCGACCGCCACCGACGGGTCGATATCACCATCCCGGGCCAGTGCCTCAAGTACGGCTACCACCACCGACTCGGCATCGGTGTTGAAGTAGCGCCGTGCTGCCGGGCGGGTGTCGGAGAATCCGAACCCATCGGTGCCCAACGTCACGTAGGTGTTCGGTACCCACGGCCGGATCTGTTCGGGCACGGCCCTTATCCAGTCGGAGACCGCCACCACCGGGCCCGCACTCTTGCCCAGTAACTGCGTGACGATGGGAACCGCTGCCGCTCGATCCGGGTGGCGCAGTAGCGCCTTCTCGACCGCGAGTCCGTCTCGGTGCAACTCATTCCAACTAGTCACCGACCATATGTCGGCGGCCACATCCCAGTGCTGTGCCAACAGTTCGGCGGCCCGCAGTGCGGCCGGCATCGCCACCCCCGAAGCCAGGATCTGCGCGGCGCTGCTGCGCTTGTCGGTCGCCTTGCGGTAGCGGTACATCCCTCGCAGGAGGTTCTCGACATCGAGGTGCTCGGGTTCGGCCGGCTGGGGATAGGGCTCGTTGTAGATCGTGATGTAGAAGTACACGTTCTCCGGGTTCTCCCCGAACATGCGCGACAACCCGCTTTCCACGATGTGGGCGATCTCGTAGGCGAAGGCCGGGTCATAGGCGACCACAGCCGGATTGGTCGATGCCAGCAGCAGGGAGTGCCCGTCGGCGTGCTGCAACCCTTCGCCGGTCAGTGTGGTGCGCCCGGCTGTCGCGCCCAACACGAAGCCGCGGGCCATCTGATCGGCGGCGGCCCAGAAGCTGTCGCCGGTGCGTTGGAAACCGAACATCGAATAGAAGATGTAGACCGGGATCATCGGCTCGTTGTGCGTTGCGTACGACGTCCCGACGGCGGTGAACGAGGCGGTCGAGCCGGCCTCGTTGATGCCCTCGTGCAGGATCTGGCCCTTCTCGCTCTCCTTGTAGGCCAGCATCAGCTGGGCATCGACCGCGGTGTAGAGCTGACCGTTGCGGTTGTAGATCTTCAAGCTCGGGAACCATGAGTCCATACCGAAAGTGCGGGCCTCGTCGGGAATGATCGGCACGATGCGAGGTCCGATGTTGGAGTCGCGCAGCAGTTCCTTGAACACGCGCACGGTGGCCATGGTGGTGGCCACATCCTGGGTGCCCGAGCCCGACTTGAGCGGCTTGTAGATATCGTGAGGCGGCAGCGTCAGTGCCCTCGACTTGGTTCGGCGCTCCGGTAGGAAACCGCCAAGCGAAGTGCGCCGGTCCAGCAGGTAGCGGATCTCCGGCGACTCCGAACCGGGGTGGTAGTACGGCGGAAGGTACGGGTTTTCCTCCAGTTGCGCGTCGCTGAGCGGTATCTTCATCGCATCGCGGAAGTCCTTAAGGTCTTGCAGCGCAAGCTTTTTCATCTGATGCGTAGCGTTGCGCCCCTGGAAGTGCGAGCCGAGCGTGTAGCCCTTGATGGTCTTGGCCAGGATCACCGTGGGCTGGCCCTTGTGCTCCATCGCCGCCCGGTAGGCGGCGTAGACCTTGCGGTAGTCGTGGCCGCCGCGTTTGAGGTTCCAGATCTCTGCGTCGGTCATGTCCTTCACCAGTGACTTGGTGCGCGGGTCGCGGCCGAAGAAGTGTTCCCGCACGTAGGTTCCGTCATTGGCCTTGTAGGTCTGGAAATCACCATCGGGGGTGGCGTTCATCAAATTCACCAGCGCGCCGTCCTTATCGGCGTGCAGCAGCGCATCCCACTCGCGGCCCCAGACCACCTTGATGACGTTCCAGCCGGCGCCGCGGAAGAAGGATTCCAGTTCCTGCACGATCTTGCCGTTGCCGCGTACCGGCCCGTCGAGGCGTTGCAGGTTGCAGTTGACGACGAAGGTCAGGTTGTCGAGGCCCTCCAGCGCGGCCACATGTGCCAAGCCGCGACTCTCCGGCTCATCTGTCTCGCCGTCGCCGAGGAATGCCCAGACATGCTGATCCGAGGTGTCTCTGATGCCGCGGTCGTGCAGGTAGTGGTTGAACCGGGCCTGATAGATCGCGTTCATCGGGCCCAGGCCCATCGATACCGTGGGGAACTCCCAGAAGTCGGGCATCAGCCGGGGGTGCGGGTAGGACGGCAGCCCGCCGCCCGGGTGGCTGTGCTCCTGGCGGAATCCGTCCATCTGGTCCGCGGATAGGCGGCCCTCCAGGAAGGCGCGGGCATAGATACCGGGGGAGGCGTGGCCCTGGATGAATATCTGGTCACCGCCGCCGGGATGCGATTTACCCCGGAAGAAGTGGTTGAAGCCCACCTCGTAGAGCGACGCCGATGAGGCATAGGTGGAGATATGCCCGCCGACGCCGACGCCGGGACGCTGGGCGCGGTGCACCATGATCGCGGCGTTCCATCGGATCCAGCGGCGGTAGCGGCGTTCAACCTCTTCGTCGCCGGGGAACCAGGGCTCCAACTCGGTCGGGATGGTGTTGACGTAGTCGGTCGACGTCAACGCGGGGATCGCCACCCGCTGTTCGCCGGCCCTCTCGAGTAGGCGCAGCATCAGGTAGCGGGCCCGGGCCGGCCCGGACCGCGTCAGCAGGTCGTCGAACGATTCCAGCCACTCCGAGGTCTCGTCGGCGTCGATATCGGGCAGATACGAGGCCACGCCGTCGCGGATGACCCGAACCCGATCGGATTTGTTTGGGGTCCCTGAGCTTTGACTCCGGTCGTAGCGTTTGAACTGGGCCGTCAACTTCCGCTCCTCGGTAGCCGGTGCAGGGATTGCCTGTCCTATGGTGCCGCACCCGCGGCACTCGCGATGCAGAGTGGTCCCACACGGCACCTGAAATTCATGCCACACGCCGACTGGGCCGGTCAGGCGGTAACGTCTGCGTCTGTGCTGATCGGATCTGGGCGCCGGTGTCGCATTGCCGCACTGTGGGGGGCTGGCATCGCGGTGCTGGTCCTACCGGTGGCGGGGTGCACCGCAGTCACCGGCGGCGACGCGATCGTCAATGCCTCCGATGCCCCGGCCTACCGCACCTCGATGTCGGTGTCCTCATCGCAGTCGGTGGCCAGCAGCAGCGCTCGGGAATCCGAGCGGCAGGCCTCGCTGACCACCGCTGCGGTGCACTCCAGTTGTGACACGTTGTCGACCACCAGCGCCGATGCCATCGATGCGGTCAACGCCTATGTCAGCGCGTTCAACGAGAAAGGCGGCGATGTCGCGAATACCGAGGGCCCGGCCGTTGACGGGCTGAACCAGAGCGCGGAGGCAGTGACAGGCAGCGTCAGCGATGTCATGCCTCAGGAACTCCAGGATGCATTCGCCGCGTGGGTCAGCGGCGCCCAGGCTGCGGCTGATGCGATCAACAACCAGGCATCGCCGAGCGAGTTCAACCAGATCATCGGTGAGCTCAATGACGCGAGGTCTGCGGCGTTAAGCCTTTGCGACGCGACGTACTGAGACACGGCGTGCGACGATATGGCCAAACACGGCCAGCGGAGAGATGAAGGAGGTTCCCACGGTGGTCACCGGGGGTGACAGCGAGCGCAGTTCTGCCCAGAGGTTGGGCATCCAACACGATCAGATCATCCAGGAGTTGGGATGGGACGAAGACTCCGATGACGACCTGCGGGCCGATGTCGAGGAGGCCTGCGGCAGTGAACTCCTTGATGAGGACGCCGACGAGGTCATCGACGTGGTGCTGCTGTGGTGGCGCGACGGTGACGGCGATCTGGTGGACCGGTTGATGGACGCGATTGTTCCGTTGGCCGAAGACGGCGTCATCTGGGTGCTGACGCCGAAGACCGGCAAACCGGGCCACGTACAGCCGGCAGATATCGCCGAGGCAGCTCCCACCGCTGGGCTCATGCAGACGTCGTCCGCGAACCTGGGTGACTGGAGCGGCAGTCGGCTAGTTCAACCGAAATCGAAAGCAGCTGGGAGACATTCATGACAATGGCACTCGGGACCAAGGCTCCGAACTTCACCCTCAAGGATCAGGACGGCCAGCCGGTAACACTCAGCGACTTCCTGGGTAAGAAGAACGTGCTTCTGGTGTTCTTCCCGTTGGCGTTCACTGGCATCTGTCAGGGCGAACTCGATGAGGTGCGGGACAACCTGCCCGACTACGACAACGACGACGCGGCTATTTTAGCCATCTCGGTCGGTCCGCCTCCGACACACAAGATCTGGGCCACCGAGAGCGGATTCACCTTCCCGGTGCTGTCGGATTTCTGGCCGCACGGTGCGGTGGCCCAGGCCTACGGGGTGTTCAACGACGAGGCCGGCTTCGCCAACCGCGGCACCTTCGTGATCGACCAATCGGGCGTGGTCCGTTTCGCCGAGATGAACCAACCCGGCGAGGCCCGCGATCAGAAGGTATGGACCGACGCGCTGTCGGCGCTGAAAGCCTGAACGACCGGACACCGCCGGAGCAGGTCATAAAGTGGCGGCTGAATAGGGCTTAAGCAGTCGCTTCGGGCCCCAACAGGCGTATGGTTTGGCTGTCAATGGATGATCGGGGGACACCCTCGAATGCGTGCTCCGAGGTTTGCCGGTTGGGTGGGGATGACGGCTGTCGCCGTCATGTTCGGCCTGGCATCCGGGGGAGCCGGTGTGGCGTGGGCCTCACCGTCTGACTCTGCCGATTCGGTGGAGGTGGCCGACGCCGGGCAGCACGGCCCGTCCGCATCCAGCGCGCCCGGGCAACGGGTTCGAGAAGGACGACTCACCCGTAGCGCATCCTCGAAAAGCTCGCTGAACAAGGACATTCAGGCGGTGGCCCGGTCAGCGCCGGGCGCATCGACGTTTGCTCGGCTGGCACCCGCCCCGGTCGGAACGCCCCCAGCGTCCGTCGGGGTTGCCTCCGCCCGTCCCGTCCGGAAACCCGCCTTGACTGTGCCGGCGGTGGCCGAGACAGCCTCAGTACCCGCGGTGCTCCCCGCAGTGTCATCCCCGGCGGACCCGCCGGCGATGACTGCGGCGGACCCGCCGGCGATGACTGCAGCCCGCGTGGCGACCGCGGTAGCGGTCGATTCCGGCGCCACCGGCGTGCTCGGGTCGGATCTCGAGTCCCCGTTCGGGTGGATCGCGATGCGGGCAACCCGCGGCCAGATCGGACGACCCCGCCTAGTCGTCACTCGCACCTCGGCCGCCACGGCAGTCGGCAATGCTGTCGCGGCGCCGGACGTATCGGCGACGCTGCCGTTCGCGAAGGATGAAGTCCTCGTGGTCTGGACACCCGGCATGGCCGCCTTGGGCCGGGCGTTGGAGATGGCGATCCTGGGAGCATCGGTGATTGACCTCATCGGCACGCAGGAGATGCTGCAGACCCAAGACGGGTTGGTCTATCGCCTGAAGGTTCCGGGCGGCACTGTCGCGGCGATCCAGATCCTCTCGAGGATGCCGGGCGTGGTCTTGGCGGAACCCAACTACCGGCTGTCGCTCCAGGCGACGTCGAATGACCCGTACTACACCGATGGCTCGCTGTGGGGCATGAACAGCGCCGACAGCCCGACGGCTTTCGGCCCGGACGGCACCACCAATCAATACGGCTGCGGGGCCGAGGCAGCCTGGGCCGCGGGCGTTACGGGCTCGTCCACCGTGGTGGTCGGGGTGATCGACGAGGGTATCCAGATCACCCACCCCGAACTGGCGCCCAACATCTGGGTGAATCCCGGCGAGGTGGCCGGCGACGGGATCGACAATGACAACAACGGCTATATCGACGACGTCAATGGCTGGGATTTCTACTACGGCGACAACACCGTCTATGACGGTGCTGAGGACGATCACGGAACACACGTGGCGGGCACCATCGGAGCCGTTGGAGGCAACGGGACGGGTGTGGCCGGCGTCAACTGGAACGTCAAGATCATTCCCGCCAAGTTCCTGGGTCCGTACGGCGGATACATCTCCGATGCGGTGGCCGCGCTCGACTACCTGGTGGACCTCAAGAACCGGTACCACATCAACCTGGTGGCTGCGAGCAATTCCTGGGGCGGCGGCGGCTACAGCGCCGCCCTGCACGGCGCGATCATCCGCGCTGCGAAGGCCGACATTTTATTCGTCGCGGCCGCCGGCAACTCCAGCAGCAACAACGACACGACCGGCTCCTACCCCAGTAACTACAGTTCGCTGGTTGCGTCGGCGACCGAAACGGCGGCATCTTACGAATGCGTCATCGCCGTGGCCTCGATCACGTCCTCGGGCGCGCTGTCGTATTTCTCGAGCTACGGAGCCAGCACCGTCGACATCGGGGCGCCGGGGTCCGGGGTCATCAGCACCGTGCCGGAGAACTCCTACGCGAACTACAGCGGCACCTCGATGGCCACACCGCATGTGACCGGGGCGCTGGCGCTCTACGCGTCACAACACCCGACTGCGACGGCAGCCGACCTGCGCACTGCGATCCTGGGCAATGCCACACCGACCACTTCGCTAGCCGGCATCACCGTTACCGGCGGCCGCCTCAACCTCGTGGGCCTGTTTACCAGCAACCCGGTGGTGTCGATCAGTCCGGTGAGTGTGTCGGTGGCCGAGGGTAATTCGGGGACTGCGGCGGTGACGTTGACGGTGGGTTTGTCGCAGGCCGCAGTGAGCACGGTGACCGTGGGCTATGCGACCGCGAACGGGTCGGCGACGGCGGGGCAGGATTACACCGCGGCCTCGGGCACGGTGACGTTCACCGCCGGCCAGACCTCCCAGCAGGTCAGTGTCACGGTGGCCGGTGATGCCACGATCGAAGCTGATGAGACGTTCACGGTGACGCTGTCGGCGGCTTCCGGGGCGACGTTGGGGGCGGCGGTGTCGACGGTGACGATCACCAATGATGACCTGCCGGTGGTGTCGATCAGTCCGGTGAGTGTGTCGGTGGTCGAGGGTGATTCGGGGACGGCGACGGTGACGGTGACGGTGGGTCTGTCGCAGGCGTCGTTGGGCACGGTGACGGTGGGGTATGCGACTGCGAACGGGTCGGCGTCGGCGGGCCTGGATTACACCGCGGCGTCGGGCACGGTGACGTTCACCGCCGGGCAGACCTCCCAGCAGGTGAGTGTCTCGGTGGCCGGTGATGCCACGGTGGAGGCCGATGAGACGTTCACGGTGGTGCTGTCGGCGGCTTCCGGGGCGACGTTGGGGACAGCGACATCCACGGTCACGATCGCAAACGACGACGGTCCGGTGGTGTCGATCAGTCCGGTGAGTGTGTCGGTGGTCGAGGGTGATTCGGGGA
>NZ_JAEMSG010000154.1 GCF_016462945.1 Mycolicibacterium sp. | reverse complement strand
GCTCACCTCCACGCTGGTGCGGCCGTCAGAGTCGGCAGCCCGTTCGGGCGATCGCGTCACCCGGACCGCCGTGCCGTCCACCACACCGCTGACTCCGGTTCCCGGATCGTTGGCGAAGCCGGTGACGGGAACGATCGTCAGACCCTGCTCGCGCGCCGCGGTGACGATGGCGGCCGCGACCGGATGCTCGGAGGCGGCCTCCACCGCCGCCGCACGCGCCAGCACCACAGCCGAATCCTCGCCGGGCTGGGCCTCGACGGCTCCGACGGTCATCTGTCCGGTGGTCACCGTGCCGGTTTTGTCGAGCACCACCGTGTCAATACCGCGGACGGTCTCAAGCACCTGCGGCTTCTTGATCAATACGCCCAACTGAGCGCCACGGCCGGTGCCGACCAGAATCGCTGTCGGTGTCGCCAGACCGAGCGCACATGGGCAGGCGATGATCAGCACCGCAACCGCGGCGGTGAACGCAGCGGCGGCCGAATGCCCGGTCAACAACCAGCCGGCCAGTGTCAGCGCCGCGATGACCAGGACCACGGGAACGAAAACCGCGGACACGCGATCAGCGAGCCGCTGGATGGACGCCTTGCCGCTCTGCGCATCGGAGACCATCCTGGCCATCCGGGCAAGTTGAGTATCGGCACCAACCCGGCTGGCGCGCAACAGGATCCGGCCGTAGGTATTGACCGCTCCGCCGAGCACCGCATCACCGGCCGACACATCGGCGGGCATCGATTCACCGGTCATGGCCGAAGTGTCCAACGCCGAGGCGCCGTCGATCACCACACCGTCGGTAGCGACCCGTTCGCCGGGGCGCACCACGATGACGTCACCGACGACGAGTTCGTCAGCGCCGATCCTGACCTCCTCGTCGTCACGCACCACAGTGGCCTCCTTGGCGCCCAGCGACAGCAGGGCGCGCAGTGCCGAACCAGCCGAGCGCTTGGCCTTGGCCTCGGAGTAGCGACCGGCGAGCAGGAACACCGTGACCGCGGCCGCGACTTCGAAGTACACATGTCCGCCCCCGTGTCTGGCTGCACCGCTCATCACGACGAACGCCGACCACAGGTAGGCGGCCAACGTGCCGATCGACACCAGGGTGTCCATGGTGGAGGTGCCGTGGCGCGCGCTGTTCAGTGCCGCCTTATGGAACGGGTAACCGCCCCAGAACACGATCGGCGTGACCAACGCGAGAACCACCCACTGCCAGCCGGGGAACTGCCATGCCATCACCATCGACAGCGCCACCACCGGGACGGCCAGCACCGCCGAGCCGATCAGCCGGGGCCGCAACTGCTCCTCCGGCAGGTCGTGGTCCATGTGATCCCCGTGGTTCATCTGCGCGTGATCAATCACCGACGCGTGATAGCCGCATGCCTCCACCGCGCGGATCAGGTCGTGGGTACTGACCTCGGGATCGTGCTCGACGTGGGCCTGCTCCACTGCGAAGTTCACCGTGGCCGCCACTCCGCCAAGGCGGTTGAGGCCGCCCTCGATCTTCGAGGCGCAGGAGGCGCAGCTCATGCCGGTCAGCCGCAGATCTGTGGTCGTCATGGCCAGGACTATACCCCTAGGGGGTATATGCATCAAGCGGGGGTTTCAGCGCCGCCCGTCGCAAACCGGCGATAGCGAGGACCGCCAGAACACCGGCCGCCGTAGCCAACACCAGCGTCAGCACCATCATCGGCGGGTCGTAGACCACCGACACGGTGGCGGGCTGACCGTCGGTGACCGGGGCCACGTCCACCAGGGTCTTCACCTGTGACCAGCACAGCGCCGCGCCGGCCACCGCCACGGCAGCCGCGAGTAGTTGCAGGAGGTGGCGAAGGAGAAATCTCACTCGGCCTCGACAAGCTTGGTCAGTGCCGACCGCAGCGCCTCATCGTCGCGCGCCCAGGCCTGCGCGGTGCGGTCGTTGATCAGCTTCAGGCCGATCCCGGTGCGCCTCTTGGGGACTCCGTTCAGTTCCCCGAGCGCCCGGGCCTCCTGCCACGGCTCCAGTGGCTCACCGGATTTCACGGTGTTCTCGGCCTCCGGGTACACGACGAGGATCTCGTTAATCGGCAGCGTCTCGGTGCCCTGCCGCAACGTGTCGGCGGTCAGTTCGACACTGGTGTGCATACGTGCCGCCCGGACCTGGATTGTCAGGAATCCGCACATCATCACCAGGAAGAACAGTGGCACCGTCGGCTGCAATCCGAGTCCCGCGCTGGACTGGATGAAGACCATCACCAGCGCACCCACCACGCCGAGCCACAGCCAATGCCAGCTCGCGCCGTTCTCGAAGAACAGTCGTTCGCCGGTATCGGAGGCCGGGGTGTCAGACATCGGGTGCCACCGCACGCCGGTTCATCATCAACGTTCCGGCGATGATGGGCAGCAGGCTGAGCAGAGCCAGAATGTGGGTGCCCGCGAAAACCGCGGCGACGCCGACCAACACCACGATCGCCAGTGCCAGGGCCGTCGCCGCCCGGCGGTACCGGGCATCACCGGCCCGGGCGCGCGCTGCGAACCCCGCCAGTGCCGCAGCCGCCACTGCGAATAGCACTCCGGCACCCCGGTAGAGCCGCAGATAGTTCCGGACGGACTGATCGGACACCGTCGGCGGGGCGGACCGGCGCAGGGCGTCGAACCCCACCGTGGCGGCCATCACGCCGCCGAGCATCAACAGAACGGCACCCACTGCAAGCAGCCAGAACGCCGTGGTGGCGGCACCGGACCGTGGTTCACTCGCTGTCATATCAGGCAACCCTAGCGGCAGATCAGCGGGTGAAGAACTTATGTGAGTCGGTGCGATGCAGTAGGTAGACACCGCCGCCGATGAGCACCGAGCCGACGATGCCGGTGACCGCGAACACCACCGCCGACACTGTTGGACGCACGACGGTGATCAGGCTCGCCAGGGTGTAGAAGATCGTGGCCAGTCCGCCGCCGGTCAGCATGGTGCGAGTCCAGCGGTACCCCGACCGCATCAGCAGCAGCAGGGTAAGGACCACCGCGCCTACGGCGAGTGCGAATGCGGTGCTGAGAACTCCGACGGCCATCGAGGCGCCGGTGGTGGTCGCGGTGAAATAGATATCGACGATCTGTCCGATGATCAGTAGCGGCAGCGCGGCCAGCCACAACCAGAAGCCGGTGTCGACGTCGGCGGGCCGCGACGGTGTACTGCTCGCCGGCTGCACACTCACGCCAGCCAACCTGCCGCATCGGCCGCCCAGTAGGTCAGCACGATATCCGCGCCGGCCCGGCGGATGCTGAACAGCGACTCCAGTGCCGTGGCACGGCCGTCCACCCAGCCATTGGCGGCCGCGGCGGCGATCATGGCGTACTCACCGGACACCTGATAGGCCGCCACCGGAACGGGGGAGATCTCCGCGGCGGCCCGAACGATATCGAGGTAGGCCATCGCCGGCTTGACCATCACGATGTCGGCACCCTCTCCGATATCGAGTGTGATCTCACGCAACGCCTCCCGGGAGTTACCGGTGTCCTGCTGGTAGGTGCGCCGATCCCCGACGAGCCCGGAGCCAACGGCTTCCCGGAACGGCCCGTAGAACGCCGAGGCGAATTTGGCCGCATAGGCCAGGATCGCCACATCGGAGAACCCGGCGGCATCGAGGCCGTCCCGGATAGCCGCCACCTGACCGTCCATCATGCCGCTGGGACTGACAACGTGGGCACCCGACTTCGCTTGGGCCACCGCGAGTTTGACGTAGTGAGGGTTGGTGGCGTCATTATCGACACGGCCCGCATCGTCCACGACGCCACAGTGGCCGTGATCGGTGAACTCATCAAGGCAGGTGTCGGCCATCAGCACCGTGGCATCGCCGAGATCGTTAGCCAGATCGCGCAACGCAACATTGAGGATGCCATCGGGACGCAGGCCGACCGAGCCGGTGGCGTCCTTATCCTCGACGCGGGGCACACCGAAGATCATCAAGCCGCCAACGCCGGCCGCGACGGCGTCGGCGGCGGCGCGACGCAGCGAGTCCCGGGTGTGCTGTACGACGCCGGGCATCGACGAAATCGGCCGGGGTTCGTCGATGCCGTCAGCGACGAACATCGGAAGCACCAGATGCCTTGGCTCCAAGGAAGTCTGAGCCACCAATCGGCGCATGGCAGCACTGGACCGCAGTCGACGCGGACGATGCCTGGGGTACGACATGGCGGGAGCCGTTCGCCCTACCGGCGGCGGCTCTTCTTGCGCGGCGGCGGCAGTGCGCCCTCAGCACGCAGTCGGGCGGCATGCTGCGCCAGCGCATCAACCAGTGGCCCGACGGCTGCGGTCTCCGGCTGCACATCGACGCGGAGGCCGAATTCGGCTGCAGTCTCGGCGGTCTTGGGGCCGATGCAGGCGACGATGGTGCGGGAGTGCGGCTTGCCCGCGATACCGACGAGGTTGCGCACCGTCGAGGAGGAGGTGAAGCAGACCGCGTCGAATCCGCCGGATTTGATCATCTCCCTGGTCTCAGCCGGTGGCGGTGCCGCCCGCACCGTGCGGTACGCGGTCACGTCCTCGATTTCCCAGCCGCGGTCCCGCAGGCCCTCGGACAGCGTCTCGGTGGCGATATCGGCGCGGGGCAGCAGCACCCGGTTGACCGGGTCGAAGATGCTGTCGTAATCCGGGAATTCGTCGAGCAGGCCCAGTGAGGACTGTTCGCCGGCGGGCACCAACTCGGGGCTGATCCCGAACGCGCGGACCCGATCAGCGGTTGCCTCACCGACACAGGCGATCTTCACGCCGGAAAATGCCCGGGCGTCGAGGCCGAATTCGGCGAACTTGTCCCACACCGCTCGCACCGCATTCGTTGAGGTGAAGACGACCCACTGGAAACGGCCATCGACCAAACCCTTGACGGCCCGCTCCATCTGGGCAGGACTGCGCGGTGGCTCGACGGCGATGGTCGGCACTTCGATCGGCAGCGCACCATGGGAGGTCAGCCGCTCGCTCATCTCACCGGCCTGATCCTTGGTGCGCGGCACCAGCACCGTCCAGCCGTACAGTGCCCGACTCTC
>NZ_JAEMSG010000060.1:15974-18267 GCF_016462945.1 Mycolicibacterium sp. | reverse complement strand
ACCTGAGCGTGGATCTCGGCGCCTGCGGCGTTGTACTTCTCGATCAGGTTCACCGCGCCCGGCCAGATCGGATCCCCGGAGTTACCGGTGGTCAGGGTGAACGTGACCGGAACTCCAACCTCGGTGGCCGCCTCGAACACCTGCTGCAGGACGCGCTCGTAGCCGCCCGCCGGAATGTCCGGGATGAACTGCAGGAGGCCGCCACCGGCGTCGGCCACTCCGCCGACGATCGCCGAAATCTCCTCGTAGGCGGCGTCGTAGGTCGGGATCGGCGCGCCACTGCCGGTCTTGTGGAACGCGAACCGGGACGACGACACCCCCAGCGCGCCCACCTCGATCGCCTCGGCCGCAAGCTTGCGCATCAACGCCAGGTCCTCAGGGGTGGCTGGTTCGCAGTCCGCGCCTCGCCGGCCCATCACGTACACCCGCAGCGGGGAGTGCGGGAGATAGGCCGCGATGTCGATATCCCGGCGCCGCGACTCCAGAGCGTCGAGGTATTGCGGGAACGTCTCCCAGTCCCACGGCAACCCGTCGGTCATCACCACGCCGGGAATGTCCTCCACCCCGGCCATCACATCGACGAGTACCTCGTGATCCTCGGCGCGGCACGGCGCGAAGCCGACACCGCAGTTGCCCATCAACGCGGTGGTCACTCCGTGCGACGACGACGGCGACATCCGATCCGACCAGATCGCCTGGCCGTCGTAGTGGGTGTGCAGGTCGACGAACCCGGGCGTGACGAGTAGCCCGTCGGCGTCAATCTCGCGGGTGCCGGATCCACCGACGGTGCCGAACGCGACGATGACGCCGTCGGACACCGCGACGTCCCCGCGGTACGGCTCACCACCGAGGCCGTCGACGATCGTGCCGTTCCGGATGATCAGGTCATAGCTCATGGCAGTGAGATTACGACGTCGCCGAGGTGCATGCTCCCAGAAAACTCCCCGGCCGGCCAATACCCACGCGCTGCTCGGGTTGGACGTCCGCGACGGCGCGACCCTGATCGACGGGTTCTTCCGGCAGGCGAAAGGCGGCCCGCTGAGTTCGCTGCCATGGGGAACCTCATGGGTGCGTCGGGCCGTGGCGGTGCTGCGCCGGGTGCAGCGTCGATATCCGTTCACCTTCCGGTAACCCAGCCGTTGCCCAAACGGGCTAGCTTGCCTCGCGTGACCACGACACCGTTTGAAAAAGGCTTCTCCGTATTCGACGACGACGATGACGACCCGGTACTGATTGATTCCACCGGTGCTCCCGTCGACACCTGGCGGGAGAACTACCCGTACGAGGAGCGCATGAGCCGCCCCGAGTACGAGGAGCAGAAGCGCCTCCTGCAGATCGAGTTGCTCAAACTACAGAAGTGGACCCAGGCCAACGGCCTGCGGCACGTTCTGGTGTTCGAGGGCCGCGACGCCGCGGGCAAGGGCGGCACCATCAAGCGGTTCATGGAGCATCTCAACCCGCGCGGCGCGCGCGTGGTCGCCCTGGAGAAGCCGACCGAGAAGGAACGCACCCAGTGGTACTTCCAGCGCTACGTCCACCATCTGCCGGCCGCCGGCGAGATCGTGATGTTCGACCGCTCCTGGTACAACCGGGCCGGTGTCGAGCGGGTCATGGGCTTCTGTACCCCCAAGCAACACGCCGAATTCGTCCGGCAGGCGCCGCTTTTCGAGCAGATGCTCGTCAACGATGCGATCAGCCTTACCAAGCTGTGGTTCTCGGTGTCGCCATCCGAGCAGCGGACCCGCTTCACCATCCGCCACGTCGATCCGGTCCGGCAGTGGAAGCTCTCGCCCACGGACTTGGCCTCGCTGGACAAGTGGGACGCCTACACCGCGGCTAAGCAGGACATGTTCACCTGGACCGACACCGAGGTCGCGCCGTGGACAGTCATCAAGAGCAATGACAAGAAACGGGCCCGCGTCAACGCGATGCGTCACGTGCTCAGCAAGTTCGACTACGACAACAAGGACCATGACATCGTCGGCGAACCCGACCCACTGATCGTCGGCCGCGCCTCCGCCGACGACTAGGCGCCGAGATCGAAATCTTCCTGGTCACCCCGGCATTGCCGGGCGAACCGGTTCACCTGCGGTTCGGATTTGCGGCAATGAGCTGCTTGGCGATGACTGACAGATTGGGATCTCCTCGGCCCGGAAAGTCGATATTGATGAGGCGGCTGACTGGATCATCGCGCGTGACGCGTATTAAACCTTGAAGCGTTGGCCGGATGCCCGCGGCGTCCAATTTGGTCATCCAGGTCACCGACGAGTCGCGCCAGAGGATACCGCTTGCG
>NZ_JAEMSG010000060.1:0-15964 GCF_016462945.1 Mycolicibacterium sp. | reverse complement strand
CCGCTTGCGAGACGCGATTCGATGAGGCTCCGCTGGGTAGCCAGCCACCCCACCTGTTGCTCAGCGACGTAGGCGGCCACCGCGTGCGTGTCTGCGCCTCGCTGCTGTAATCGCAGCGTCACCTGGACGGGACCTAGCGGCAGCGCGTTCAGCGTGTTTGCGTAAGCAGAACTCCCGACAACGGTGCGCGTCCACGTTCCTGACACGGATACCGTGCGGTAGTCGTGTCGGTCTCGGGCCGCAGGCGTGTCAGACCTGCCCAGAAAACGGTCCCAGATAGTCACGAACAAACTCTACGGCAGTCGCATAGCCCCGTACAGCGATTACGAGTTTTCCGATGCGGACCCGGCTCAATCCGGTCCGTGGCCACTCTCGGAACAAGCTGAGATAGCGCTGAGCAGCAACGGAATTGGGGCACCGGGGCTGCATCCGCTCAGCGGTGTTCGCGCCAAACGGTGCTAGGAGAAAAGCCCCAGCGCGTACGTACAGATGAACAGGTTTATCAGCAACATTGCCAGGGCCGCCAGGGAGTCCGGCAGCGTCGACCTGGACCGAAAACGGACGGCCAGGCCGAGGGCCATCAACAGGGCCAAGCCACCGGACGCGGCTATTACCAGTGGCGGTATGAAGTAGCCGGCGATGAGCCCGGCTGCACCGAGCAGTTCGAGGACTCCGGTGAGTTTGCGAAAGTTGGGTAGTCCGAATTGTTCGAACTCGGTCACCATCGCGTTGGAAAACAGCACGGCCGCGCCGTAGTACAGGAATAGTATGGCCGACAGTGGCTTCAGTGTTTGATAGAGAGTATTCATGAAGTCATCAGTCGGTGGATTTCTCATTCATCGGTTGTGACCCTACAGCGAAGGCATCAGATGTCATCTTGGGCAGTATCCATCGGTCTCCAGGTCATCGCCGGACTCGGACTCCTCAATGTGTGGTTGGTTCGTCCCCGGTCGGCGACCGCATTTCGTGGCGGTTCAGCGCAGTCGCTGAGGGAAGAGTTCGTCGCGTACGGGCTGCCCGATTGGTGCTTCTACGCGGTCGGCGGAGCCAAGATCGTGGCCGCGGTGCTGCTGATCATCGGGATCTGGGTGCCGCAGGTGGTGGTGCCGGCGGCGCTGGTCGTCGCGGCATTGATGATCGGGGCGCTGGCGATGCACGTGAAAGTCAAGGATCCGCTGACCAAGTCCGTGCCGGCACTTCTGATGCTGGCGTTGGTCGTCGGGATCGTGCTGCTTCAGCGCCCCTAGCCCGGCGTCGGCTTCGACAGCATCCGCCACAGGAACGAGAAGCACAGCGCCGATTTGAACGCGGTTTGGGCGTTATCGGCCGCACCGGCATGGCCGCCCTCGATGTTCTCGTAGTACCAGACCGGGTGTCCGGCTTCCTCCAGGGCGGCGGTCATCTTGCGGGCATGCCCGGGGTGCACCCGGTCGTCCCGGGTAGACGTGGTGACCAGCATGGTGGGATAGCGCGTGGCGGTGCTGATGTTCTGATAGGGCGAGTACTCGGAGATGAACGCCCAGTCGTCCGGGTTGTCCGGGTCGCCGTACTCCGCCACCCACGACGCACCCGCGAGCAGCAGGTGGAAGCGTTTCATATCCAGCAGTGGCACCTGGCACACCAGGGCCCCGAACAACTCCGGGTACTTGGTCGCCATGATCCCCATCAGCAGACCGCCGTTGCTACCGCCCTGGGCGCCGAGTTGCGCCACTTCAGTGATGCCCCGCTTGACCAGATCGGCGGCCACGGCGGCGAAGTCCTCGGCGACCTTGTGGCGGCCTTCTCGCATCGCCTGGGTATGCCAGCCCGGCCCATACTCGCCGCCGCCGCGGATGTTGGCAAGAACATAGGTGCCGCCGCGACTCAACCACAGCCGCCCGAGCACCCCGCCGTAGCCGGGAGTCTGGACAACTTCGAAACCACCGTATCCACCAAGCAGCGTCGGCCCCCGAAGCTGTGAATTCCTCTGTCCAACAACGAAATAGGGCACCGCTGTGCCGTCATCAGAGGTTGCGAAGTACTGCGACACGTCAAAGTCCGCAGAGTCGAAGAACGACGGCGCTGTTTTGATCGTCTCAAGTTCGCCGCCCGCGATGCCGTGCAGAAGCCGGGAGGGGGTGAGAAATCCGCTGGTGTCGAGAAAGATCTCGTCACCGGTAGGGTCCGTGGCGACGATGACGGTGTTGGCGAAGCCGCCGGTGCCGTCTACTCCCGGGACCCAATCGTGAGACCAGGTGCCTGGAGTGAAGATCGCCACGTGGCTGGCGACGTCGGCCAGCGTGACCATCACCAACCGGTCGCGCGTCCACGCGTACTGATGCAGGCAGGTGTGCTCGTCCGGTGTGAATACCACGGTCAATTCGGCTGTGCCTGCCAGGAACTGCTCGTAATTCGCGGCGAGCAGCGAGCCGGCCGAGTACACCCCGGAACCGGTGTACCAGTCGGTGCGCAACTCGATGAGTAGCCAGTCGCGATGCACCGACAGGCTCGCGTCGGTCGGTGCGTCGATCCGCACCAGTTCGCCGGAACGTAGTTGGTAAGCCTGATCGTTGAAGAAGTCGACGGCGCGGTAGACCAGCGTGCGCTCGAAACCGGGTGTCCGGTCCACGCCGGCCGAGACGATGACGTCCGCCTGCGATCCGGTAAACACGGTTTCAGCGTCGGTCAGCGACTGCCCGCGTCGCCAGCGCTTCAGCACCCGGGGATAGCCGGAGTCTGTGAGCGACCCAGGTCCGAAATCGGTACCGACCAGGACGGTGTCGTGGTCTTCCCACGACAGCCGGGACTTCGCCTCGGGGAGTTCGAAACCGTCCACCACGAAGGAGCGCGTCCCGATATCGAATTCGCGGACCACCGTCGCATCCGAGCCACCGCGGGACAGCGAGATCAACGCTTGTCGGTGGTCGGGTTCGATGACGTCGGCTCCGGCCCACACCCAGTTCTCGCCATCGGTACGGGCCAACTCGTCGACGTCGAGGATGACATCCCAGGCCGGGGAAGCGGTCCGGAAGCTGTCCAACGTCGTCCGCCGCCATAAACCGCGCGGGTTGGCCGCGTCGCGCCAGAAGTTATAGAGGTGTGCGCCGCGACGGCGCACATAGGGGATACGTGTGTCGGTGTCGAGTATCTCCAACGCCTCGCTACGCATCTGCTCGAAGCGCGCGTCGCTGAATTCGGCGATCGTGATCTCGTTGCGCCTACGCACCCAGCTGAGCGCATCGTCGCCATCGATATCTTCAAGCCATAGGTACGGGTCGTCGACCATGCCCGCCACGGTACTGTGGGAGCAATTATCGGTTCGCACGGCCAGGAGTCGCAGACCCCTATGACCTCGACGCATGCTCCACCACCACGCGCCCTGATCACCATTGCCGCAGTGGAGCTGCTTCATCGTCTGCGGGCCCGGCACGGGCCGGTGATGTTCCACCAGTCCGGCGGCTGCTGTGACGGGTCCTCACCGATGTGCTACCCCGAGGGCGAGTTCATCGTCGGGGATCGTGACGTGCTGCTCGGCATCCTGGTAGACGCCCCGGTGTGGATATCCGGCCCACAGTTCGAGACCTGGAAGCACACCCAACTGGTCATCGACGTGGTGCCGGGTCGCGGTGGCGGCTTTAGCCTGGAGACTCCGGAGGGGCTGCGCTTCCTCAGCCGCGGCCGGGCGTTCACCGCTTCGGAGGTCGAGTTGCTGGCTGAGGCTGCGCCGCTGACCGGGGCGGACTACGAGGGGGGCGCCCGGCCGTTGGCCCGGACCGACCTGGTGGTGGCGGATGCCGCAGACGCGTGCCAAATACCTGGTCGGCGCGCCGAGGCCGTTCAGCCATAGCGGACCAACCGACCCGTATCGTCGGATCCGTGATACCCCTGCCTCGGGCATGGCTGCTCACAAGCGCGTTACTCCTCGGCTGCGTGGCCGGCCAGATCGCCGCCGTAGTCGCCAAGCTCATGGTTGATGCCAACATCCGTCCCGATGTCGTCGTGGCGATGGTGGTCGGTATCCCGGGCGTGATCGGACTTGCGCTGGTCGGTTTCTCCGGTCGGCGTTGGGTCACCGCGATGGGCGCCTTCATCCTGGCGATGGCGCCGGGTTGGCTGTCGGTGTTGCTCCTGATCCAGGTGGTGTCCGGTGACTGACACCACCTCGGCACCCAGTACCGGCTCCCAGTTGACGCCGATGTTTCCCACCGGCGCCCAAGACTCCCTGGCACCCAATACTGAGGCGCACCCCTCGCCGATCTTCGATACCGGTCCGCATCCGGATCCGCTGAATGCTGCCTCGCAGGCGTTCAGCGAGTTGGAAACCACCGACACCGACGCCTTCCTGCGTTCGGTGCATGCCGAATCGGTCGTCGTACCCGCGCAATCAGTCGTCGTGCCCGGGACCTTCCAGTCCGTGAAGCGTTGGAAGTTCGCCCTCATCGTGGCCGGGGTGTGGGTGGTGTCTGCGGCCGCCGGGCTGGGCTTCTATTTCTGGTGGTACTCCGCCCTGGACAAGACGATGCCGGTGTTGGGCATCCTGCTCTATCTGGTGGTCTGCATGGTGGCAAGTCTGCTCGTGTCGCTGGTGCCTAACCGGCCGCAGCTGAGCGCCCTGGCCGTCGCCCTGATGGCGGCGCCGCTGGCCGCGACCGCGGCGGCCGCGATACTCCACGGCGCCTATTACTTCGAATGGATCGCGCGCCCGGTAATCGGCTAGAAGTAGGGTAGCGGCGTGACTCACTATGACGTCGTCGTCCTCGGTGCCGGCCCCGGCGGATACGTCGCGGCGATCCGCTGCGCACAGCTCGGCCTGAACACCGCAATCGTCGAACCCAAGTACTGGGGCGGGGTCTGCCTCAACGTCGGCTGTATCCCCTCCAAAGCTCTTCTGCGCAATGCGGAGCTGGCGCACATCGTGACCAAGGAGGCCGCAACGTTCGGTATCAGCGGCGAGGTCAGCTTCGACTTCGGCGCCGCCTTCGACCGCAGCCGCAAGGTCGCCGACGGCCGCGTCGCGGGTGTGCACTTTTTGATGAAGAAGAACAAGATCACCGAGATCCACGGCTACGGCCGGTTCACCGACGCCAATACCCTGACGGTTGAACTCAACGAGGGCGGCACCGAGAACGTCACTTTCGGCAACGCGATCATCGCCACCGGCAGCAGCACCCGGCTGGTGCCGGGCACGTTGCTGTCGAAGAACGTGGTGACCTACGAGGAGCAGATCCTGACCCGCGATCTGCCCGGCTCCATCATCATCGCCGGGGCCGGGGCGATCGGCATGGAGTTCGCCTACTTCATGAAGAATTACGGCGTCGAGGTGACCATCGTCGAGTTTCTCCCGCGGGCTCTGCCCAACGAGGACGCGGAAGTCTCCAAGGAGATTGAGAAGCAATACAAGAAACTCGGTATCAAAATCCGCACCGGCACCAAGGTGGAGTCGATCACCGATGACGGCTCGCTGGTTACCGTCGTCATCAGTAAGGATGGCAAGACCGAGGAGCTCAAGGCCGATAAGGTGATGCAGGCCATCGGATTTACGCCCAATGTGGATGGCTACGGGCTGGAAACGACCGGCGTCGCACTGACCGAGCGTCGTGCGATCGATATCGACGATTACATGCGCACCACTGTGCCGCACATCTACGCGATCGGCGATGTCACGGCCAAGCTGCAACTGGCCCACGTGGCCGAGGCGATGGCAGTGGTCGCCGCGGAGACCATCGGCGGCGCTGAGACGCTGACGCTCGGCGACTACCGGATGATGCCCAGGGCCACCTTCTGCCAACCCCAGGTCGCGAGCTTCGGGCTGACCGAGGAGCAGGCCCGCGAGGAAGGCTACGACGTGAAGGTGGCCAAGTTCCCGTTCAGCGCCAACGGCAAAGCGCACGGGCTGGCCGACCCGACCGGGTTCGCCAAGGTGATCGCCGACGCCAAATACGGCGAACTGCTCGGCGCACACCTGATCGGACCGGACGTTTCCGAGCTGCTGCCCGAGCTGACGTTGGCCCAGAAGTGGGATCTCACCGTCAACGAGCTCGCCCGCAACGTCCACACCCACCCGACGCTGTCGGAGGCTCTGCAGGAATGCTTCCACGGCCTCGCCGGCCACATGATCAATTTCTGATCCGGTGAAACCCGCACTGATCGCCGGCGTCGGCGGCGCCCTTCTCGGTCATGCCCTGTGGCTGGTCGGCATCTCGATCGCGACGGGATCGTCGTCGCGGGGCACCGCGGTGCTCGTCGTGTCCGTACTGTGCCTGCTCTTCGCCGCCGCGATGGCATACCTGGCCTGGCAGAGGTATCGGCGCAGGGAGTTGACCTGGTCGGCGTTTCTGGCCGGCCTGGCGTTCTCGCCGGTCGTCTTCACCGTCATCGTGCTCGGGGTGACGTACCTGTAGCGGCCTGATGATGTCGGCCCCTCCTATTAGTATCGAATGTATGTTCGAATTCGTGAGCGGTGCCGACGAGGACCTGATCGATGCGATGGGTGCTGCCGCCCGCACCGAGTCGGCCGCGGTGGCGCAGCGACTGGCCGCGGTCGGCGAACTGTACGCCCGCCGGGCCGTCGAGTGGGCGGAGCGCGAACTGTGGTGCGCCGATCCGTTCGAAGCCGTGGCGGCCGAGGTATCCGCCGCGCAGAATATCAGCCGGGGGCGCGCCGGTAGCCAGATCCGCTACGCGCGTGAGTTACGGGAGCACCTGCCGCGAGTCGCTGCGGTCTTTGCCGCCGGGCAGATCGACTTTCGAGTGGTCTCGATGATCATCAACCGGTCGTCGAATGTCGAGGACTCTGCGATGCCGAACTTGGATGCCGCACTGGCTCGGCTTGCGCCGAAGTGGATGAAACTCTCTAATTCCAAGCTCGCTGATCGCCTCGACTTCGTGATCGCGAAGTTCGACGCCGACGGTGTCCGGGTTCCGCCGGAGATCGACGACAAACGCTATGTCGACGTCGGTCCGACCACACCGGGGATGGCCGGCATCTGGGCCAACGTGCATGCGGCTGACGCGGCCGCGTTCGATCAGAAACTTGATGCACTGGCGGCCACCGTTTGCAAGGGCGACCCCCGCACAACGATGCAGCGCCGAAGTGACGCGGTGGGGGCACTTGCCGCCGGTGCCGACCGCCTCATGTGTGCGTGCGGTTCATCGGACTGCCCCGCGATCGGTGCCGGCGGCATTGCACCGGTAGTCATTCACCTGCTCGCCGAGCAGGCCACAGTCGAGGCAACCGGAACCACGCCCGGTTACCTACCCGGTTTCGGCATCCAGCCCGCCGAGGCGGTTCGGGGCATTGCGGCGACCGCCAAACTCAAGCCGCTAGCGGTTCCCGGTGCGGGCGCGGCGCCGGGCTATCGGCCGCCGGCCGCGCTGTCTGAGTTCATCCGGTGGCGCGACCTCACGTGTCGTTGGCCGGGTTGCGATGCGCCGGTCTGCGATATCGACCACACGGTGCCCTATCCCGCCGGTCCCACTGATCCGTCGAATCTCAAGCTCTATTGCCGTCTTCATCATCTCGTGAAGACGTTCTATTGTGGGCCGGATGGCTGGACCGAGCACCAATCCGCCGATGGCACAGTGACGTTCACCGCGCCGACGGGCCATCAGTACACGACCCAGCCAGCCGGAGCGTTGCTCTACCCGACGCTGTCCACCCCGACCGGAGTCCCGGACGTGTCGGCGGACAACGGACCGCCGGCGGCGAACCGCGGGCTTGCAATGCCGACCCGCACGCGATCTCGCGATGAGGACCGTCGAGCCCGCATCGCACGGGAACGCAGTGTGCGTGCCGAACTCAACGCTGCGGCCCAACCCCCACCGTCCGTCGAGGCGCCACCGTTCTAATCCGGGAAGTCCATCGACACCACGCGAGCGTGCCAACCGACGATGCTGCTGCAGTTCGTACTCCGAGGCGCGCAGCTGGCCGACCCGCATGATCACCAGTTCCTTGTCCCTCTTGTCCAGCTTGCCCCAGTTGATCAGACCGAGTTCCCGTCGGCCACCGGGCGGGATACGCGCCGGATCCGTCTGGGACATCCGGATGGGGTACCGGCGTGCCAA
The DNA here is from genome assembly GCF_016462945.1 of Mycolicibacterium sp. Classification (GTDB taxonomy): domain Bacteria; phylum Actinomycetota; class Actinomycetes; order Mycobacteriales; family Mycobacteriaceae; genus Mycobacterium. The sequence goes on along the minus strand of NZ_JAEMSG010000060.1, from coordinate 7,921 downwards.
CGCGGTCTTTTTGGCATCCACTAGGGCTTTTGGCATGATCGGCTGAATGGGCGAGTACTCGACGGGCGACTCTGGTCTGGCGAAGGTGTTGATGCCCGTGCCGGACCCGAACGACGAAGTGTTCGAACGCCAGTGGCAACTGCGGGCCGGGGATGTTGACCGGCTGGGTCGGCTGCGTCTTGACGGTGTCGTCCGCTATATGCAGGACATGGGCCAGGACCACCTGCGGGAGAAGGGCTACGACGACGTCCACCCCCTGTGGATCGTCCGGCGCTCGATGGTCGACATGATCGGTCCGATCGAGTTCAAGGACACGCTGCGGCTGCGTCGCTGGTGTTCGGGCGCCTCGAACCGATGGTGCGAGATGCGGGTGCGGATCGAAGGTCGCCGGGGCGGTCTGATCGAGTCTGAGGCGTTCTGGATCAACTTCAACCGTGAGACCCAGGGGCCGGCCCGGATCAACGACGATTTCATGGATGCGCTGCTCCAAACCACCACGGTCAACAGGCTTCGGTGGAAAGCCTATTTGGCGGCCGGTTCGCGAGAGGACGCCGACGAGATTCGTGAGTTCCCGATCCGGGTGAGTGATATCGACATGTTCGATCATGTCAACAACTCGGTGTACTGGAAGGTCGTCGAGGAGTACCTCGGGCCCTACCCGGAGCTTCAGGAGGTTCCACTGCGGGTGACCATTGAGCACGACGCCCCGATCTCCTACGGCGACGGCCTCGAGGTCCTTGTGCACGTGTATCCGCCGGGCTCGACCGACAAGTTCGGACCCGAGCTCACCGATCGCACTGTCAGAACCCTCACCTATCTGGTGGGGGACGAGACGAAAGCGGTCGCGTCGATCTTCCCGATCTGAGCCGAAAAGAGAAGAAGTGACTGAATCAGCGATCGAACGCGTCGGTGTGATCGGTGCCGGCCAGATGGGTGGCGGTATCGCCGAGGTATGCGCCCGGGCCGGCGTTGATGTCATCGTCTTCGAGACCTCCGAGGTGCTGATCGCTGCCGGCCGCGCCCGCCTGGTCAAGTCGCTGGAACGCGGCGTGGGTGCCGGCAAGATCACCGAGGGCGACCGTGACGGCGCGATCGGCCGGCTGCGGTTCACCACCGAGTTGTCCGACCTGGCCGACCGCCAACTGGTCATTGAGGCGGTGATCGAGGACGAGAAGATCAAGGCGGGCATTTTCGGTCAGCTCGACGAGATCGTGACCGACCCGGACGCGGTGCTCGCATCGAACACCTCCAGCATCCCGATCATGAAACTCGGCGCGGCCACCAAGAATCCGGGCCGTGTGCTGGGCCTGCATTTCTTCAATCCGGTACCCGCACTGCCACTGGTTGAGTTGGTGACGACGCTGGTTACCGACGAGGCTGCCGCCGCGCGCACCGAGCAGTTCGCAGGCACCGTGCTCGGCAAGCAGGTGGTGCGGTGCGCTGATCGGTCCGGCTTCGTGGTCAACGCGCTGCTGGTGCCCTACCTGTTGTCTGCCGTCCGAATGGTGGAATCCGGATTCGCCACGGTGGCCGATGTCGACAAGGCCGTCGTCGCGGGCCTTGCCCACCCGATGGGGCCGCTTCGGCTGTCCGATCTGATCGGTCTGGACACCGTGAAACTGATCGCCGACAAGCTGTACGAGGAGTTCAAGGAGCCGCTCTACAGCCCGCCGCCGCTGTTGATGCGCATGGTCGAAGCAGGCCGACTCGGCAAGAAGTCTGGCCAGGGTTTTTACACCTACTGAACTAGACTTGGCAGCACTACGGTTATCGCGGAATGTGAAGGGTTGCGGTTGATGGCAGGCGTCGAATCGGATCTGACTCCCTATTACGACGAGTCGCAGTCGATCTACGACATTTCGAATGACTTCTTCGCGTTGTGGCTCGGCCCGACGATGGGTTATACGTGCGGCTACTACGAGCGCGACGATATGAACCTGGAGGAGTCCCAGAACGCCAAGTTCGATCTCGCTCTGGGCAAGCTCAACCTCGAGCCTGGGATGACCCTGCTCGACGTCGGTTGTGGCTGGGGTGGCGCGATGGAACGGGCCGTACAGAAATTCGACGTGAACGTCATCGGCATCACGCTGAGCAGGGAGCAGTCGGAGTTCGCCCGGCAGCGCCTGGCCAAGTTGGACACCAGTCGATCGATCGAGGTGCGTCTGCAGGGTTGGGAGGAGTTCGACCAGCCCGTCGATCGCATCGTCAGTATCGGCGCCTTCGAGGCGTTCAAGGTTGAGCGCTACCCGGTGTTCTTTCAACGCGCCTACGACCTGCTGCCGGCTGATGGCCGGATGCTGTTGCACACCATCCTGGCGCATACCCAGAAGTTCTTCCGGGACAACGGAATCAAGCTCACCATCAGTGACCTCAAGTTCATGCGGTTCATCGGCAAGGAGATCTTCCCGGGTGGCCGACTGCCGGCCGTGGAGGATATCGAAGTGCTGGCCGAGCAGTCCGGTTTCACCCTGGAGCGCACCCACCTGCTGCAGCAGCACTATGCGCGCACCCTCGACATGTGGGCGGACAACCTCGCCACCACCCGGGAGCAGGCGATCGCGATCACCTCCGAGGAGGTGTACGACCGCTACATGAAGTACCTCACCGGATGCGCTGATTTCTTCCGCCGGGGCATCACCAACGTCGGCCAGTTCACCTTGGTCAAGGGCTGATCAGGCCCGGGTTTATCAGGCGCCAGCCAGCTTCTTCTTCTCCGCCTCGACGTCGAAGGTTGCGGGGGGCCAGGTGAGTTTCATTGCCTCGATCGCCTCGATGAGTAATTCGGTGACGGCCAATTGGCTATACCACTTCTTGTCGCAGGGCACCACGTACCACGGCGCAATGTCCGTGGAGGTTCGATCCAGCACCGCCTGATAGGCCTCCTGGTAGGCGGGCCACAGTTTGCGTTCGTCAAGATCGCGCGGGTTGTACTTCCAGTACCGGTCGGGCCGCTCCAGCCGCTCGGCCAGTCGGCGTTTCTGCTCATCGAGCGAGACGAACATGGCCACCTTGACGATAGTGGTGCCCGATTCGACGAGCTCTTTCTCGAAGGTGTTGATCTCGTCGTAGCGGCCTTCCCAGATGTCGCGGGTCACCAATTCGTGCACCCGGACCACCAGTACGTCCTCATAGTGCGAGCGATCGAACACCCCGATGTGGCCCGCCGGCGGCAGCGCGTTGTTGATCCGCCACAGGTAGTGGTGCGCCCGTTCCTCCTCGGTGGGCGGCCCGAATCCGGTGTAGCGGATCCCCATCGGGTTGGTGCCGCCCAGGACGTTCTTGACGATGCTGCCCTTGCCGGCGGTGTCCATACCTTGGAGCACCAGCAGCAGCGATCGATTGTTGCCGCCCTTGCCGTCGGCATAGAGCAACTCCTGCAGACCGGCGAGATGCGCGTTGCGGTCGGCCTGAATCTCGGCCGCAGCAGCCCGGTTACCGGTGAAGCCGGGACTCGAGTCGGTGTCGATATCGGCGATCTTGTCGCCGGTGCGGAAGCGCAGAATCTTGCCTGGCTCGTGACTCCATTGTGAAGGCAGATCGGTCGACGTCTGATCAGGCATAGCCGAAGACTAGGGGATCCGCGGGACGATCGGCGAGGGATGCGGCTCGGAGGTGAACTTCGCCAGCGAACCACCCGCTTCGACGATTCCGACCAGCGAACTCCAGCACATCATCGTCAAATAGCCGATGAGATCCTCGGTGCTCATCCGCGGGTGCGACATCCAGGAGTGCGTCGCCAACTGCACGCCCCCGACGATCATGAAGGCCCAGGGTTCCACTCCGCGGGTATCCATCCCGACCGTCTGCATGCGCTGACGCAGCACCAGTGCCAGCATCCGGGCGATGATCTGCTCAGAGTCGGCGATGACCTTGTTCTTGCTGGCCGAACTGTTTGCCATCACAAACCGATAGGGCTCCGGCTCGGCTGCGACGGTCTCAACGTAGACCCTGATGATCTCCCGGGTGAGGTCGAATCCATCAAGATCGGTGGACAGCGCGCCAGCCAGGTTGGGGATCAGCGTGGTCTGCGCGAACCGCATCATGACGGCGGTGCTCAAGTCGTTCTTGTCGACGAAATAGCGGTACAGCACGGTCTTGGACACGCCGATTTCGGCAGCCACATCGTCCATGCTGATATAGCGTCCGCGGCGGCGAATGGCGTCGAGGGCACCGTCGACCAATTCGGTGCGTCGTTCCACTTTGTGCTGGTGCCAGCGCCGTTTACGCCCGTCGGTCTTGACCACGGCGGGGCCGATCTCCTGTGTCACGATCGTCGGATCCGTCCCATCTTGGGGTGCAGTCTACGGGCATGTGGATGATGGTGAGGTGGCTGCCAAACATCGCACCCCGGGCGCCCCGACGCGGGCGGGATCGTCCTTGGCTGAATCCTTCGCCGGAGCAGATCCCGAGGCCGATGCCGCGCGGGCACGCAATCTGGGTCGGATGAAGGCTGTCGCGCTGGGCTTCCTACTCGGCGCGACCGTGCTCTTCCTGGCCTGCAGGTGGGCGGAGGCCAGGGGCGGGCCGGCCTGGCTGGGTTATCTGGGAGCGGCCGCCGAGGCCGGCATGGTCGGCGCGCTGGCCGACTGGTTCGCGGTCACTGCGCTGTTTCGGCACCCACTCGGGCTCAAAATCCCCCATACCGCGATCATCAAGCGCAAGAAGGACCAGTTGGGCGAGAGTCTCGGATCCTTCGTACGGGAGAACTTCCTGTCGCCCGACGTCATCGAGACCAAAGTTCGCGACGCCGAGGTGGCCAGCCGGCTGGGCAAGTGGCTCTCCGAGCCCCAGCACGCTGCCCGGGTCGCCGACGAGGCTTCGACGGTGTTGCGGGTCGGCGTGGAGTTGCTCAATGACGAGGACATCCAGCACATCATCGATCGGACCATCGTCAAACGGCTCGCCGAGCCGCAGTGGGGCCCGCCGGTGGGCCGGGTGCTCGGCCAACTGCTGGTGGAGAATCGCCAGGAGGCGCTCATCCAGCTGTTGTGCGACCGTGCCTTCGACTGGTCGTTGAACGCCGGCGAGACGATCGAGCGGGTGGTCACCCGCGACTCTCCCACGTGGTCACCGCGTTTCGTCGATCACATGGTGGGCGATCGGATGCATCGCGAGTTGATGGACTTCACCGATAAGGTGCGCCGCGACCCCAACCATGAGTTGCGGCGGTCGGCTACCCGGTTCCTATTCGAGTTCGCCAATGATCTGCAGAACGACGATGCCACGATTGCCCGCGCCGATGCGGTCAAGGAACAGTTGATGGCCCGCGATGAGGTGACCCGGGCGGCTGAGACCGCCTGGAAGACGCTCAAGCGGCTGGTGCTGGAGGGTGTCGATGACCCGTCCAGCGCGCTCCGGGGCCGTATCGCCGACTCCGTGATGCAGATCGGGGCATCCCTGCGCGATGACGCAGAGTTACGCGACAAGGTGGACGGCTGGATGGTGCGGGGAGCGCGGCATCTCGTCGAGCAGTACGGCGGGGAGGCCACCGCGATCATCACCGACACCATCGAACGCTGGGATGCCGAAGAGGCCAGCCGCCGCATCGAATTGCACGTCGGCCGTGACCTCCAGTTCATCCGGATCAACGGCACCGTAGTGGGGGCCCTCGCCGGCCTGGTGATCTATGTGATAGCCAAATTCCTATTCTGACCTGCGCTAGCTAGTGCTTGCAATAGTTAGCACTAGCGGGTAATGTCGTCCTCGTAGGTAACCCACACCCGGGTATCCCGCACCCGCGAGGAGGCGAACGATGGCACAGGAGGCAGATCTTGCTGCCGTGGTGAGCAATGCCGCGCAGGATATCGGCAGCTTCATCAGAACGCAGCGTGAAGCCGCTGAGGTGTCGGTGCGACAACTGGCCGAGCGGGCAGGCGTGAGCAACCCGTATCTCAGTCAGATCGAGCGGGGGCTGCGTAAGCCCTCCGCTGAGGTTCTGAGCCAGATCGCGAAGGCGCTGCGGTTGTCGGCGGAGGTCCTGTACGTCCGGGCCGGGATTCTTGAGCCCGGGCAGCCAGGCCATGTTCGGGACGTCATCGTCGCGGACACCTCGATCAACGAGCGCCAGAAGCGGGTTCTGCTCGATATCTACACATCGTTCCGCCAGCAGAACGGGGCTGCCGATGAGGAGCTGCCGGCTAAGTAACGACATCACCAACCAGTGTTTCAACCAACAACCTCAAAAAGATAATTGAAAGGAGCCATTCACATGGCCGAGAACACCACTGTTGAAGATCTGAAGGCCCCGCTGTTGGCCGCGGTCGGTGCAGCCGACCTCGCCCTGGCGACCGTCAACGAGATCCTGATCACCCTGCGCGAGCGGGCCGAGCTGGCCGGTGACCGGATGGATGATCGGCGCGCTGTGCTGACCCGTTTGCAGGAAGAACTGCCCAAGCGGACCGGGGAATTGCGCGGCAAGCTGAGCACTGAGGAACTGCGCAGGGCTGCCGATGAGTTCCTCGGCGATGCCACCGTGACCTATAACAGCCTGGTTGAGCGCGGCGGAGCCGCTCTCGAGCGGCTGATGGGTCAGGCTGAGTTCAAGGATGCCGCCGGCCGTGTCGAGGGATACGTTGAACAGGCGGTCGAGTTGACTCAGGAGGCACTGGGCAACGTCTCGGCGCAGACCCGCGCCGTCGGCGAGCGCGCCGCCAAGCTGGTCGGCGTCGATCTGCCGACCAAGAAGGCCGTCAAGAAGGCCGTGAAGAAGGCCCCCGCCAAGAAGGCCGTGAAGAAGGCCCCCGCGAAGAAGGCCGTGAAGAAGGCTCCCGCGAAGAAGGCCGTCAAGAAGGCCGTCAAGAAGGCCGTGAAGCGGACTTCGGCCAAGCGGGTCACCCAGAAGTAAGCACCAGGGTCGACGATCCAGACGACACCCGCCTACCCTTGAGGCTGTGAGCCTTGAGGGTGTGGCGGGTGTCGTTCTTGATGTCGTCTTCTGGGTGGTTCTGGCCGCCACCGTCTTCGCGTTCGTGAACGCGGCCAGGCAGCGGTCGGATGCCTACCCCGCGGCCGACAAACTGACCAAGCCGGCCTGGCTGGCGATCCTCGGAGTTGCCGGCCTGTTGTCCTGGGTCTTGGGTGTCACCGGAATGGTCATCGCGGCGGTCGCCGCCGGTGTCTATCTGGCCGATGTCCACCCCAAACTGCTTGAGGTCCAGGGGAAGTCCCGCTAGCCGACCCCGGCGAAGCAGGGATCCTGCTGGCCGTTCGGAATCGTCGCGTCGCGGGTGACGAACCGCGCCGCCACCCCGGTATCGGTGACACCGACGCTCTCGGCGTGGATGCCCATGGGAAGGTTCTTGGTCAGCGCGGTGGTGAAAAGATCCAGGGCGGGTTGCACACTTTCACGTGGCAGGGTGAATCCAAGTCCGCTCACGTTGACCACCTCCAGCGCCAAACTGCCATCGGCCACCCGCGGTCTCACCGTCACGGTACCCAGGCCGCTCTGCAACTCGAGGGTGCCGCTGGACGGATCCGCGGTGACCTCATTGATCAGGCCGCCCACCAACGGGATGACACCCTGCACGGTCTGCTTGATGCCCTCGGTGGACCACGTCACATCTGCGTCCAGCGCGCCCAACGTGCCCGCCGAGTCGGCGGTCGGGTTGATCCGAACGTTGTCCAGTCGCAGTTCGAGCTTCATCCCCCTGGCTTCGCGGATCTGGTTACCCGCGGTCTCCACCGTCATATCGCGGTAGGAGTGGGTGAAGTGCTGGATCAGAAACGGCCGCAGCCCGAACGAGGCGCTCGCACCGTCCCCAACCACACAACTGACGGCCTTGGCAACGATCGAGTTCGCCGTATGGCGCACATACAGCTCTGCGCCCAGCACACCGGCGATCGTCACCGCCACCACGATGACCAGAATCAGGATCATCGACAACGGGTCGCGCCGCGCAGTCTGCTCCGGTTCCGGCGGTGG